>JBIMKD010000088.1:0-9938 GCA_043673815.1 Chromatiales bacterium
CTTCCACGTTTAGACCCTCGTTATTCTATTTAACTGTACCGAACCGCCATGGTACGGACCCGTATGCCTGGTGGTGTGGGAGGGGCGAAGCCGTGAGGCTTCCCCCTATCCCGATTTCTGGAACACAGGGTTGTTCCCGTTTACATCGAACCTATCAATCGCGACGCGGGTGTCCTGACTGAAGGCGACGCGCTGGCCGTCTTTCCGCCCGTCGCCGGGAGAGGATGCCTGAGCCAAGGTTACTGTAAGTTCATACGCGCGTCTCTCAACCATGGACATGCTTGCTGGAAACCTTCAATGAAGGCTTGCAAGGCGGTGAATTATCGCGCGCCGTCCAGCTTTGCGATAGATAATACGGATCCCTATCTGGTCGGTGATTGGGCACTGCTTAGCTCGAACCGTTCGGTCGCGATTTCTTGAATAGTCTTGCCAATCGCTAGACAGGCTGTGGCGGCAGGCGAAGGTGCATTGATTACGTTAATAACGTTGCCATTCTGTTCGACCTTGAAATCGTCGATTATTTCGCCCTCGGGGTCAAGGGCGGTAGCGCGCACACCACAACGACTCTGAACGATGTCTTCACTTTGAAGCGTAGGAATGAGCTTGCGTAGACGTTCCATAAAATAGGTTTTTGACAAAGCACTACGGTATTCGTCGATACCGAATCGCCAGTGTTTCCTGATAAATCGCCAGGTACCTGAGTAAGATAAGGCTTCGGTTGTGTCACGTAAACTGAAAGAACATTTACCGTAACCTTCACGCTTAAAGGCGAAAACAGCATTGGGCCCGCATTCCACACCGCCCGTAATCATGCGTGTGAAATGTGCACCGAGAAAAGGAAATTTGGGATCGGGAACGGGATAGATAAGATTACGCACTTTCATCATGCCCTTATCGGTCAGGTCATAATAGTCGCCGCGAAAACCAATTATTATGACATCCTTTATTGTTCTTTCCACGCGAGCAAGACGATCACTCTGAAGCCCTGCACAGGTCACCAAATAGCGAGTTCTAAAACGATCACGGTTGGTGACAATGTCAATCGAGTCGGCGTGGCGCACGAACGCTTTCATCTCAGTTTCAAGAAATATTCTGCTAGAAGCAAACTGCTGTTTCAGTAACTCAGCCAGCATGCGCGTTACGCGTGGAAAATCGATGATCCCCGTGCACCCTACGCGAATACCGGCGATGCCTTCAACACACGGCTCAATCTCTTTGATTCTTTTCGAATCAATCAGCTCTATGTCTTCCACTCCGTTAGCTTGCCCGTTGGCAAATACTGTATTCATATGTGCTAGTTCGCTTACGTCCGTAGCAACGATGATTTTGCCGCAGATGTCATGCGGGATCTTATGCTCTTTGGCAAAGCGTGCTAGTTCACGGCGACCTTCAACGCAGTTTTTCGCTCTATGGGAGCCCGGTTTGTAGTATATGCCGGAATGGATAACGCCTGAATTGCGGCCGGTCTGATGTGCCGCCAGCTTATTTTCCTTTTCGAGCACAGCTATTTTCAGCTCAGGATACCGGGTATTGATTTTGTACGCAGCCGCGAGACCCACGCAACCTCCGCCTACCACCACAACATCAAATTGCTGGTTTGTCATTGTTTGCTCACTCCGAGTCGGAAGTCTTTCTTATTTCGCCCAATCCTCTGGAGCATCGTGCTGCCAATCTTCCAGTGCCTGGTCGAGGGTATACTGATATTGATATGGCATGGTAAAGAACGCTGGGAACAATGTTGTTTGATTGCACCAACTTGCGGACACGAATTGGGCTAATTGGTTGGTTAATGCCCAGAGGACGGCCCACCGCTTCTATCGCATAAGATGCCGCGAGCAACAGATGGTAGGGAACCGAAGACACAAACCGCGTTACACCAGCCACACGGCAGATAGCCTGAACATACTCCTCGACGGTAGGAGTCGGGTCCATTGAAAAATTGAACAACTCGACATTAATCCCTTGCGTTTCTAGCCGTGCCAATGCCCACGTGAGAGCATGGCAGAGCGCCTTTACATAGCCGCCCGCCTTCCGGGTCTGACGATTCCCTATATAGAAAAGGTACCGTCCTAGTAACGCTCGTATCATGCGGGTCATATTGCCGTGTTCCCCCGCTCCAAAAACCACTCCCGGGCGGACGATTATGAGACGGCGACCTTTACCTGCAAGCTGCCAGGCAATATGAATTTTTTCGGCCACCAACTTTGATGCTCCATATGGAGAAATTGGAACAGGCAAGGATCGTTCGTCCTTATTGTCCTTAGTTGGACCATACGGCGCGATGCTACTCGTGAAAATAATGCGCTGGCAGCAAATGTGCTCGGCCCAGGCACAAACGTTTTCCGCGCCAGGAAGGTTGGTGGCATAGTATTCGAGCGCTTCATGGCCTGGTTCTCGATGCACGGCGGCGAAGTTTCCAATCAGATCAACCCGCTCGGATAGAGCAGGATGTTGGATGGGGCAGCGCACATCGATCGGCACATGTTCGATCTGTCCGCTCTTACATAGGTCTAGCAGACCTTGCGGCCAAGCCCCACGCTCGATCGGTCGGAGGTCGGCGAGAAAGACCTTCTCAGCAATCTCATTCGTTAACAGATAGCGCGCGAAATGCGTGCCTATAAAACCAGTACCTCCGAATAGTACACAGATCTTATATGTGCTCACGTTCCTATTAGGTTCTCCGATCAAGGTTTTCCATTGGTGTAGATCAGGGTGAATGTGTCCTAGCGAGAAAATTCAAATCAGTTAAAGAGCTGTAGGCAATCCTGGACATTATGCCGATGCGCTGGAGAATCTTCTCAACCACGGTTTCGAGGGATTCCTTTCGATGGGGACAGGGAGAACGTGGAACGTGGCAGGCGGTTCTTCCAGCAGAATTCGTTCCTCATCCAGCCGAGATTCGAGGGTGGTTGGATCACGCTGTGCATTGTTCGCCGCGAAACGTCGCGTGAGTCAAATGCACGAGGTCTACGGCCTACCACGCGGATGAAAAGCGTCGTCGGCTATTGGCGCACCGATACCCTTCCGGCGGAGACTAAGTGTTCACGCAGCGTCTGCTCCACGATCTTGTGTCCTGAGGCAGAGAAATGCGCCGGGTCGACATAGAGGAAGAGGTCTTTGGAGGGCCGGCCGACCATGACGTGGATCGGGTCGAGGATCGAGATGCCGAGGCTCTTGGCGGTCTCGGTGATTAGCCGCTGTGGCGAAAATAGCTGCGGATCCTTGACCCGCATCTGGTACTCGTAGGGGAACACCATTAGCTGCAGCCATGCACCGTTGGCCCGGACCAACGTTTGGATCGCTGATAGCTCGTCTCGTAACCGGCTAGGGGCATCGGGGCGCTCATACATGGCATACTCGGCCAGGAAGTGATTTTTCGGTGAGTCGGCGAACATGTTCTTCAGCCAGATGGAGGTCAGCCAATAACGGTTGAGATACCGGTTAACCCCGAGATAGTTGTCATCCGCATACCGAAGAGTACGGATGATCGGGTTGGGATAACGCACGACGTAGTCATCCCAGGTCTTCCGCCTGTCTTTTAGTTCAGCCACTATATTCGTCTGGCTGGTGCGGCTAAGATCATTGAGGCACAGTCCTAGCACTACACCCTCGGGTCTCAGCTCGGGTAACAGCTTTCTGAGACGCACCACGTAATCGGAGAAGCCGTAGCCGCTAACTGCCGCGTTGACTACCCGACTGCTTGTCAACTCCTTGTCAAGAAGCGCGGGATATATCGCATCTGCTTGTACGCCTACCCCAACAGTCACGGAATCGCCCATGACCAGAAGAATCTTGTCGCGGTGGTCCGCTGGGGTTGACGAAAATTTCCGAAAACCGTCGGCGTCGATTTCGAACAGAGCGCCGTGCGCATATCCTCGCGCATTGGGAGCGTATGCGTAACCGCCGTCGACTGCGCGGAACAGGGTGTAATCGCTCCCCATTGAATGCAGGCCAGGATACGCAACGCGAAGCGCGCCTTCGAGGAGCGCAAGAAGGAGAAAGAACACCGCCAAGTTGATCGCGATCAGCCGAACCAGTTTCACGGCCAAATAGCCTCCAAGTGATCGGCATCCCCGCCTCCATGAGGAGTATAAGGAAAATAAACGCCCTTTTTCCTCGAAAGCGAAAATACCGCTGAACGTGCGGGGTGTCAATTACGCGAAGTCTCGGTCCAGAATCGGGGAATTTTCGGGCCATTCATCGGCCCGAGGTACCAAATTGGTTGGAATCAGGCCGTTTGGAATCGATCGAATGCCCTGTGCCGGGGCAGTGCTCTGGCGGGCAAGCCGAGATGCGCGAGGATCTTGGCAATCACGGTGGGACGTTCAATGGCGGCGATGATCTTCAAGGCGCCGCCACACTGGGGGCACTGGTCAATAGCGATATAGAACACCCGAAGGGTGAATTGCCTAGCGAGAAAAGTCAAATCAGTTAAGGAGCTATAGGTGATCCGTTCGTTGCTACGGGTGCGATATTACATTATCCTGGGTGCCGAATCGCTACAATCGGAAACTGGGGCATGCCGAAAGGCGATGTACCAATCCTCACGCGTAGCCGACGCGACCAACTGCAAGACTCCTTAGCTCGCAGGGAGTAGAGGTTGGTGTAGCTTTCTCGCTGAATTCGGAGGAGAGAATACTTCGAAGGTTGGAGTGCAAGGTCCGGTAGGTTCAGGCTCACGGTAGCAGATGGGAATTACAGCTTACATCACAGCGGATTTGGTTTGCAGCTATCAACAAGGGGGCTTGGCGACATATGACAAGGCGAGCGTTTCTTCTATTGGCGTCTTCCTTTGGCTTAGTTTCGTGGAATGCGGAGTTAGTATCAGCACTCCTGCCACCCGCAACGCGAGCCAGCACAGGGGGACTGTCGACCTTGATCGCGCAAGTTCTACGGGATTTCGATGCCGCCAAGGCACTCGGCTGGCGCTATCTTGAGACTTATCCGAATGAAGGGGATCGGGCTCAGCTCATGTGGAGTCTTTTCCCGCCTGATCTTCAAGATAGGACGATGACGATTTGCCAGTTAAGGCAATACCTGGCGATGCGACGCACGAACGATTTTGAAGAAGGGAGGACCGTGCTCGTCGATGGGTGGATCTTGGCTCAAACTGAGGCCCGCATCTGTGCACTGGGGGTCTTGGTATAAGGCTGCATCGTGATCATTGAGTTTGGTCGTGCAGAGAGCCCTACACTAACCGCATTCGATCTTTGCATTATAGGTGCGGGTGCAGCCGGTATCACGCTCGCCCGTGAATTTATCGGATCGACTACCCGGGTGTGTCTCCTTGAAAGTGGTGGTCTAGAATATAGCGCCGATCTTCAAGAGCTCGCGGAAGGGCAAATCGTTGGATTGCCCTATTTCGATTTGGCCGCGACCCGATTGCGTTTTCTGGGCGGAACAACGAACCATTGGGAGGGGATGTGTTCCACCTTGAGCTCTATAGACTTTGAGGCGCGCCCGTGGGTACCGTACAGCGGATGGCCAATCACAAAAATGGACCTCGATCCCTACTACCTGCGCGCCCAAAAGATTTGCCAGTTGGGACCGTATCAGTATGAAAGCGAACTGTGGAAGGAATTAGGACTAGCCGACCCAGGATTCACCCCAACGCGCTTAAACACTCGATTTTGGCAATTCAGCCCGCCAACGCGTTTCGGCGCAGTCTATCGGGAAGAACTCGAACAGGCTAGCAATATTACGGTCGTCCTCAACGCCAATGTCACCAATATCCAAACAACCGAGCAGGGCAACCACGTTACGCATGTCGACCTAAGATCACTTACCGGTAGTGCCGATCGGCTTCATGCTAAGAACTTTGTGCTTTGCTGCGGAGCTATAGAAAATGCCCGGATACTTCTTGCTTCCAACACGGTGATGTTGGGCGGTCTAGGCAGTGACAAAGATCTAGTCGGCCGTTTCTTTATGGAACATCCTAAGGTTAGATGTGGGATTATTGCGTTGGACAAGGAATATGATCTCGTAGACCGTTACAATAGAAATTCTGTAAACGGGGTTCAGTACAGGCCGGGGATTGTCGCTTCGGATTTATTCCAGCGGGAACAGCAAATACTTAATTGTAGCGCCGTTGTAGATCATGAAACGGATCCAGAGGACGGTACTGCAGCGGCCCGCAGGATCTGGAAAGGTCTCAAACATTACCGGATGTCTGGTAAAGTGCCCGAAGATCTGTTCGAAGCAGTTTGGAGAGTCATAAGAAACCTGGACGATGTCGGCTACAACGTTTACCGCCGTTATGTTCTTGGTAAGGGGGTTATCTCACCTATCAAGAAAGTTTTTCTGGTCGCACATTCAGAACAGGCACCAAACCGTGATAGTCGCGTATTCTTAGGCGAAGAGCGGGATGCTTTGGGCATGCAGAAGATACGACTCGACTGGCGATTAACAGAATTGGACAAACTGACGATTCGAAGGCTGACGGAAGTTATAGGATTGGAGTTTGGCAAACAGAATTTGGGACGCGTACGGATGGAAAAATGGTTGCGTACAGACGACAATGAATGGCCGGATTTCGGGGGGGGGGACGGTATGAGCGGTCAATCTCATCATATGGGAACCACACGTATGGCGGACGATCCGAGCAGCGGTGTGGTCGACCGCAACTGTAGAGTGCATGGGATCTCCAACCTGTATATCGCCGGAAGCTCCATATTTCCAACCAGTGGTTATGCTAACCCGACGCTCACAATAGTCGCTCTCGCTCTACGCCTGGCAGATCACCTGAACGTTCCATCAGCATAAATATACCTCCTCAGCGGAATCTGTGGGTGAACTGCGGTTCGGGTAAAGCGCCAGCGAACCGCACCGTAGACAAAGGATTTGAATTTCTGGATACGATTAAGGATAGTCTTGACCTGCATCTCGTTTCTCTGCCTCTGGTCCGCACTTCCATCTTCCTCGCGATCGAGCGGTCCCGGAAGAGCCAAATTCTTACAACTTTCGAATCGGGTAGTATCCGATCTGACCTAGTTCGATGGACAGAAACGATAGCGACTTTGGCACGCCGTCGACGTGGCCGTGCTAGTTCACGTCCCTAAGTTGGGAGTCCAGCTCTTGTCGCGCTTCTTGATCTCGTTGTATGCAATGCCCAAAAAGAGCCAAATAAATGGTAATGAAAATTCCGCTTTAGCAATCATCATCGTGACGAAAATCACAATAAGCGCGGCCCTGATTCCTATTTCCCTCGATGTGCGGCCCAACTTAACTACTGGATACACAAAGATAAGGGTAGTTAGGAGGAAACCGGAGATACCAAGATTAACAAACAGCGTCGAGAGATAATCGTTAGCCCGAATGTAGCCGTATCCCACACCGAATAATTGATTGGCAAGGGGCAGGTCAACAAAGAACTTCCAAGACGTCATAAAGGTTGCGAATCTCCCAGCCCCAGATTGATTTTCCGCAGTCACTTTATCCTCGATTATTTGAGCATAGGCATTCAAAATATACTCATTACCAAATAATCCCATGGCCAACAAAACGATTAAAATACCACCTACGACACAGACGAATCTATCTATCAAGCCATAGTATCTAAGTCTGATGAGCAGATAAGTGCAAATCCCCAAAACCGCTGTTGTTGTGGTGCTCATTACCAAAGTGATCAATAAAAACCCCTGGGCAACGGTTCGTTTGGTATGCAAGGCATATATCCAATAAGGGAGGATTGTGAACGCATACATCGAAGGTTCTGACGTTAGACTTTTGAGCCTCTGGACCGTTAATGGTCCCAGATGGATCGTCTGAAACCAGCTTCCAGTATGCGTGTCACCGAACAACTGTCCGCTTTCAAAAATTCGGTTGCTAAGAAAGTCGCCGCTGTCTCCTGTCGCCAAAAAATAAAGACATTCATAAACACCATACAAAGCAAATACTGTGGCCCCGACAAAAAAATATTTGTCCCAGTTTTCGCGATATAAGTGTTTCACGAAAAAAAAAGTCGATGCACCCGCAAGCAAATACAGAGACTGGGTGAACATCGTTCTTCTCATTAGTATTCTGTTATCAGTTTCGAATGAATCCACTAGCGGTAAGCTGAGCGGAAAATAGGTGATGGTTGAAAATGCCAGGCTTAATTGCGCGAGTGCATTAAGGGCCACAAACACGAAGGAAGCTAAAGCTAAATCATAAAATATCGGTAATATCTTCTCTTTAGGAATGATGAGCAGACTTACCGGCGGAGATATAGCGGCGAGCGCGAATAAATAGCCGGGCGTCGTCCCTTGAATAGAGGGAAACAGTAATACTGATGTGACTGGTAAAACAAATGCCCAGGCGGCGAAATAGATGTCGTGTCTAGACATGGATGATCTTCAACAATCGCGATTGGAATAATCTAAATAAATGACTCCGGTATTCGGAACGGCTATGCACTGGGAATTGCCAGATGCTGTCTCCATAAAAATGATTCTTAATTCCTGTGCATAATCCATGACATAGGGTTATCTAGCACTTCTCGTAATCGCTCTGATCGACCTTAGATAACCGCTAGTAGTTTCCAAACGGGCGATCAAGCAACCTTACCGACGGCAGAGACTTCGGGGCAACAACGATAATGACAGCGCGGCAACCAGGAGAATAGCGTATTGTATTCTGGAACTGGTAGTAAAGGAACGTTGCCAGGTGGTCCGGAATGTGTCAACGACGCTTAAACGCCAGTTGCGGGGAGTTTACCTTTTAGTTGTATAAATTCTGGGGTTAAGCGGTGGGAAATGGTGTCGGACGCAGGGTTTCAGTGCAGCGCCCCCGCTTCGGCCAAGAACGACTTCAGCGTGGCCTTACCCCGCAACACGCGAACCGCGGCGGCCACGGATTTTAGCGGCGCCCGCCCGCGTCGCGGTCTCATACAGCAGATCGGTCCGGATCAGCGTCCCATCCAGATCGACGACAAGTGGTGGCGCCACCGCATATGTTCGTGTAGCGGAAGGCGGCGTAGCTAAACTTCGTTGCATCAATGGCCGCGAACTACTTCGCGCTCCGGACTCATTTCTTCAGAACGGGCGGCGGCCGGGGTGCTCGCGATGCTAAGAAAACGAGTGACGCAGAGGAACATCAAGCTATACAACACCGCCAGGATTTCCGGAGGCATGGCCGATTACGAAAGGGGCAGGGAGCAGTGCACTGAGAAGGACATAGTACATCGACGCGGATAGCAAACGTCCCTTCTTGGCATCCACACGGCCATGGCGATGGAAGCGATGAACAACCCTTTGTAAAGTCCATAATCGATGGCAAGCACATGGACTCTTAGGGGTCTTCTGGTCTCTCAGTGCGGCGAGGTCACGCAACTGATCCACAGAGATGGGCTCCTGCACGGTAATTCGCGCATTGGAAGGCATGACGAAAAATACGGCATAGGTCTTAAACCATAGGAAGCGCAACGCGTGCGACCAATCCGATGACAGATTTCGCAGAGGCAGTTGGCGGAAATGATCGTTGACGGCCCACTCCTTGTCTTGAATATTACGCGGCTCGGTCAGGCCAACGCGGGTCAGCGCGTCCAAATGGACTTCCGGATAGAGCGCCTCCACGAACTCGTTGTTTCGGACGACCCGCGGCCGTCGATTCCCCGGCGAGACGCCTATCCGGTCGACTGGTATACGGAGGACGAGTACCGAGATCTGCTCGGGGGCGTGGTCAGAGAGGCGGCGTGAGCGAACCTGACAGTCTCGGACCTTGCTGCATCTACGAGGGGACGGCCGGGATGCGCAATGTCATCGTGCTCGACTGGGGCGGGTGCGATTCGCGCCACGGTAATGATTTTCACACCCGTATTGAGGGTACACGCATCCGCCATCATATGGGACCCGCAAGCCTCAAGCTTTACGATAAATTCGGTCTCATGGCACGGGTGGAATGCACCGCCAACGAGGTCTCTTTCTTCAAACACCACCGCTTCGTGGAACAACGCAATGGGC
>JBIMKD010000089.1:0-2118 GCA_043673815.1 Chromatiales bacterium
AAGAATTTAGGCTTTTTCGCAGACTGCGCCGCGAAAAAGTGGCCCTTCGGGCAGCCGGTTCCACGCGCAGTCTACGAAAAAGCGCTGTCAGCGTTCAGCCGTCAGCTTTTGAATGAGTGCCGTGAGCATGCGCTTTAGCTCAACCACCCGTCAACTGCATGTAATCTTCGGATTGGAGCAGCTTCAAATCGTGTGCGAGCGAGTTCCGCATCCCATCCCTTCCGCAGCCTTCAGCAAGATTGGCGGGAATCGATGTGGCAGCACGCCGGATCTGTCCTGTCAGTCCATACATTTCTTCGCGAGGGAATGATCGTGTTCGTTCATAAAGAACCAAAGCCAGTTGATGAGATTTTTGCCACGTACTCAGTTGTCGAAAATCTTTCATCGCATCAGGCCTTCGCGCAGACTCATGGATCGTCGTTGAATCATTGTAGCGTAAACAACCATGGCGGATCAGCTCGGCGAACTCTATCAAGAACTTTTAACAGGCAGTTATGACTGCGTCGATCGGATTGTGCTGAACGGAAACTTCAGCTTGTGTTACTCGCCGGGCGGTTTCCGGTCCTGGTGGCGGCAGCTTCATGATGGTGCGGAAGAAGAACTGGACAATGCCCACTTGATGAGGACGGCCGGACGTTTTAGCCGCAGAGTTCGTGGTTATGCGAAAGCGAACGGGATTCCGATCATCGACTGCAGTTCGGATAACAGAAAGCACCAGATCGCAGAAGAGCATCTCGAGAAAAATCCTTCCGTCCGCGGACTGTTCATGATTCTGGTCGCACGGGCGCCGGCCACGGTGTGGGAAGTTCGGCGGTCCAAACAAGGCGTCATCCGAAACCTGGAATCCAAGCGAGCATTCATCAACCACTATTCCTCCACATCATGGATCCCGACTGGGGACATGGCCGGACATCCCCCGTTCGGTGCGCAGATCATGTTGAATGGCCATGAGTACGTCTCCTGCCGGGCTCGAATCAACAGGATTCCCTTTACAAAAGAAGGAAACTGTTTCACCATCATCGACAAGCCCGCAGACTTGGCAGAAGTCGCAGACACCTTGTCCGAGTCCCGGACTATAGGGCGGCTGAGTCAGGTCTGCGAGCGGTGGATCTACAGTGCCTGCCTCTGTTTTGCGCTGGATCTGGAGGAACAACAACACAGCGGGTTTCACTACCAGTACTCGGTCTATCAGGTGGAGTACAGCCGCAATCTTATCTTCCGTCGAGGTGCACAGATGGAAGAGATTGTCCAAGCGCTCGTCGACCGGACGCGGGTCCGCTTGAATGTGAAACTGTTGAAAACCATCTTCGGCGCTAAAGACCGCCCGAACTGGAGGCAAAATAGAAAACGGCCTCGATTGGAAGTCGTGGTCGAGAGACCTCAGTATGACCTGACGATCTTTAAACTCCACTTCGGCAAGCTGACTCTCAAGGTCTATACCAAAGGCGAACGCGTCCTCCGTATCGAGGTTATTCTTCACAACGCTAAAGAACTCCGCTGTGGCCGACTGTTGGAGAAGTTTCCGCCGATTGTGACCCGCCTGAAACAAATCGCAAATCAGTTTCTAGATCGCGTGTACGCGATGGATGCCACCTTCGTCAGCGATGCCACTCTGGATGAACTGCCTCAACCGTCTTGCCTGGGCAAGACGAAAATCGGCGGCATCGACATCAACAGGCCCCGAGCGCGCACCGTCTTGAATGCCACCCTGTCGTTATCCTGTGCTCCACGTGGATTCACGGTTGGGGACTTCGCCGCCACCGTGCAATCGATGAGAGATCCAGCCCTTGTCAAATACGATGTACGCCGGGCTGCTTACGACTTGAAAAAGCTCCAGGGCAAAAATCTCTTAGCCAAGCTGGGCAAATCTCGCCGATACTCCGTTCCATCGGAAGCCATCCGTATTATCGGAGCACTGGTCATTCTCCGCGAAAAGGTCCTCCGTCCCATTCTTGCTGGTGTCGGCAAGCCGAAAACCGGACGCAAACCCAAAAACTGGAGCTCGATCGATGAACACTATGAAACCATCCGGCAGGACATGTTCACTCTTTTCGAAGACCTGCGCATTGCGGCCTGAAACCGACAAAGTTTTGTCGATGTTGTTTCAGTAAGCGCCTA
>JBIMKD010000090.1:0-6780 GCA_043673815.1 Chromatiales bacterium
TCTTTTATAGCCGCGTCTATGCTCGCATACTACGTCCCGCTCTGGCCTTGATCAGCACTTCGGCGCAGGCGCCCGGTGCATCCCTGCAGCGCGCATTTCAGCCGCCGAACAGGCCGTCACCTCCTGGTGTGATCGCGTAAAACTCGCCGCGTGAAAACTTGACTCAAGAAATACAAAACTAGTTAAAACAAGGAATCTAGCACGGTAGGGCGCGATTATATCAACCACTCCATCGGACCTATCAAGTGCCGGTAACTCGGTATAATCTGGCGTCGATCGAGTTTTTGTACATTACGGTATGGCGAATTAATAATTTTAGGGAGAACTTCACACTCGTTGCTCTCCATCGGATCCGGTGACAGCGCTTTTAATGTGCACCACTGTCGCCTCCCACGGCGAACCGTGCACTCGGTCGAGGAGACGTTTGTCCGCCGTAGCGAGCTTCAGGCCACGTTCCATCGCCAACGCGATGTAGAAGCCGTCATAAGTGGGATGGTCAAGGGCTATCGCGATACTCAATGCACGATGACGTAGTGCTAAGGAGGGTACGATATCGAGAAGCACATAAGGCAAGTGGTCGACCATGGCGGTGGCGTGCTGCTCGGTGATTTCACCCCGAGGAAGGCGCTTCTATGCGACGTTGGCGAATTCGGCCAGAATGAGATCGGGAGCAATCAACTCCGTCTTTGCGGTGACGAGCGCCCGTGCCGCATCACAATCCGGTTCGTCGAGGTACCATTTGCAGGCAACGCTCGCATCGACGACGATCATCGTTCCGCCCGGCCTTCCCGAATGAGCTCTGCACTGTCGGTCGTAAGCGGGCCTGGCCTCATGCGTCGGATCCGGTCCATCTCCAGGAGCACTTCTGCTCGGGTGGGTTTGACCGCTGTGGAGACGATGTCGCGTAGGGCTTGCTCAACTGATTGGTTCTGAGCCGCGGCCTTACTCTCGCGCCACGCAGCGGAGAGCAAGACGTTGGGAATACACGCTTCAATGCGGCGGCGTTCGTGCGGGTTCGTATCAGAATCCAAACCGATCTCCCGAACCGCTATGCGGACGGCTTGGGCCTATCCGGTTCCTCACCTCGGCATATGGCTGGATCATCGACTGTGAGAGTGAGCACATTTTCGATTAAAACTTGTTGACAGACCTCGGTCTCGTCTCGCAGTATCCATCGTCACGCGTTACCGACGTTCGGCAAAAACCGGATTTGGGAGCCATGAGGAACTATACCACTTCCCTCGATTCGATCCGCCCTGGCACCCCTGAAAACGCCCCCTCCAAGCACACCGCTTCGCCGAGCCGCCGCACGTTCCGGGGCGGTATTGTGACTGCGACCACGCTGGGCCTCATGCTCAGCCTGGTCGTGCCTGCCGCGTTCTCGCAACCCCAGACACCCCCGAACACGGATGCATACGGGGTGAACGTTGGTGCTCAATTTGCCGAGGCCGTGTCGAGACTCTCGAGCGAACCGGTAGGAGCTGACCCGAGAGCTAGGATCCTTCGCTGGAACGACATCGCAATGGCCGCCACCGCGCTCGACCACACCCCCCCGCAGGAAGGAGAAGAGCGGGTCTTCCGCGAACAATTCGGTCCGGCGAGGGAAGCGAAGGCATTGGCGATGGTCCAGATCGCCGTTTTCGACGCCGTGAATGCGGCCACCGGCAACGACTTTCGAAGCTACACCGGCCTTCCGGCCGTGCAGCGGCCCACCGGCTTGAACGTAGCGATCGCGCAGGCGGCGCACGACACGCTCGTGAAGCTCTGGCCGGCACAAACGGCAACGTTCGATTCGCTGCTCGCGGAAGACCTCGCCGAATTCCCCGATGGTGACAAGAAGTCCAGAGGCATCGCGCTCGGCGGGCGAGCGGCGGCCGCCATCCTGAAAGACCGGGCCGATGACGGCTCCGACCACGCCGAGCCGGTGGTGGACGTGGACTATTTCCCTGGTACGGGACCGGGCGAATGGCGACAGGACCCGATCAGCCTGATTCCCCTCGCTCTCGGTGCAAGGTGGGCCGAGGTGAAGCCGTTCGTGCTGCGGTCTGCGGACCAGTTCCGCGTCCCGCCTCCGCCGGCCCTGACCAGCCCGAGGTATACGCGAGCGTTCAACGAGGTGAAACGCCTGGGAGGCGACGGCAGCAATACACCCACTGAGCGCACGCCGAAGCAGACCATCGCTGGCATCTACTGGGGCTACGACGGAACGCCGAACCTGAGCGCGCCGCCGCGGCTGTACAACCAGATCGCGGTCCTCATCGCCAACCAGCGAGGCACGGGCACGAAGCATGTCGTCAATCTGGCTCGGCTCCTGGCGCTGGTGCACACAGCCATGGCCGACGCCGGCATCGCCTGCTGGGAGTCGAAGTATTTCTACAAGTTCTGGCGACCCGTCGGCGGCATCCGCGAAGCCTATCCCGACGGCAATGCCGACACCATCGTCGATCCGGGCTTCTCGCCGCTCGGCGCGCCGGCCAGCAACATCAATCCCGGCGTGAACTTCACGCCCCCCTTTCCCGCCTACGCGTCGGGGCACGCCACGTTCGGGGGCGCGCTATTCCAGATCCTCCGTCGGTTCTATGGGACAGACCACATTGCCTTCACCTTCGTGTCGGACGAGTTCAACGGCGTGACGACGGATAACCAGGGCAATGTGCGGCCGTTCATTCCACGCTCGTTCCCGAACCTGTCCGCGGCCGAGGAGGAAAATGGCCAGAGCCGGATCTACCTCGGCATCCACTGGGAGTTCGATAAGACCGCTGGCATTCGCCAGGGCCGACGCGTCGCCGACTTCGTCTTGGCCCACGCGTTTCAGCGTCTGACCAACGCCGCCGGCGACGACGCGTTGCCGGTGAGGATTCCGTAGACGTAGCTAGACACACCATGGTCCGCACCCGGCATCTCCCGTAGCCGAGTGCGGGCAGCGTCACTTCGACCGTAGCTCACGTGCCGTGATATCGACCTTACCGTTCAGGGGCGCAGGTCGATGTCCCGCGGGGGGGCCGCCGCCCGCTCCGCCGCCATAGAATCGCTCAAGCTCGGCCTACTCGCGATTCAATCGTCGTTGTCCTGTGACGCTACTCACTCCGGCGCGCGGCGATCGAGAAACCTCTTGCGCTAGGCGCGTCTCAGGCAGAGATTCGTTTGATAGCGGGGCGATAATCATGGCTTGTTTAGAGGTGCCTCAGAGACACCGGACCAGATCTGAGTAAGGTAGAAGCGCAGAATCGACGGTCAACAAATGAGCCGGCAAGGCCATGGCCTGCGCCACGAGCAAGCGGTCGAAGGGGTCGCGGTAGTGCATTGGCGACGGGTGATATCAGCGAACCGCTCGCTTGGCTCAAAACCGCTAGCCGGGGCCGACGCGCTGCGCACCTCATCAACTTCGATGAGCCGTTCGGCCTAAGCACGATCGAGGCGATGGCGTGCGGCACACCGGTTGATGGACGCAACGAGACTTCAATCGGTTAAGCTTGTAGAGTCACCGTCTGATCCCCGGCCATTTCGCGCGATGATATGCCGATTAACCCGAAGTTCAGAGGTTCGGTCTTCATAAGCTACCGGCGTACCGATTCGCCCGGATACGTCAGAGCGCTCATGAGCGATATGCGTAATGCTTTCGGGAGTAAGCAAGTCTTCCTGGACATGGAAGACATCGAGGTTGGAAGCGATTTCCCGCGCATCATCGAAGAGGCGGTCGGCAATTGCGAACTGTTGCTAGCGATCATTGGCCCGAGTTGGGTCGAGGTGCGCGATGAGGTCGGGCAACGTAGATTAGATGATCGTACCGACTTCGTGCGTCTCGAGATCGCCGCTGCGCTCGAACGGAAAATTCCGATAATTCCGGTGCTGGTGGGCAACGCCAAGATGCCGGAGGCGGACGAGCTCCCGGACGAACTTAAGGTGCTCGCATCTCTGCAAGGGGTTTCGCTTGCGCATGATCGCTGGGACGCCGATATTCTCCGGCTATTCGCAGCCATAGAAAACGTTACCGTGGAGCCGCGAATCTCGCGCCAGTACGCCGCGGCATTGGCTAAGTTAAGTCGTGGGAGTTGGCAAGAAGCGCTGACCGATTTGGAAGCTATTACGTCGGTTCAACCCCACTATCTTGACGTTCTAGAGAAAATCGAACCGCTGCGCGCGCTAGCCCGCAACCTGTCGCGGCTCGGCCCGAGGGCTACTGCAGGGCACCGGTTAGCAGCGAAGTATCCGTTAGCGCTTATGCTGATTGTCAGCCTGCTCCCGAATGCCGCCGCCGCATTGTTCAACTATCTCTTCAATTGGGAGGTCATCGTGCATCCCATGTCCGGGCGCGGGATCGAACAGGCGGAACACTATTTTCGGATTTGGGCGCTACTCGTCAACAGTATCGGGTTCTCGTTGGGCATCGCCTTGTTCGTCTATTTCGCCAGGCCCGTGACCCGTAGCCTCGCGGACGCTCTGAGGGGCGTGGCCATACCGCACGAATCCTTGGCGTTCTTGCGGCGACGCTGTTTGATGCTAGGGCACTACGTCGCACTTATCAGCGCTTGCATTTGGATTGTGGCTGGCCCTATTTATCCCTTGACGATCGGCGCGCTGGAAATTCGCGACTACGTCTACTTCATCGCCTCGCTGACGATATGCGGCGTCATCGTCGCCACTTACCCTTTCTTGGTCGTGACGTGGCTATGCACGCATGTGTTCTATCTGGCATTCATCACGCCGGGCTCTGTCGCCGCCGACGATACGGCAACGTTAATGCGTGTTGATGCCTGGAAGTGGCGCTATTTGGCGATGGCCGGAGCCTTGCCGATGCTGGTCTTAACCTTAGGACTCGTCCTCGGCCCTCAGGTCGGGTCACGCTGGGCTTCAATGCTCTTGGGAATATTGGGGTTTGGTGGCCTTGTCGGTTTTATTTTAGCCCTGTGGCTGTTCCGGGCGATTCAAGCGGATATCGCCTTGTTGAAGGAGGCGACTCGGGCTTATGGCGCCAAGTGGGACGATCAACAAACGCATG
Source organism: Chromatiales bacterium (assembly GCA_043673815.1). Lineage (GTDB taxonomy): Bacteria > Pseudomonadota > Gammaproteobacteria > JACCXJ01 > JACCXJ01 > USCg-Taylor. The sequence continues at coordinate 5,000 of JBIMKD010000090.1, forward strand.
GCGGCAAGCCCGCGACAGAAACGTCGCGCGGTTGATGGAGCTCTGTGGAACTGCGCTCGAAGACTGGAAGCTGATTCAGGCCGTGCGATACGATGCATGAGCGCCGGCACCCAATAGTGGGCGATGAATAGCGCTACCGCCGCTTGAACTAGCCGGCCCGTATTTTTCGTTGAGTTCGCCGCGATAGGTGAGGATGCGTATGATCGATTCGCTGTCGGTGACGAAGTTCTCGCATGCCCCTACCTTACCAGCCAAACACGGATTGACAAAACTGCAATTAGTCCAGAGTTCTCCCTAAGATTAGCACGCCGATCGTGTCAGGCGAGGACGGCGACCGCTATCTCGTGAGCTCGCTGATCGAGGAGGCCATTATCTCCAGCCAGCTATTAGCAGTATAGTCCGTTACTGCTAATTCTTGTCAATTTAGCAGTAAATTGGCTTTTCGCGCAGCCCACCTACGCGCTAAAACATTCGACCTCTTTCTCGTGTGTCGCGAATTCCTCGTTTCGCTAAAAACTAAGCGCTAATCGCAGTCTTGTCAGTCTGTGTTTGGCTGGGAAGATGCCGGCCTCCGCTCCGTCTACGGCGACAGCGCGCTAGGCATTCTGCGGTTTCGGCCGCTAGCAATGCACTTATCATTTGAGGTGCTTAACCTGCCATGACCGCTCAAGCTCGCTCACAGGATCTCGACACCTATAACCTAGTACTCCTCGTGGATCATTTGGGGAAATTCGTTGATCTCATCGGCTCCTTCGTGCACACCAGGTGCGGCATCGGCCATCGCGGGTATTACGGCGGCCTTCTTCTCGGTAGCGTCATTACTAGTGTCGATGATGCGCAGGCTCTGTTCGGCGACATGGCCAGTGACATCCAATCGTGGGACAAAGCCCGCCCCATTGATTCCGAGGACGCTTTGACTCCAAGGCTCGCTAAGCTGCAATACGGCACTGCTCCTCTTCGGTCTCTCAGGCGAGAATCTGCGCCGGTTGCGTCAAGCGCAGTTGATAAAATCGACCTCGCCGAAATGGGTTTAAAGGGCATGGCCGTTATCTTCTACGGCAAGACCGAAGCGGCGATGGTTGCGGCCTTGCGCGAGGCCGGCATGCTGAGCGAGGACCTGATCACCCATCCGATGCACGACGATCAGGAGGTGAGCTAGTGCTGGTTCGACTAACCCCGCTCGAGATCGGTCGCGCGATGCGGTGGCCCGGCGCTGCCGGGATCGTCGCCGGGTTTTTGTGCGCGGCACTCTGTCGGCTCGCCGAAGTCGGTCCCTTAGCCGAGTTTGTATTGACGGTCTGTACCAGCTATGCCGTTGCGACTTTGCTAATGCACCGCGCGAAGCGCCGCGCGGCGTGGCGCAAGGGGAATTCGCTAGAGGCATGAGGCCGGGTATTTTTCGCCGCGCTCCCAAGGAGGCGACCCACAGTGCCCGCGGTGCGGGAGCGCCCATCGATCAGTGCACGCGAGCGTGGGCCATAGGCCGCCGGAGAATTACTGCGTACCACAATCCTGCATAGCCTGCGCAAGTACGTCATAATCCCTACCGTTTTGCAGGAGGGCATGTAGGCAAACGAGCACCAGTGCATTATCGGGATCGCCCCATTCGATGTAATGGATGAGACGGAATCCCTGCGCGGTAAAGCCTAACCCGGCATAGCCGGAACCAAAAAGTTGGATGACTTCTTGATCACCTTGAAACCCAATAGTGGCGCGGGTTTCCAGAAGTCACCAAAAAAATCTTGTGCAAAACTCATAAGATTTGGGCGATAAGGGACTAA
>JBIMKD010000091.1:0-20562 GCA_043673815.1 Chromatiales bacterium
AATCGGCGGCGAAGGGCGCCGGCACGAAGATGATGCTCGCCTGCGCGCCGGTAGCGTCCACCGCTTCCTTGACCGTGTTGAATACCGGTCTGCCGAGGTGCATGCCGCCCCCCTTACCGGGCGTCACCCCACCGACCACGTTAGTGCCGTATTCCATCATTTCCTTCGCATGGAAGGTCCCGATCTGGCCCGTGAATCCCTGGACGATGACGGGTGTTTTAGCGTCGATTAGAATGCTCATGTAATTCTCCAGCGTTACGCCTTCCCGATTGCTTGCTTCCAGGCGGCGACAGCCTTATCCGCCGCATCCGCTAAGGTCTCGGCCATGATGAGCGGCAGGCCGCTGTCCTTCAATATCTTGCGGCCTTCCTCGACATTGGTGCCGGATAGGCGCACCACGAGCGGGATCGTCAATTCGGTCTTCTTGACCGCCTGGACCACGCCCTCGGCCACCCAGTCACAGCGATTGATGCCGGCGAAAATATTCACGAGGATCGCCTGCACCTTGTCATCGGAGAGCACCAGATTAAAGGCCTTGGCGGTCCGCTCCGGGGACGCGCCGCCGCCGATGTCTAGGAAATTCGCGGGCTCGCCCCCGGCGTGCTTGATCATGTCCATGGTAGCCATCGCGAGGCCCGCCCCGTTGATGATGCAGCCGATGTTTCCATCGAGCCCGACATAGCTCAAGCCCCGGTCCGCAGCCGCCATCTCGCGAGGATCTTCTTGCGACTTGTCGCGTAGCTCGGAGACACTGGCGTGCCGGAACAGCGCGCTGTCGTCGAAGGCCATCTTGGCATCGAGCGCGAGCAGGCGCCCATCCTTCGTCACCACCAAGGGATTGATCTCCGCCATCGTGGCGTCGAGGTCCCGAAACGCACGGTAACAGCCTTGAATGGTCGTCACCGCCTGGCTAACCATCGCCGCGGGCAGCCCCAGCCCGAACGCGATCTCCCGGCATTGAAAGTCCTGCATGCCGACCGCGGGCTCTACCGATTGGCGCAGGATCGACTGCGGTCTCTTGATTGCGATTTCTTCGATTTCCATGCCACCTTCCCCGGACGCCACGACCATCACGCGCTCCGACTGGCGATCGAGCACGAAGGCGAGATAAATCTCGCGTTCGACGCTGGTCGCCGCCTCGATGTACAGGCGATGGACCACTTTCCCGCACGGACCGGTCTGGTGGGTGACCAGGCGTTTGCCGAGCAGATCGTCCGCGACCTCCCAAATCTCATGGTCATTGGAGCAAACCTTGATGCCGCCCGCCTTGCCGCGCGCCCCGGAGTGGATCTGAGCTTTGACCACCCATTTCTCACCGCCGATTTCTTTCGCGCGGTAGACGGCCTGCTCGGGGCTGTAGGCCAGCCCGCCGGCTGGGATCGCGATCCCAAAGTCTTTCAGGATCTCCTTCGCTTGATATTCATGAATGTCCATCGGAACAATCCTCGCTACTTTTTCTTCGACTTGGCCTTAGCCCGTTGGCGGGCTTGGATGGCCTTGTCGATATTGACGATGTTCTCCGCCATGCGCGCCGAGGCGGCGTCGATCATCCTGCCGTCGAGCTGCGCGGCGCCCTTGCCGGCCTTCGCCGCTTCCTTCAAGGCCACCAAGATGCGCTTGGCGCGCGTGACCTCCTTCTCGGGCGGCGACATGACCTCATTGGCGAGCGCGATCTGACTCGGATGAATCGCCCACTTGCCTTCGTAGCCGAGCGCCGCCGCGCGCCGCGCGCCGAGCTTGTACCCTTCGGGATCGTTGAATTCGCCGAAGGGGCCATCGATTGCCCGCAGCCCATAAGCCCGGCAGGCGACCACCATGCGTGACAAGGCGGCGTGCCATTGATCGCCCGGATAGTCGGGATTCAGTCCGCCGATGTTGACGGTACGCGCGCGGCAACTGGCCGCGTAATCTGCCACCCCGAAGTGCAAGGCCTCTAGCCGCCGGCAGCAAACCGCGATAGCTTCGACATTGGCCATGCCGAGCGCCGTCTCGATCAGCGCCTCGAGGCCGATGCGGTGCTTGATGCCTTTGGCAATCTCGATCTGCGTGACCATCGCGTCTACCATGTAGATGTCCGCGGCCACCCCGGCCTTGGGGATAAGGATCGTATCGAGCTTGTGTCCCGCCTGCTCGACGATATCAACGACATCACGGTACATGTAATGGGTGTCGATGCCGTTGATGCGTACCGAAACGGTCTTAGCGCTCCAATCGATATCGTTGAGCGCGGCAATGATATTCTTTCGCGCCCGCTCCTTATCATCGGGCGCGACCGCGTCCTCGACATCGAGAAAGACAAAGTCCGCCTCGCTCTGGGCCGCCTTCTCGATCATGCCCGGGTTCGAGCCCGGTACCGCAAGCTCGCTGCGCTGCACGCGCTGGCGCGCGGGCTCATATCGTGTGTGACTCATACTATCCCCTTGCCCTCGTGTCCTAGATACTTACCGCCAAAATGTTGAAATAAATCACTACGACCAAATGAGAAGTCCCTTCTCCCACCGGGAGAATCCCCTCACCCCAACCCTCTCTCCCGGTGGGAGAGGGATTTTAACCGGTACAAACCAAAGGCCTGAATATCAAATATGTTTGGCTAGATATTACCGGGAATCAGAAACCGGTTACTACTTCATGAGCTTCAGGCTCTTGGTGTCCTTGGCGGTCTTGCGCAGATACTCCTGAGCCGCCGCGACCCCGCTGCCGAGCTGGATCGGGATCCCGAGGTCCTTCATGGCCATCTCGGCACCGGTGATCGGCGTGAGGACCATGAGCTCGTTGAGATCGCCTAGGTGACCGATGCGGAACGCCTTACCCGCGATCTTGGCGAGACTCACGCTCAGCGCCAGGTTGAATCGCCGGTACGCGTGGCGGACCACTTCGTTGCCGTCGAATCCCGCGGGCACGTAGATGGCGCTCACGGTATCGGAATGCCACTTGGGTTCCTTGGCCACCAGTTTGAGACCCCATGCCGCGACCGCGCGGCGCACCGCCTCAGCCATGCGATGATGGCGCGCGAACACCTTATTCAAGCCTTCTTCGAGCAGCATGTCCACCGACGCCCGCAGGCCGCGCAACATGATCGTCGCCGGTGTGTAGGGGAAGAAGCCGTTGACGTTGACCTTGATCATGTCCTCAATGTCGAAGAAACAGCGCGGGCACTTGGCGCTCAACCGGGCCTTCAAGGCTTTCTCGCTGAAACAGAGGATGGCGAGGCCGGTCGGCAACATGAAGCCCTTCTGCGATCCGGAGACCGCCACATCCACGCCCCATTCGTCCATGCGGAAATCGATGCTCGCGATCGAGCTGACCCCATCGACGATGAGCAGGGCCGGGTGTTTCGCATCGTCCAACGCCTTGCGCACCGCAGCCACATCGCTGGTGACACCGGTGGCGGTCTCGTTATGGGTAGCAAGCACGGCCTTGATCTTGTAGTTCTTGTCCTTTTTCAAGATGTCGGCGTATTGCTCGACCGGTACGCCTTCGCCCCAATCGACCTCGAGCGCCTGCACGTCCATCTTTTGCCGTTGGCAGAGATCGATGAAGAGATTACTGAAATGACCGAAGCCCGAGGCCAGCACCTTGTCACCAGGGGACAGCGTGTTGGTGATCGCCGCCTCCCATCCGCCGGTGCCCGAGGCCGGGAAAATAAACACCTGAGCGTTCTTGGTTTTGAAGATCTTCTTGAGATCCCGGTAGAGCGGGAGCGTAAAATTTGGGAAATCCAAGGCCCGCATGTCCTCTTGCGAGACATGCATGGCGTTCAGGATGCGCTCCGGGACATTGGTCGGTCCAGGGATAAACAAGAAATTACGTCCGGCCATCGTGGGGGGTCCTCCGCTAAGAATGGGCAAGAATTTAAAATCGTTTTTTTTAACCGCCGCCGGCTTGAAGAGACGGGCGGTTATTGGCGATCGAGCTCTGTGCCAATCTAACATGCGCAAACTCACATGCGCAACCCGCGCGCACCGCTCTCCGCCATGCGCCAACCGCAGTCTTGCGCACGCCGATTTCTAAGCTTCGGAAACCGGCACGAGACGGGGTCCATATAGATTTCGCCACCACGGGGTATGCAACCCCGTGGGGCGACCAAAGGGGAGAGCTGCGCCTCTCCCCTTTGGAAACCCCATCGCTAAGGTCCCCGCGGCAGGACCGCGGGGAATAGATTTAAACTTGCGCCAGTCCCCGCTCCAGATCACGGATCAAATCGGCGCTATCCTCGATCCCCGCCGAGATGCGGATTAAGCCTTCGCCGATCCCCGCCTGGATACGCTCCTCGGGCGTCAAGCGGCTGTGGGTCGTGGTCGCCGGGTGAGTGATCGTGCTCTTGGTATCGCCGAGGTTGGCCGTAATCGAAAACACGCACGTCGTGTCGATGAGGCGCCAGGCCGCCTCGCGACCACCGTGCACCACAAATGAGACGATTCCGCCGAACCCGCTCTGCTGGCGGCGCGCGAGATCATGCTGCGGATGGGATGGCAGGCCCGGATAATAGACGCGCTCGACCGCGGGATGCCGCTCCAAGGCTTCGGCCAACCGCAGGGCATTATCGCTATGGGCGCGCATGCGAATGCTCAAGGTCTCCAAACCTTTCAGAAACACCCAGGCATTGAACGGACTCATCGTCGGCCCGCAGGTGCGGAGGAAATTGAAGACGCCCTCCCCCACCAGGGCTTCCGGACCGATGACCGCACCGCCGATGCAGCGGCCCTGGCCGTCGATGTACTTGGTGGCCGAATGAATCACGAGATCCGCCCCAAGCTCGAAGGGCCGCTGTAGGGCCGGAGTGCAGAAAGCGTTATCGACAATCAAGAGTAACCCCTTCTCGTGCGCGAGCGCGGCCAGACGGGCGAGATCGGCAATCTCGGTCAGTGGGTTCGAGGGCGTCTCCAAGAACAGGAATCGGGTCTCGGATCGAATTGCGGCCTGCCAAGCCGCGTAGTCCGTGAGCGGCACGAAGCTCGTCATGACCCCGAACTTGGCCAGGATGTTATTGAACAAGCCGACCGTGGTGCCGAAGATGCTGTGCGAGGAGACGATGTGATCGCCGGCCTTGAGCAGCGTCATGCAGGTGGCGAGGATCGCGCTCATCCCCGACGAAGTGGCGACGCAGCGTTCTCCGCCTTCGAGGGCCGCCAGGCGTTTTTCGAATACCCGGACGGTCGGATTCGTAAACCGCGAATAGATATTGCCGCATTCCTGCCCGCCGAAACGAGCTGCGGCTTGAGCCGCGTTATCGAATACAAAGCTGGAGCTGGCGATGATGGGCTCGCTTTGCTCCCCTTCGGAGGTGCGGACTTGTCCGCCCCTGACGGCCCGCGTGTCGAATCCCCAATTTTCGCAATCCGAGGTCATGCATTCCTAAAAGTCAAATAGTGTTCGCCTGCCGGGCATGTACCCCGCAGGCGATCAAAGGGGAGAGTTGCGCTTCTCCCCTTTGGAAACCCCAACGCTAAAGCGCCTGCCGCAATCGGCAGGGTATTACACAACAAAAAACCTGCGATAGCTTGCGCTAAAGCAGGTTGGATCGCTTTAGCCAAATTTATAAAGCGCCTGCAAGCTGACATCAAATCGGCGCAATGGTTAGCCTAGGAGATCAACCTCCCGGTGTCAACCGACAGTCTCTTCCGATATGGCATGAGTCTGAACATGGGCGCCCACCGGAGCCAATCTCTCCCACGGGCAGCAACCGCGCACCAGAGGGCAGGTCATGGCCCGCGTCCGTGAAACCGAACGACGCATCTTGCGCAAACTCGCTCGCAAAGATGGCCTTAAACTCATCCCCGCACCCAGCCCAATGCAGGTTCTTGGGTAGGGTTCGGGTAAGGGAGATTTCATTCAACGCACCTCTAACCGCCCTTCCATCCCCTGTTCCCGATGGCTGGGGAGAAACAGAAGCTTTTTATCGCAAAAAAACGTGAAGATCCCTGGGTTTCTGGGCGTGAAGACAACGCGCGCGGACTCTCCCGCTGCGACCTCTTGCCGGAGACGGAATCCCGCCTGGGGATCCGCCAACACGAGGTTATGCGGCGCGAACAACGCGGTATTACGAAGCAGTAATAACACTGGTTTACCGGCGTGCACGACCAGATGGCCGGGTGTGTAGGAATAACTATCGAGGCTCACCTCGACGCTTTGCACGCCGCGCACATCCGGATGGACCACGAAGGGCTCGGCTGGGCTCGCGGGCGCTACCGATAAGAGGCCCATTGTTACGCTCCAAATCGAAACGAGCTTGTGCAACACGAAGCTTGCGGTGCGAAGCGCCGCACTCAAAACTCAAGGTGCTTGGGCGTGCGCGGGAACGGGATCACGTCGCGGATGTTGGTGACCCCAGTGACCAGCATCAAGAAGCGCTCGAACCCCAGCCCGAAACCGCTGTGAGGCACGCTGCCGAAGCGTCGCGAGTCCAGATACCACCAATAGTGGCCCTCGTCGAAGCCCATCTCGTTGATGCGCGACCGGAGTACATCGTAGCGCTCTTCGCGCTGGCTGCCGCCGATGATTTCTCCGATCCTCGGCACCAGGACATCCATCGCGGCGGCCGTACGTCCATCGTCATTGAGCCGCATGTAGAACGCCTTAATGTCCTTGGGATAGTTATAGACGATGACGGGTTTCTTAAAATGACGCTCGGTGAGGTAGCGCTCGTGCTCGGACTGCAGATCGGCGCCCCATGCCGGCTCGAACTCGAAGGATTCGCCCGAGCACCGCAGTAGCTCGATGGCATCGTCGTAAGGCAAGCGTTCAAAGGCGTTCGCGGCTATATTCTCAAGTGTCGCCATTAAGGTTGGATCGACGAAACGCGCGAACAGGGCCAGATCCTCGCGGCAGCGATCCAGCGCGTCGGTGACGAGATAGCGGATGAACTCCTCCGCGAGGCTCATGTTCGCGTCTAGATCATAGAACGCCATTTCCGGTTCGATCATCCAAAATTCCGCCATGTGACGGGCGGTGTTGGAATTCTCGGCCCGGAAGGTCGGACCAAAGGTGTAGATCTCACCGAGCCCGAGCGCGAACATCTCGCCCGAGAGCTGGCCGGAGACCGTCAGCTTCGCCTCCTTTCCGAAGAAATCCTCGCTGAAATCGACCCGCCCGTCTCGCATCGGAACGTTTCTCAAGTCCAGCGTGGTGACGCCGAACATCGCTCCGGCCCCTTCGCAGTCCGAGGCGGTCAGGATCGGAGTATGGATGTAGTAGAAACCACGGTCTTGAAAGAATTGGTGGATAGCATGGGCGAGCCGTGACCGCATACGGAACAGCGCGCCGAATTTATTGGTCCGCGGCCGCAGATGGGCGATGGTGCGCAAGAATTCGTCGGAATGCCGTTTTTTTTGCAGAGGGTAGTCCTCGGGACAGGTCCCGATGACCGTGATCCTATCGGCTTGGATCTCCCACTGCTGCCCGCTCCCCGGAGAGGCGACCAGCTTGCCTTCGGCCGCAATCGCCGCTCCGGTACCGAGATCCTTTGCGTCGGAATAGCTGCCGATTCCGGCGTCCACGATGACCTGGATGTTTCTGAGGCAGGACCCATCGTTAAGCTCAAGGAATGAGAGTCCTTTCGCATCCCGGCGGGTCCGGACCCAGCCCTTAACGACCACCCGCTCGCGCGCGGCGTCGGCGGAAAGAAGCGTGACGACTTTGTCGCGTTTCAGAGCGGCAACCTCTTGATGGATAAGGCGGCTAATGCGCTATATTACCACTAAGTTCCCGCGTTCAATGCAACGCTCGTCGTTGCACAAGGAGGAATCTACCCATCTGTGTTCTTGGTTATCGCGGCACATTAGGGCGTTGCGGAACCGCTGGGGGTCACCTGGAGTTTATCCTTTCGCGGCTAGCTTCCCCCGGTACGTCTTGCGCCGACCAAAATTCCCAGGCAATGCGAAGGCCGATCATCGTTTAACATTCCTTTCATGAGCTATCGTGCTTGGCAATACATAGAATTGGATCGGCGGTTCCTCGACTTCGAGGATACGGAAGACCCCGAAGGCGGGGCCTACAAGAGTTATCTCGCTCGCCTCGATTTCGGTGACGGCGGTTATGATTGGCCGAAGTTACTTCAAAGCCGTTACGTTGTGGTACTCGGAGAACCCGGCACCGGCAAAACCATAGAGCTGCGTGAACGTGCGAATATCCTTCAGCAGCAGAAGCACTATGCTTTCTTTATCCGGCTCGACCAACTCGTCAGCGGACCATTAGACGACGCACTTGAAGCTGGCGATGTTTCGCCATTCCAACGTTGGCATCGCAGTCGAGACGAGGCGACATTCTTTCTGGACTCGGTAGACGAGGCCAAGCTCATCAAACCTGAAGCTTTTTCCGATGCGCTCAACCATTTTGCCCGGGACCTTGGTCGGGATGGACTGAAACGCGCCCGACTGGTGATTAGTTGTCGTGTCAGCGACTGGCGTGGGAAAGCGGATCGCTATGAACTGCGGCGAGTATTCTCAATTCCCGATGAGAATCCTCGAAGTGATGAGACGGATTCTGGCGACCAACCGCCAGCCTTGCGCATCGTCGCCCTGGCACCGCTTGATGAGGAGCGGATCGGTAAGTATGCCGCGCATTTGGGGATATCGGAGCCCCAGGCTTTTTTGCATGCCATCGATGAGAGTCACGCATGGGACCTGACGGGGAGGCCCGCCGACGTGGGGGGCTTGATAAAGTACTGGATAAAGAACGGTCGGCTGGGCACTTGGAAAGAACTGTGCGAAAACGATGTCATAGAAAAGCTCGCGGAATCGGAGCCGCGACAGTCTCGTGATCCATTGACGCCGGAGCGTGCAAGGCTGGGGGCCGAAACCTCGCGGCAGCCGTCATATTTACACGCTGCTTCAATCTGCTGGTTCCTGATTCGAGCCACGATCTAGCCATAGCAAGCAGCGCCATTCTCCCAGAACGGGCACTCCCCGGCGACTGGCAACCGGTCGAGGTTAGAGCATTGCTTTCACGGGCTCTCTTCGATGGCGCCGCCTACGGCAGGATCCGGTTCCACCACCGCATATCGGCGGAATACCTCGCAGCCGGCTGGCTGGAACGACGCATGCGCGAAGGCTGTTCTTACCCGGTGCTCGAACGATTGCTGTTCGACGAGCGCTACGGCAAGGTCGTAGTAGCGCCGTCGCGTATGCCGCTAGTAGCGTGGCTGGCGTTGGGAGATCAGAACTGGAATAACCGGTTGCGCGCTAAGGTCCTCCGTGACCATCCCGAGATGCTTTCTAACACACGGTGATCCGCAGTCACTGCCCATAGAGGCTCGTAGAACGCTCCTTCACACGCTAGTAAAGCACCATCACGGGCGCGACCGGGCCTATCTCTCCGCGGATGCGGCAAGTTTAAGCCGCATCGCACATTCGGATCTTGCCGACGATATTAACGAAATCATTCGGAACCGTGAGGCATCCGAAGATATCCGCGAGATTTGCCTCCGCGTTGCTCGGCATGGTCGATTGCCTCAGTGTTTGGAGGCAGCGATTGAAATTGTTACCTCACAGGATGAAAGTGAGCATCTCAAGTCCTCTGCGATCGCCGCTATCCGGGATGTCGGGACAATCGAGCAAAGGGCACGGCTCAAGGGGATCGCTCTGCGCTCCGAACGGATTTCATCGAACCTTTGTGGACTGCTGTGTCAGGCACTCTATCCGAAAGTTCTTGGGCCTCAAGAGCTAGTCGCGCTGCTCGACAAAATCTGCGACGCGCCGAAACGTTATGCCGTCAGTCTCGACTACCTACTGGAAAAACATCTGGCGGCGAACCTCGCGCCCGAGCATCTCACACCGCTCTTGCGCGGATTCCTGGATCTTGTTAGCCAATCACCCCGGATCGTTATCAATAACGAAGAAAGCCTAGCATCACAGCGCTTCGCCTGGATTGAAGGGGTCCTGCTTCTAATAACCACTCGCTTGCTCGAGCAGCCCCGGTTGGAGGAAAAGAATATTGAAGCGGTGCTTCGGGCATTGGTGGTCTTACCCGACCTAAAACGGGTCTGGACTCACCACGACTTCGACACCGCCGCGTTAAATGAAGCTCTCACGGTACATACTGAGATCCGACGCCGATATGTGTGGAACGGCGTCAATGCCGTCCGTTCCCGAAACCCTGCTGAAGCGATTGGATATTTTCAGGCATTCGACTATCGCGATGTTGTTAACAAAGATGCTCGCGACATCGACTGGTTGTTAGACGACGTTAGTCACGCGACTAAAAATGAAGACCGCAAGGCGGCTCTCGTCATGGCCATCGACTGTTGGTACTCGCTGGGACGCCCGCGCAAGCATCTCATAGCGCTGAAGAAGGCCGCTAAAAAAGATCCACAACTTAGGGACGTTCTCCAGGAGCGTATCGATCATCCGCTGATGTTTCACCTCCGCCGGTTGGGGCACCGGTTTGAGCTGCACGATTTCAAATGGAAACTCGAACGGTTTTCACGGAAGTGCAAGGAAGCCTACTGGCGATTGCGCGATCAAATGTGGCTGCGTAGTCACGTGGGCATGCTCCGAAGCGGCGAAGCTGGGAATACACTCTCTTGGCTGGCTCAGGAGAGCAATCAAGATCGTCACACTTGGGGCGGCGGGGATTGGAGGAACCTGATCCCGCATTTCGGTCAGCGTGTCGCCGAGGCGGCGCGCGACGGCTGGATTGCGTCATGGAAGAATTTCTGTCCCTTTTTGCCGCATGAGAAACCCGTCGCCCATGAGACGGACACGCGTGTCGCGCTCGGTCTCACCGGCATTCACGTTGCGATTGACGAAGGCAGGCTGGCCATCAGTAAGCTTTCACCTGCGGAGGCGACTCGTGCCACACGTTATGCCGTCAATGAACTGAACGGGTTTCCGGAATGGCTCACCCCACTGGCGGCAACCCATGCGCAGCCGGTACGTGACGTATTATCGGCCTGTGTGCTCAGCGAGTGGGAGACACCTGCCAATCAGGAGCACTTTCATGGAGTGTTGTCAACGCTGGTCTATGGCCCACCCGCGTTGAGACAACTTATATGCGGCGCGGTACTCAGCAAGCTCAAACAAAACGAACCGCTAAATTTCCAAGTGCTGCGGATGGCGCTAATACTGCTCGTGCGTGATGGCCTACCCGACGTGAATACGCTTACGGCATTAGCCTCGGAACGGACAGGGACAGCCCAAGACATAAAACGACGGATCTTATGGCTGAGCCTTTGGCTGCAGCTTGAATGGCAGGGCGCCCTCCAATACTTAAAGCATTATCTGTGTAATAATCTGGACGATGCCGAAGATTTGATGGTGAACCTGTGTGCCGGCTTGGGCGGTCGCCACCACCGCAGCAGCGAACTCCTAGTGGAGAAGCCAGCCTATCTTGCTCCCGAATGCCTGCGTGAATTCATTCCATTGGTATTTACAGGTATCCGCCTGGAGGACGACATCGATCGGACCGGCGGCGCTGCATATTCGCCCACTACCAGAGATGATGCCCAGAGTTTCCGCAGCGGATTGTTGCAACGGTTGGCACAGACAGAGGAGACCAGCTCTTACGAGACCTTAATGAGTCTACTAAACGATCCGAGCATGGCGGGCGTCCGCGAATACCTATTGCATCTAATCGAACAGCGTGCGGCGCTCGACGCCGAAGGGCCACCCTGGGCACCTGCTGACGTCGTCGAGTTTGCCCGAGAATACGAAACGGATCCAAGGTCAGTACATGATCTCTTCAAGATAGCTCTCCGTCGTTTCGACGATATCAAAGCGCTGATCGAATATCACGATTTCAGCGCTCGCGATGAACTAAACGCCAGTTCAGACGAAGCAGCCCTGCAACGGTGGCTCTGTCGCAAGTTAGAAGAACGAAGCCGCAACCGTTACAAGGTGGTCTGGAGCCCAAAGGTAGACATGAAAAAGGAGCCGGACATCCGGCTTGACCGCGCAGGAATGGGCTCAGTAGCGATCGAAGTGAAATGGGCAGATTCGTGGTCTCTTACCGACCTTGAGAAAGCTATCAGGCAGCAGTTGGTCGGTTTGTACCTGCGGTCACCCAACTCCAGGCACGGCATACTTGTGCTCGGCTACATGGGAAGAAAACAGCACTGGAGAAGCGATACTACGAACCTTGATTTCAATGAACTCGTTCAATATTTGGAAACCATCGCTGATCACATCTGCCAAAACGATTCGAACATAGGTGGCCTAAGAGTCATCGGTATCGATTTCGTGCCCCCGAATCTTTGAAAATCTGTTGCGCCCCGGCACTTGGGGAGAACTGGCACGTACAGAACCGTAAACATAAGCTGGCCGGATTGATATGCCGACCATTTCGGTATTTTTTGGGATCATGATCCGCATGTACTATGACGAGCATGGGAGACCTCATTTCCACGCATACTACGGCAAAGACGCGGTTGTGATTGGCATAGAGACGCTGGAAGTGCTGGCCGGTCGCTTGCCTCGGCGAGCCTTGGCGATGGTGCTAGAATGGGCGCAGCTGCATCGTGAAACGCTTCTGGAAAACTGGCAGCGTGCAGAAGCTCACGATCCCCTTATTTCTATTGAACCGCTGGAGTAAAGACCGTGGAAAGAGTCCTTCGAGCGAGGGCATTAAGCGATTATCGTATTGACATTGAATTCGACGACGGCGTTCGAGGTATTGTCTCCATTAAGGAACGGTTATTCGGGCCCATGTTCGAGCCGCTACGGGATGAGAAGCTGTTCAGCCAGCTCAAAATCGATGATTTTGGCGTTATTTGCTGGCCGAACGGTGCGGACCTCGCGCCTGATGCTTTATACGCCCGGTTGAGAGCGTTCGAGTGCTAAGGCGACGCAAGGGCTGTGCGGATTCGCTTAAGCGGCACCGCTCTCCAATAGCGCGAAAATTATCGGTCGTCGTCAACGTGCCCGGCTCCATGCGAGCGACGTAAAGCCTGGGCTAAGATGATCAAAAACCGTGCTGCACGCGAGACGATGGATCTCCTCTGCGGAAAGCTCGTGCGCCGTTTGCCGCGGTAAGGGTTCGCCGACCTGATGGATCTTTAATTTCACACGCAAACTATGTCTTAGGCAGCGTCACGCCGCGCTGCCCCTGGTATTTTCCCCCGCGGTCTCGATAAGAGGTCTCGCAGGGATCATCCGATTCGATAAAGATCACCTGCGCGACGCCCTCATTCGCATAGATCTTCGCCGGCAAGGGCGTGGTGTTCGAAAACTCCAAGGTGACATGCCCTTCCCATTCGGGCTCCAAGGGGGTGACGTTGACGATGATTCCGCAGCGGGCATAGGTCGACTTCCCGAGACAGATGGTGAGCACATTGCGCGGGATGCGGAAGTACTCGACGGTGCGCGCGAGCGCGAAGGAGTTCGGCGGTATGATGCATACGCTCGCCGCCACATCAACGAAGCTCTGCGGATCGAAATTCTTGGGATCGACGATGGTCGTATTGATGTTGGTGAAGATCTTAAACTCGTTGGCGCAGCGGATATCATAGCCGTAGCTCGAGGTGCCGTAGGAAATGAGCCTGCCCTCCCCGTTGGCGCGGACCTGGCCGGGCTCGAACGGTTCGATCATGCCATGCTCCGCGGCCATGCGCCGTATCCAGCGATCGGATTTTATGGACATCCTTAGGTATTCTGGATCACGATCTTCGGGAAGCGCGCCGAGTAGTCCTTGGCCCGCAGCGACAGCTTCGCCGCTATCTTGCGCGCGAGGTCGTGGAAGATCCGCGCCGACCGCGAGCCGGGGTCCATGGCCACCGTCGGCCGGCCGTTGTCCACCCCCTCGCGGATCCCGATCTCGAGCGGCAAGGACCCGAGCAAATCGACTTGGTATTGCTGGGCCATGGCGGCACCGCCGCCTTGCCCGAAGATGGGCTCCTCGTGCCCGCACTGGCTACAGACGTGCATACTCCTGTTTTCGACGATGCCGAGCACCGGGACCTCGACCTTCTCGAACATCTTGAGCGCTTTGCGCGCATCAAGCAGCGCGATGTCTTGAGGCGTGGTGACGATCACCGCGCCGCTGACCGGGATTTTCTGGCACAAGGTCAATTGAATGTCGCCCGTGCCGGGCGGGAGATCCACGACCAGGTAATCGACGTTGCGCCACTGGGTACCAGTGAGCAGTTGCTCCAGGGCCGAGGTCACCATCGGGCCGCGCCAGATCATCGGCGTCTCTTCGTCGATGAGATTGCCGATCGAGATGGCTTGCACATGATAGCTGACCAAAGGCTCAAAGGATTTACCGTCGATAGTCTCGGGTTTCCCCCGGCAGCCGAGCATCCGGGGCTGGCTCGGACCGTAGATATCGGCATCGAGGATCGCGGCCTGCGCGCCTTGGGACTGAAAGGCGAGCGCTAGATTGACCGCGACGGTTGATTTACCCACCCCACCCTTACCCGAAGCGACGGCGATGATATTCTTGACCTCGGGTAAGGGAGAGACGCCCTTTTGCACCGAATGCGAAATGATCTTCTGAGTGACCTCGACACTTGCCTCGCGAACGCCCTCGACATTGCCGAGCACTTCCTTCAGCGCGCCCTGCAAGGATTCGCTCCAGCCTTTGATCGGATAGCCAACCTCGACCGCGACGCTCACGCGATCGGCGTCGATGCGTATATCCTTGACCGCCTTGGCGCTGACGAGATCGCACCCGAGATAAGGGTCTTGGTAGCGCTTCAGCGCGGCTTCGATGTGCTCTTTCGTGATGGTTATCATCGTAGATTTAGGGCAGGAATGCGTACGGCCATTCTACACCAAATCCTGTAGCCACGAGGCGCGATGACACGGCCTTGGCTTGATGTTAAAGTCAATATAGATTTCGCCCGGCGGGGTATGCAACCCGTGGGGCGACCAAAGGGAAGAGCTGCGCCTCTCCCCTTTGGAAACCCCATCGCTAAGGTCCCCGCGGCAAAACCGCGGGGAATAAATTTTAAGAAATCCCTACTGAAGGAGTATTACCGCCGTGAACGGACCGAGAGACATCCTGGTCACCAGCGCCCTCCCCTACGCCAATGGCCCCATTCACCTCGGGCACCTGGTCGAATACATCCAAACCGACATCTGGGCGCGGTTCCAGCGAATGCGCGGTCACCGCTGCTACTACGTGTGCGCCGACGACACCCACGGCACGCCCGTCATGCTGCGCGCCGAGGCCGAGCAGGTCCCGCCCGAGCAACTCATCGCGCGGATGCACGGGGAACACCTGCACGATTTCACGGAGTTTCACATCGCCTTCGACAATTACTATTCAACCAACTCGCAAGAGAACCGCGCGTTGGCCGAGGGCATCTATTTGACGCTAAAAGCCCGGGGGCTGATCGAGGCGCGCACCATCGAGCAGCTCTACGATCCGGTCAAGAACATGTTCCTGCCGGATCGGTTTATCAAGGGTGCATGCCCGCGCTGTCATGCCCAGGACCAGTACGGAGACGCCTGTGAGATCTGCGGCGCCACCTATCAACCGACTGAGCTTATCAATCCCTATTCCGCCCTCTCCGGCGCGGCCCCGATCCGCAAGCAATCGGATCATTACTTCTTTCGCTTGAGCGAGTGCGAGGACTTTCTCAGGGAATGGACGCGCGCCGGTCACTTGCAGCCCGAAGCCGCCAACAAACTCAATGAGTGGTTCACCGCCGGTCTTAAAAATTGGGATATTTCGCGCGATGCCCCGTACTTCGGTTTCGAGATCCCGGAGGCACCGGAGAAATATTTCTATGTCTGGCTCGATGCGCCGATTGGTTACATGGCGAGTTTCAAGAATCTCTGCAGCCGCGCCGAGCTCGACTTCGAGGCGTACTGGGGATCGGCGTCGAAGGCCGAGCTCTATCACTTCATCGGCAAAGACATCCTGTATTTTCATGCCTTGTTCTGGCCCGCGCTGCTGCATTATTCGGGCTACCGCACGCCTACGCGCATCTTCGCGCACGGGTTCCTCACCGTGAACGGAGAAAAGATGTCCAAGTCGCGCGGCACCTTTATCACCGCTCGCAGCTACCTCGATCACATCAATAACCCGGAGTATCTACGCTACTACTATGCCGTTAAGCTCAACGGAACGATGGAGGACATCGATCTCAATCTTGCGGACTTCGCCTCCCGCGTAAATGCGGATCTGATTGGAAAATACATCAATATCGCGAGCCGGGCCGCCGGATTTATCACCCGGCGCTTCGACGGCGAGTTGGCCGCACCGGTCGACTCGCCCGAGGACGCCCGCGCGCTGATCCAAAACGCCTTGGACGCGGCCGGCCCAATTGCCCAAAATTACGAAGGCCGTAATTACGGGGCGGTCCTGCGCGAAGTCATGCGCGTTGCGGACGCTGTCAATCAATACTTCGACCGGCACCAACCTTGGGTACGAGAAAAAGATCCGGGTCGCAAAGAAGAATTGCAACTGGTATGCTCGAAGAGCCTGCATGCGTTTTTTGTTCTTTCGGTCTACCTCGCGCCCATCCTCCCCAATCTCACGGAAAGGGTCGCACGGGATCTTTTTGGACTCGACCGGGGTTTTAATTGGCGTGATCTCGACACCCTGCCAGCACGTATTCACCCTTACCGGCACTTGATCACGCGCATCGACCCCAAAACCATCGAGCCCCTAGTCGCCGCGAATCGTGAGAGCTTGAAACCGAGCACGATTGTGCCTCGGGCCGCGCTTGCTCCCGGAACAATTACCGTCGAAGACTTCGGCAAGATAGATCTGCGCATCGCCCGAATCGTCAATGCCGAGCCCGTCGAGGGCGCCGATAAGCTCGTTAAACTCACCGTCGATCTCGGCGGCGCGCAACGTACGGTATTCGCGGGCATCAAATCGGCCTACGCCCCCGAGCAATTGGTCGGCCGGCTCACCGTGGTCGTCGCCAATCTCGCGCCGCGCAAGATGCGTTTCGGGGTTTCCGAGGGCATGGTGCTCGCGGCCGGCGCGGGCGGAAAAGACATTTTCCTCCTCAATCCCGACGAGGGGGCGCAACCGGGAATGCGGGTGAAATAACCCGCCGGTCAACACCGGTGACACCTCCAGTTGGCTCCGGCCAGCGCGGCGGCGCTCCATTGACTATGTGCGCCGGGCTGGCGATTCCGCTGGCCGCGGCTCGAGCGCCGCGTTAGGATACGATCACCGAAACGGAGCGTGCACCTTTGGCGGAGCGGAGCCTACAACCTTTCTATCCGGAGCTGTCGCGCATCGGGACGGAGACGCGGATCGGCGCGGGAGCAATCCTCTGGCACGAGGGAGACCCGGGCGACTCGGTCGTCCTGCTGCTGGAGGGGACGCTGGAGGTCCTGCTCGAAGCGGGAGACGACAGCGAAGAAGTCATACTGCGTACGCTCGAGGCGGGGGCGCTGGTGGGTGAGCTCGCATCCACGGACGGACGCTCCCGCTCCGCCGCCGTGCGCGCGCGCACCTCCTGCCGAATCCTGAGGGTCCTGGCCCCCGACTTCCGCAACCTGCTGCGCCGGCGCCCGGACATGCTGGAGGAGCTGTACTGGCTCCAGGTCGAGCGCGTGCGCTCCCTGACCCGCCAGGTCACCAAGACCCACCAGCAGGCCATCACGGACGTGCTGACCAGGCTGTATAACTACGGCTTCTTCCGCGAGCGCCTCGAGATCGAGCTGGAGCGGGCCCGGCAGACCGGCGACCTGATCTCGCTGGTCATGTTCGACATCGACCACTTCAAGCACTACAACGACACCAACGGCCACTCCGAGGGCAACGTGGTCCTGGTACAGGTGTCGGCGATCCTAAAGAACGCGGGCCGGCGCGGGGACATCCCGGCGCGTTACGGAGGCGAGGAGCTGGTGGCGCTGCTCTACGGGGCCACGCGCGGGGAAGCGGCGCGCTTCGCAGAGCACGTGCGCCAGGACGTCGAGGCGTACGCATTCAAGGGCGGAAGCACGCAACCGCTCGGCAAGGTGACGGTGAGCGCAGGCGTGGCCACCTATCCCTTGGACGCCACCGGCGACGCCGCGCTCATCAAGGCTGCCGACCAGAACCTCTACAAGGCGAAGGAGGCGGGGCGCAACCGTGTCGTCACCAACGAGGCGGAGCCGGCGTGAGGCACGCGCTCCTGCTCGCGTTGCTGCTGGCGTGTGGGCGAATCCTGTCGGCCGTGAGTGACGTGCCCGGGGTGGTGGTGCTCGCGCTGACGGGGCCTGGTCTTCGGGCTTCCCCGTATTGAGCGGTGCTCACCGCCTGACGCCCGTCGGCGAGCTGTGTTTCAGTCCTTCAATACGACGACGTTGACGCCGTCTTCGACGCCGAGGTCGTAACTGTTGGACCCGAGCTGCGCAACGGTCCCGATCCGCTCGGAGACGGAGGCCTTGTCTGCCGCCGCGTTGATGACGATCCCATTGCCGGCGCCGTCGGAGATGACCACGCTGCCCGGGCTCGGGCGGCTCACCTCGATGCCATTGGACGGCGATAGCACGCTGATGTCCGCGTTGAGATAGCGGACCTTAAGCGCCGACGGATCGGAATTGGCCTCGACGAAGGCCTCCGCGGCACCCAGGGCTCCGCTCCTCGCCCGCTGGGCGAGCTTGCTGGCGGTCTCCTTCGCCTTGGCCGTGAGGCCCTTTACCGTATCGCTTTCGGCTACCTGTTTCAGCGTGTCGATCGCCTTGTCGAGCTGTTCTTTCCAGTTCATGCGGAAGCCCTCCTCTAGTTGGTTCTCATGTGCTTGATGGTGCCGAGAGACGACCATGTTACCACCGGGGCAAGGAGGGGTACAGCGTGTCTCAAGGGTTGGCTGCCGGACGGGCGCGTGCCCAGACCGTTGCTCCCATCGCTAACCCCGATAAGGTCCGAATCGACGCTGTTTTAGGACGTGGCCGGCCGCGCGAAGCGGTGCGTTAAGCCAGGTTTGAGCGCGAAGGGCATCGCGCAGTGGAAGATCGCCTTCGTGGTTAGCCCCGGGGCTCGTGATCGTCGGGGAGTGGCCGTTAAAACGCGGCCGTAGCTGCGAGCCGCAAGCGCCGGCTACTTTCGTTCGCTGGTGTTTTTTTTCTGAGGGCGCGTCCAGCCCTCAACGGTCGTCTGGCGCGCACGGCCCAATGTTAGGGCGCCGGGCGGCGCGTCTTGGGTGAGCGTCGTTCCCGCGCCGATCGTGGCGCCATCACCCACGCGAACCGGCGCGACGAGCAGCGTGTCTGAGCCGATAAACACACCATCGCCGATGACGGTCTTGTGTTTGTTAGCCCCGTCGTAGTTACAGGTGATGGTCCCCGCGCCGACGTTGACGTCGCGGCCGACCTCCGTATCCCCGACGTAACTGAGATGATTGATCTTGGAACCGGCTGCGACCGTCGATTTCTTGATCTCGACGAAGTTACCCACGTGGACATGGTCGGCCAGACAGGTTTTTGGCCGGATCCTGGAGAACGGTCCAATGCGCGCGCCCTTTCCGATCGCACACTCTTCAAGCACACAGTTAGGCAACACGGCCACGTCGTCCCCGAGATCGGCGTCGCGCAGGTAGGAGTTGGCCCCAATATGAACCCGGTCACCTAATTTAACCCGCCCTTCGAGGATGACGTTGACATCGATCACGACGTCCCTCCCGAATTCGATCTCCCCGCGCAGATCGAAGCGGGCAGGATCGCGCAAGGTCACTCCCGAGCGCATCAGGTGCTGTGCTTGAAGACGTTGGTAATGGCGCTCGAGGTCGGCAAGCTGCTCGCGATCATTGATTCCCATGACCTCGTAGACCGAGGCCGCCGCCACGGTTCTAATCGGGATCCCCTCTCCCACCGCCATGCCGATGACATCGGTCAAGTAGTACTCGCGCTGGGCGTTGCGGTCATCGAGCCGCTCTATCCATCGGAGTAGGTGCGCCGCGGGGATCGCCATCATGCCGGTATTGACCTCGCGGATCGCCCGCTCCTCGGGAGTCGCATCCTTGTGCTCCACAATCCGCACCACCGCTCCGCTACGATCGCGCACGATGCGGCCGTATCCGGCGGGATCATTCAGATCCACGGTGAGTAACCCGATCCCGCCCCCCGCGAGGGCATCCTTCAGGCGTTGCAAGGTCTCCGAGGTAATCAAGGGCACATCCCCGTAGAGGATCAGGACGCCGTTGCGGGAATCGATGGATGGCAAGGCCTGCGCGACCGCATGACCGGTGCCGAGTTGTCGGGTCTGTTCGATCCAGGTGACATCGAGATGCCCGAGTTTTTCGCACACGCTCTCGCCGCCGTGACCGTAGACGACGTAAATCCGCTCGGCGCTCAGCCGTGCCGCCGCGCGCCAGACATGTTCGAGGAGCGGCTTGCCGGCAAGGGCGTGCAATACCTTAGGGACATCGGAATACATCCGTCTCCCTTGGCCGGCGGCCAAGACGACGATACTAAGATTCATAGGCTATGGGCACAAACTACGGCTTCGTGGCAAGCACGTTGCGCCAGAATAATTTGAAGCGGACGGGCGGGCAAGCCCGTGACCCGTCGGGGCTATTGCGCGTGTACGCCGGAGGGCGGGCTAGCCCGCATTTCTCACCAATGTGTCGATACATGGGCTAAAGGCATTGATGAGGACATCAGAAAAGAAGACCGCTTGAATTAGCCGCTGCGGTTGACACGCCAACGGGACCAAACGAGTAATTTATGGAGGTTTCTG
>JBIMKD010000092.1:0-11261 GCA_043673815.1 Chromatiales bacterium
CGCCTGCTTTCGTGCCTACGCATCAATCCGCCTGTTACCAGACAAACTGCAAGGCTCGATACTGGGCCCGTGGCTAGCGGTTACCCAGGTGGGACTCACACCCACTAAAGTACACGGCATTGCCAAGCCGCAACTGTCCCCAATGAGGTGTCGTATAGGGTCAAAGAGCGCTGCACGTAAGGCTAGTCCCGGCGATTCCATTAGCGCCACCGACGGTTCCTCGTCGGAAACCAAGCCACGATACTGTACATTTGCGCGGCCAATGATGCATGAGCGGAATTGACTAATGAGCCGATCAATCGTACCAGCATCGCCAAGGTCTATTATTCGGACTGCCTGAGGCGCACCGGCTAGCAGAACTAAGGCCGCATAGCGATACTCCTGCCAGCGGTTATCTTCGTGGATTTGCATAGAAGCAACGTCGTATCGGCGGAACTTCACAAACTCGACCAAGGCGCTGCTTGATGGCAGGGCCGATCCCACGGCGTGCAGGCTGATGACGCCTAGCGTTTCTTCAAATGGGTTTACGTCGGCAATCTCCCGCGACAATGCCGCTTCCTCTTCGCGTCGCTCCGTCTGCCGATTCTGAAGGTCCCGGTATTGCCTGTCCGGCGTTTCGTTCGCGGACGAGCGGCGAAGGGCCTTCCGTGCAATTCGCTGGCGGAGCACCCGATAAGCTTCGAACTGAGGTTGAATAGACAACTTACGTTCAGACATCAACGCAACACGCCGGACTAGCGACAATTCGAGACCGAGCGCCTTACGTCGGAAGATAATCTCCAGCAGCACTCCGGGTGCGTCCGGTGAGCTCGGGAAATACCGCAATGCGATGGAAAGGAACAGATAGTATCCTTGACGTATCGACTCAACGCACGCCGTCTGGTCTCGCTCGGAACCCCGGGAAACGACTCGGCTGATCATCTGGTCACGTGCGGTTTCCGAATCCGACATGGCAGCTAGAGCTTCTCGAACACGACCGGTTATGGCGTATACCCAGGCTAGATCGGTCAGGATACTTGCGATAGCCGCCGGATCGTGCAATCGTTTGTAACTATCCAGGGCTTGCCGGTAAAGTATCTCAGCCTCGGAAAAACTACCCATAGCCCTATGGACCGTGGCCAGGTTGCTGAGACTCATAAGGTACAGAGGGCCGTCTTCCCCGGCCGTGGCGCGCGCGATGTCTATGACCTGCTGGTGTAGTGTCGTGGCTTCTTTGTAACGTCCCATTGCTACATAAGCTAATGCAAGATTTTTTACACTTTCAGCATAGCGTGGATGGGATGGACCATACACCGCAAGGAGCATGTCACTGGCCTCGCGGTAGCGCTTCTCGGCCCGCGCATGGTCTCCTTCCGCAAGTAGCACATTCGCCTGACGCTGTAGATGTTCCGCACGCTCAACAGATGGGGCTAACATATGCGCATCTGCATCATTAAATCTATTCCCCGCGGTCTTGCCGCGGGGCCTTAGCAATGGGGTTCCCAAAGGGGAGAGGCGCAGCTCTCCCCTTTGGTCGCCCCACGGGGTTGCATACCCCGTGGTGGCGAAATCTAATTTGACTATCCCCGCATTGCGTGTGCACAGTCCCCAATCAAAGCACTTCGTAGTCTTTTCTGAGCAGTTGCCAAAGCGTTTTTGGGGTCTGGGCTATATGGGTAGCCAAGCGGTCGAGTGCATCCGCCCGGCATCCTTGCATAAGACCTGCGTATAGATCATCGGTAAGGGGGGAGCCCGTGATCAAAACCAAAACGCTTTGCGGTCCTACCGGACCGGCAACTTTTAAGGTTTTCTCCGGCGCCCTATGCGGGACTAGCAACGTAGGAGAATTTAGCTGCGCATTTGGCGCCAATGAGGATGGGCAAAGACAAGTGGTTTTAGCACGGTCCACACTTAGCAACACCGCATAGGTACGGCCGCGTTGTGCGTTTTCATTCCATTCGTCCAAGGTAAGTGAAATATACAGCCGTTCACCCAATTGAAACTGTTCAAGCGGTTCGTCGTCGTCAGCGATCAGACCGCGTGACTGAGCTTCCAGCGCTAAACGATGCTCCGGACGCACGAGATGAATCGCATCCGAGGGAGCTGCCTGTGCTAGCAGTTGCGGCCACGGCCCGTCTCGTAATGGCGATGAGTGCAGTAAGGCCTTGAATTCCTCTAGCGAGTCGATCTCCAGCCACGGCACGGGTACCTCAAATAGATCCGTTATGCGCTTTATATGCCGGTTCGGCACCAGCTCCCGCGCACGGACCTCATTGCCGTTCATCCAGATCGAGATGTTGTTCGGTGCGATCCCGAGATGCTCCGCGAGGAGCTCGTGCGTGTTCACGCGCTCGTGGCGCTGATACAAACACTCTAGCTTCTTGGCTAGGCTTGGAACGTGTAGGGGCATGACCTTACGCTCTCGGTAATCAATATACTTCGCAGGCGGGGAATGAACCCCGCCCTTGACCAAAGGGGAGAGTCGCACTACTCCCCTTTGGAAACCCCATCGCTGACGTACCCGCGGCAAGACCGCGGGGTATGCGTTTAATCAATACAACGAGGATCCTGCGACCGGGTGTCACCCGTTCAGTCCGATATTATGCGCCAGTGTTGCTGGTATCCTCCTCGTGTAAGGCAGGATTATAGGACCCGAGCGCGTGAGATCAATGTAAAAGGTCGACATTTCTAAGCTGCCGCTCGCTAGGGAAGCTCTGCAAAAGTTACTGCGCAGCCCATCTGCATTGTCGCGTGCTCGCTCCTCGCTCGCCTATCTACCTGATATGTCTCGCGACTCGCTCCGCGGCTTCGCGCATCTGGGCTTGCTCGCGACACTTGTGCAGAGCTTCTCTAGTTTGGTACCTGCTTCAATCGCTCCGCAGCGATGCCGCGAACGGTCTCATCCGCGTCCGAAAGCGCCTTCTCGAGCAGCGCTTCGCCCTCCTTGCCGGGAGCCACGCTGTCCACAGCGACGATCCGCACACCTGGGTCTGGGTCCTCCAACGCTTGCCAGAGCTGGCCCATGGCTTCCGGCCCGCCGCGGCTCGCCAGGGCTTGATGCGCCGCACTACGCACGCTAGGGTCCTTGTCGCTGAGCGCCGCGTCGAGGGTGTTGCGAACCTCCGGCTCGTCCCGTTTACCACTTTGTCCCAGCGCCGAGACCGCTTCGGCACGCATGGCGGGATCGTCATGCTCCGCCATCTTCGTGTAGTGTTGGATGACATCGTTCTCATCGAGCATCGAACCACTCGCGTCACCTTCGGATTCAACTGTACTCGGCTGCTCTTCCGGGATAGGTATGGCACCGTGCGCTGGCGCATGAGTCCCGTGCCACGCGGACGCACTGCCTTTAAGCTGTCCAAGGATCCAAACCTCCTTCGGTGTGGACGGCGATCCCCACCCGTTTGGAGGATGCCGCAAAATAAAACCTGCTTCCGGTCCGAACAGTCGAGCCAAGGCTTGTCCCACGGAAAGGCTGCTAAAGGATGCGGAGACCGATCCTTGAAACGGGCGGGCGTGATGAAAACGGATCCCGGTCCGCGCTTGGATCGCGTCCAGCACGTCTTTCCAGGAGCTTTGCGTCGCCTGCAGGCTCAGCCGACCGTTTTCATAATGTACACTCGGCGCCGCGTCGACGGTCACTGGAGATCTCGATAGCGCTTCCTTGGTAGCATTCGCACTTGCTAGCGTCGGGAACAGCCCCGTCGTAACGAGCATGACAGCGAACGCCAATGCGCGATTGGGTTTACTATCGCAGTCTCGGTTTTTCGATAAGGCATTGATTCGGGCGATAGGGTTCATAAGTCGTGACCTACTTCTTGTTAGGGGCCGCCGTCCCTAAAACCCGGGCGGCGGCCCAAGCTTAGCCTGCGCTACTGGTCCTGAACGAGCGTTGCTTGATCCCCAGCAAAGCGATTGCCGTTGGCGTCATGGCAGTCTACCGTGAGGGTATACCCCTCGAAACCTTCGCCGTCTTTGTGGACGATACCCAGGTAACTGCCTCGTCCGCCCGCCAAGATCGCTTCAGGAGATAAACCTCCATTTACACCGCTCTCGGTGACGGCACTCCCATGGGGGTTAATGACCTGTACGCTGAGCTGTACTCCGTCATTGTTACCTTCGTTGATTTTCGCTCGTGCCGTAATGGTCCCCGGGGGGCAAGCGAGGAGATACACGTCGGTGGCACCGATCTTATCCTTGGTCGGATCGTTGCTACCGATCCCTCTGGCAGTAGGACCATCTCCCGCCGCATACGCGGAGAAGGCGCCGCCTATTCCGGCGAATAACGATACCGCCGCGGTCATACATTTAAGTGTCTTCGTATTCATGATAAGTTTCTCCTTCCGTTAGCAAGCTAACGAATGATCTATTAAGTAGCAATTATGCTGAGGCATCCCTCCGTGGGCACTTCAGCGTGAAAAGCGAAAGCCGGGCTTCAGCTTTTCTCTGTCGTATCTCGATCTTCGCGCGATCGAGAAACTCGGGTCCCTTCCTGGTACCGCTTGCGATACAACCCAAGCAGTGAGGGCAGAATATCGAGGGTTGGCGGAGGGAGCTATTGCAGGAACTTGAGGATTATTGAGGTTATCTTGCGCGGACGGTGAAAGCTCGGTTGGGCTGGATGCAATGAACCCCAACAGAATCCGGCGCCACCACTTGCAGCATATGGATATGTCTGGGCGCAAGGTCTTTTTAGCGATCACACCGGGGTATCGGGTGGATATAAAAAACCCTGCCTGGAAATTCCGGGCAGGGTTTTGGTCTTGTGACTCCGTTTATGGCGGATTGCCTAACGGCAAATCTGCCTCACGGATTACGGGTTCTCGACGCGAGAATCACGGTAGTACGAACAACTTGACATTGGGCGCGTCATCGAAGGCGGTGACGCCACCAACCTCCGTGACATCGACCCCACCGTCGATGATGTCGACTCGGTTCGTTTGCGGGATCAGGACGGCGATGCCGTTGAGATTGCTCTCGTCGTTCAAATCGCAGTTGGACAAGTGATCAGAGGCGTCGACTACAAGATCCTCGGTGACATCGACCTCACCGTCGATGATGTCTACCTGGGTCGGGGCAGCCACGTTGCACCACAATGCAACATTTAGCAAGTCATCGGTGGCTTCGCCAAGAACACCATCCTTATCGACGTCCACAAAGCCGTCGGTGATGTTTACCGACCTTATTGTCACAGCCTCCACCGTAGGAACTGCCACAAGCAGCGAAACCGCTGCGGTTATACCTTTTAGTGTCTTCGTATTCATAATATTACTCCATCAATGTAGTGAGACTAATGTACTTCAGTGATTGAATTGCTGAGGCATCCCTCCGTGGGCGCTTCGGCGTGAAAAGCGAAAGCCGGGCTTCAGCTTTTCTCTGTTGTATCCCGATCTTCGCGCGATCGAGAAACTCGGGTCCCTTCCTGGTGCCGCTTGCGATCTAACTCAAGCAGTGAGGGCAGAATATCGAGGGGCGATCGATCCGACTATTGCAGGAACTTGAGGATTATTGAGGATGGGCGGTACCGGGACGCGCGGGGCGCGGGCGCACCAGGCCTATCGGCACCGGGGCAGGGAAAGGAGCGGCGTGTTGCCGGACTTTTTCATCGGCGCCCACGCGGCTCTACTCGAAGCGCCATTGCTGACGCGCGAGCTACATCGCTTTCAAAGCTATTTTCCGAGCGTTCGCCTGGTGCTGGTAACCGGCATCCGTCTCAACCGAGACTATGCGCTTGCTACATCGCTGGCTCGATGTGATAACACAAGACTGGCACCTTACGTATGCTGCCCTCGCGGCAGTGTCCGAACTCGAAAGATTCCGTGGTCTTGTACTTTAGTCATCGTCTCGTACGTTAGTCCAATCTTCTGGATCCGAGCTCATGCCTCCGGCCGTCCTACAATCCACAGATCCTCGGTAATGCTCCGGTCCGCTAGCCGTTTTCAAAAAAACCGCGAGATAGAGGCCGGGCCCCTTGACTAGGACGGCATGAGGGGATGGGGACGGTGGCGACGCCGGGCCTTCGCCTGCAGGTGCGGGGTCCACGTCCGTAACCTGGGCGGCGCCGCCTCCCTTCGCCAGCATCACTCTCATCCGGGCCGGCGTATTGACGGGTGGCAGATCTTCAACTTTGGCTCGGGCGCTGACAGCGGGCGCAGAGCACCTGAAAGTAAAGGCGTCGGTAGCCGTCGCCTCCTCTCCTAACGATTCGTCGATGGTAGTCGCTAGGACGGGAAATGCGCCACCCATTCCGAGGGAGAGAGCTACCGCCGCACCTAAAGCTTTCATCGTTTTCGTCTTCATGATTAGTTACTCCTACCGTTAGCGAGGCTAACGGTTCGTCTGTCGAAAAACAATTCGGTTCGATTTTGTCTCCTCCAGGTGCCTTCGAGTCAATAGTGCATAGCAAGCCCTCGGCCCGCTAGGCGCCCGTGACACCCATGCGCTTTTGGTCGATTTACTGGAACTGAGTCTGTTGAGGAGCAACCACTCCTGCGACGTCGCCACCGCTGGCGTTAAGGCATCTGATCCGGCCGGTGTAGCTTTCTGCGTCGGAAGCCGTCTTAAGGAAATGCACTTGGTAGAGACCGACACCGTCTCCTCGCCTGGTCTCTGGCGAAGATCCACCGCCTTCCCCGGTACCTGCGGGGGTTGCGTCTTCTGCCGGGACGGAGGATGGATTAGGAAACTCGACCAAAAATACTCTCATTTTTGCGGTGTTATTCACAGGCACAGGATCGACGACATCCCAAACCCAAGCTTTAGCGTTATTCGTTCCATTCATTCCACCCAGGCAGTTGATCGTAAAGACATCTACGGCGTTCTCGCTTACCCCGAGTGTTCCAGCGACATCGAAAGCACGCACCGCCGACGCGGTGGCCATACCGACGACTAGCGTTACTGCAGCACCTATCAAGATCTTTGTATTCATGAGGTATGCCTCCTTCTGTTAAGTAGACTAAACGTGCTTCAATAATAAGCCGCTGAGACAGTCCCTCCCTAGACTGGCTCGCCGGGAAAATCAGCGTTCGCTTCCTTCGTCCGCTTGCAAGTTGCCGCAAGACAATCCGCTGCTGAAATCGACCACCTTCATCCGGTGCGGTGCTCATGCTGCTATTAGGGTTTTCCCCACCCAAGGCTACTCAGCGTAAGCAGCACTTGTTCTAACTATCGGCTCCCTCCGTATAGCGATTACCTCTTGCACGGTGACAGTATAGGCATGAGTAGTCGGGATAACTAACGAAGAATATTGAGCATAATTGACCCCGCATGACCCCAACCCCAAAGCAGACTCGCTGCAGTTGATTCAGCGGCTGAATGGGCTATACCCTAGTCCGTCGCAACTTACGAAATTGAGGGCAGTGGTCAAAGTAAAAACGTTACACATATTTATAGTCAACCAGTTACTTGCGAACGGGCCCTAGAAACTGAGCGTGACTCCCACGAAGATCGTACGATCTGGGGTAAAAGCGGAAACCGTACCCAAATCCGGCCCTATTTCCTGACCGGGCGGAATCGGGGTGAAAGTGCGAAAATTGTCGTCTTGATAACGAAATTCTTCGTCGAGTAGATTGCTGACCCCCACGCTGATGATCCCCCGACGCTTAGGTAGACGGTAACCGACGGCCGTATCGAGAGTCACGAAGTCCTCGCGGCCACGTGCGTCGGGTGACAGCGAGGGAAATGTTTCGACCTCTTGCTGGACATAGGTCGCACCGAGGCCGGCAAAAAAGCCTGCTGGGTGAAAGTAGCGTAGGGTGAACGGCACGGTCGTCGTCTGTGTCAGTATCACGCGATCATCGGGAAAATCCCTCTGATCTTCTAATTCGAATCGATTGAACCGGTATTCGGCGCTGACGGCCCAGCGGTGTGCGGGTGTCCAATAGAGGTAGACCCGGTACAGATCTTCACGTATTGCTTCTTCTTGAACCGTCCCGTCAGCTATAAAATCAACGAGAGGAACTTCGATATCTCGTAGTGAGGCTTCCAGCCCCCCGTAGAAGCCATCGCTCATACGCGTATCGATGCCTATACCATAGCGCCTAGCGTGCGTGCCGGGCGAATCATCGACAAACTGATTGAAGCCCGCGATTTCAGTGGGTTCGAGGGTCTGCTCGATGAGGACAGCGGGCCGCAAGGTTTCAAAGTAGGCCATCCGCACATGCAGGTTGCTGCTGACATTCCACTGCACGCCGACCTTAGGATGTAGCGCGTCGGTGACGTCGATATCGCGCTCGTCGTAAGAACCGTAGCTTAGGCCGAAGGTCCAAGAAACGTTATTGGGCCAGTTGACGTGGCTATACAGGTAGGCGTTATGCTGGTCGCGCGAAAAAGAATTAAGGCCAAAGGCGGGGATGACAGCGAAACCCGGTATTATTACGCGACCGCTCGGCTCGATGTCCGTGTGATACAGGCTGCCGCCAGCGGCCAGGCTGAAGCGTTCGATCCGAAAGAGATGCTGGGCGTCGAATTGATAACCCGTTTGATCCTGCAGAAACTCCGTCTGAATTAAATCAAACAACCCGAAGTCAAACCGTTGTGAACTGGTTCGTTCATCTTCGATGTCTCCATAGAGCGCCGAGACGAGAAAATCGGAGTGCGGTGATAGCCTGAGATGGATACCAATGCGTCCGGACTCCTCGGTGATGCTCTGCCGGCGCTCGGGTAGCACATCAGGTAGCTCGGGATTACCGAAAAAATTCTCCGGATCGAAATTCAGCCGCAGATCACCTTGCTCGCGGTCCTGGAAACGGTATTCGGTTTGGATATCCAAGAACGGCGCGACGGCGACCTGGCCGAAGAGATCGTAGGCATTGTGCTTGAGATCGTTGTTGGCGCGGAAGCCCTCGGTATCGGAGTGGTATTGGCCGAGGCTCACGGCGTAGCGATCGTAGAGCCCCGAGAGCACGGTTTCCTCCCCCCAGGTGCTGTGATTCCCGCCAAAGGCGGAGGCTAAAAGCCGCACGCGGTTGCGCTCGAATAAGGATGAGAACTCGTTGAACCCGGCATCGGCGGGACCCGCGAACCCGGCGATCCGGATATCCGAAGCGCTTCTGCTCGGCCGCACCGGGTTGCTCGTTACCGGTTGCAAGAGCCGGGATTGCAGCAACTCGCTTCCGCGTGCGATCTCATGGCGCGTCAATCCCAAGTAGCTGTCCGAGAGCAGGCGGTGAGCCGAATAGTTCGCGGGATTGAGGCTCAGCGACTTGGCGGACTCGACCACGCCTAGTTGCTGGAAACCGATATCGGTATAGATGCGCCCCAGGTTCGTGCTACGCGTTGCGAGATCTTCGTCTAGCAAGAGCCGCGATCGGTAGACTGCGCGGTTGTCGTTGAGGGCGATCGATTTCTGTAGATTCTGCAGCGCGTCGACGGGTCGATTGGTGGTTTGGTCAGCGATCGCCTCATAGAGCCAGGGAGTGGGATCCTGGGGATCGAGTGCCTTGGCAGTATCGAATTCGCTGCGCGCCCACTCATCTCGCTTTTGTTCGTAGTAGGCCTTGCCCAGGTAGCTGCGAGTGAGCGATTGATTCGGGTCCAGAGTCGCGGCGATCTTGATGGCTTCGGTGCCTTCATCCAAGTCGCCCTGACGGATCTTCGCGAGGCCCAGCCCAAGCCGCGGAAGAGGGTCGGCAGGATCGAGCCGGATAGCCTGCTCAAACCGGTGCTGCGCCTCCTTGATCTGGATACCGGTGAGCGCTACGAAACCGAGCACGGTTTGGGTCCTGGCGAGCATAGGATCGAGGGCCACGGCTTTCTCCGCCGCCTTCAAGGCGCGGCCGCGTCGGCCGAGCGATAACTCGAGCTCGGCGATGCGCGCCCAAGCGAGGCCGTTGTCTGGGGCGAGCTGAGTGGCCTGCTCCGAGCTCTCTAAGGCAGCTTCGATATCGAAGCTCGCCTGCTGCGCGTAGGACAGCGCGATGTGGGGAACCGGCGATTGGGGCTCGCGCGCTACCGATTGCCGGGCGAGACGCAGGGCCTTTCGTTTCTCGTTCTTCACCAATGCGATTATTGATTGCAAGGCCATGGGCGTTGCATCCGTACGCTCGAGACGGAGGGCTTGAGCGATATAGGATTGGGCCTCATCCACGCGGCCGATCGAGAGCAGCATCGCGGCCTTGAGATCGAAGTAGCGCGCATCTCGCCGATCGGCGGGAACCTCGTCGAGTCTCGCCAAGGCTTCCGCGAGCTTGCCCTGACGATACAGCGAAAGCGCCGCGCGGACAGCAGGTGCATCGGCGCCATAGGGCTCACCGCGGAAATCGATAATGGGTGGGTAGTAGAGCGCCCAAGCCACGGCATCTCGCGGGCGCATGACTAAAGACCGTTGCGGGGCTTGCCCGGCCTTGGCGACGGCCCGCTGCCCGCTCTGAAGCCGGACACGTCCGGCCCTGTTCTCGGCGAGCACCGTCCCGGAAAAGACCAAGATAGCGGTGTCGTCTGCGCGGACGTGCACGAGAAACTCTGTGCCCTCTATGTAGGCATTGAGAAAAGGCGTGATGACCTTGAACGATCGCGGCGTGCGGCTCAGGAAGTTGGCGGCGCCTTGTAACAGCTCCAACCATCGCGGAGCAGGAGCTGCGATCTTGGGAAAAGTGATCGCAGTCAGTTGGTCGAGCTGTACGGTGGTTTCGTCCTCCCTCATCAGGATCGCGGCACGGCTGCGCTCGGAGACGCGGATCATGTCGCCACCGCAAAAGGTCTGTTCCAAGCGGACCGGCTGCCGGCGCGTCAGCGGCCTCGGCGCGGGGCACTGCT
This sequence comes from Chromatiales bacterium, assembly GCA_043673815.1. GTDB lineage: Bacteria > Pseudomonadota > Gammaproteobacteria > JACCXJ01 > JACCXJ01 > USCg-Taylor. The sequence continues at coordinate 10,735 of JBIMKD010000092.1, forward strand.
GTAACTATTGCCAGCACTATCAACGCTAGCAGTAGCCTCGTACAACCAGCAACCCGTGAACTGTCTTGCCGCATTCGTCGTTGCATCGCATCCCTTGTAAGGAGGCGATCCTGGAGACCTGCGTGCGCTCCCTCCATCAACTATAGCACGCCGTTCACGCGCTATCTAATACACTGCAGCAGTGTAACCGCACCTATGATACTAGCCAAAAATATTGGAAAATCTAAGCATTTCGTTTAACTCCCTCTCCCTCCGGGAGAGGGTTGGGGTGAGGGGATTGGAATAAGGATAGCTCATCGTTTCATATCCCCTCATCCTAGCCTTCTCCCGGAGGGAGAAGGGACTTATCATTTTGTCGTAGTGGTTTTGTTCAGCATTTGGGCGGTAAGAATTTAGGCTTTTTCGCAGACTGCGCCGCGAAAAAGTGGCCCTTCGGGCAGCCGGTTCCACGCGCAGTCTACGAAAAAGCGCTGTCAGCGTTCAGCCGTCAGCTTTTGAATGAGTGCCGTGAGCATGCGCTTTAGCTC
>JBIMKD010000093.1:0-32063 GCA_043673815.1 Chromatiales bacterium
CTCGCGCGCGGCGACGAAGGAGAGGTCCACCAACGATACGTTGAGCGTGGGGACGCGCACGGCGTAACCGTCCAGTTTTCCGTTCAACTCGGGAAGCACCAAGCCGACGGCCGCGGCCGCGCCGGTCTTGGTCGGGATCATCGACTGCGTCGCAGACCGCGCCCGGCGCAGATCGCTATGATAGACGTCGATCAATACCTGATCATTGGTGAAGGAATGGATCGTGGTCATGACGCCGCGCAGAATGCCGATGCGCTCATGCAGCGGCTTCACCAAGGGCGCTAGGCAGTTGGTCGTGCAAGACGCATTGGAGATCACCGCGTCGCTCCCTTTGAGTGTCTGATGATTCACGCCATAGACGATCGTGGCGTCGACCTCGCTCGCCGGAGCCGAGATGATGACCTTCTTGGCACCTGCTTGGAGGTGGGCGCCGGCCTTGGCCTTACTCGTAAAAAGTCCGGTGCATTCGAGGACCACATCGACGCCGAGCCGGGTCCAGGGGAGCTTGGCGGGATCGCGCTCGGCCAGAATGCGGATAGGATCGCCGTCGACCACCATCGATTGGTCCGTGGCCGTGATCTCCCCCGGAAACCGCCCGTGGACGCTATCGTAGCGGGTTAAATGCGCGTTGGTCGCGCCATCACCGAGGTCATTGATCGCGAGGATTTGGATCTCGTGAGTCCGCCGCGACTCATAGAGGGCGCGCAGAATATTGCGGCCGATACGGCCGTAGCCATTGATTCCAACCTTAATCGCCATCTATCTCTCCAATTGATTAAGCGACGCTTCTTATCTCGTAGTCCAAAAGCTCCCGGGTATCGCGTACCATGCGCTCTTGGACGGCTTGAACGCAGGGACAATGGTTGCAAGTAAACATCACTAAGCGCCCTTGCCGTCCTTGCATTGTTGCAAGGTCCAGGTCTTGCCGTCGATTCCAAGCAGGGCAAAATCGACGGCCGGCGTGTCGAATGCACAGATCGGGGTGTCCAGAAGTGCCATGCTACGTTATGGCTCGAACTATACATATGTCATAAATCTTGCTTTGCGAGCGGATGGGTTCGCGCGGCCAACGTAAAGGACGGCTACTGTCATTCCTCGAGGCGTCCCGGCATTGAAGGCGCGGATGTTAGCTGTTAATCCTCGATTTATAAAGTAAACTGATTCGCTTTTTGCCATACTTAAAATTACCACGAGAAGCTATATGGACAATACCCGCTTATTTACTTCCGAATCAGTCTCCGAGGGTCACCCCGACAAGATCTGTGATCAGATCTCCGATGCGGTGCTCGATGCGATCATCGCACAGGAACCGGGGGCGCGCGTGGCGTGCGAAACGCTGGTCACGACCGGCTTGGTGACCGTAGCGGGAGAAATATCCACCTCTTCGTACGTGGATATCCGCAATGTCGCCCGGCAGGTTATCCGTGATATCGGGTACGATAGCTCGGAGATGGGGTTCGATTGGGAGTCCTGCGGCGTCATCGTCTCCTTAGGACAACAATCGGCGGATATCGCCCTCGGCGTCAACGAAAGCGGCGAGCACGAGCAAGGCGCGGGCGACCAGGGGTTGATGTTCGGATATGCCTGCAACGAAACCGACGTGCTCATGCCGGCGCCCATCACCTACGCGCACCGCCTGGTCCGGCGGCAAGCCGAAGTCCGCAAGGCGGGCCGCCTGCCCTGGCTGCGCCCGGATGCCAAGAGCCAGGTGACGTTTCGCTACGCGAATGGCCGTCCCTGCGGCATCGACGCCGTGGTCCTCTCGACCCAGCATAGCCCCGAGATTAGCCATGAGGTCCTCAAACAGGCCGTCATGGATGAGATCGTGCTTCCGATGCTGCCGAAGGAATGGATAAGCCCTACGACCCGATTCTATGTCAACCCGACCGGCCGCTTTGTGATCGGCGGGCCTATGGGTGACTGTGGGCTGACCGGGCGCAAGATCATCGTCGATACTTACGGCGGCATGGCGCGCCACGGCGGCGGCGCGTTTTCCGGCAAGGACCCTTCCAAAGTGGACCGCTCGGCCGCATACGCGGCGCGTTACGTGGCGAAAAACATCGTGGCCGCGGGCCTCGCCGATCGCTGTGAGATCCAACTATCCTACGCCATCGGCGTGGCGGAGCCGACGTCGATCAGCATCGAGACCTTTGGTACGGGCAACGTGGACGAGTCGAGGTTAATTGGAGCGGTGCGCAAGAATTTCGATCTCCGGCCAAAAGGGATCATCAATATGTTGAAGCTCTTGCGCCCGATATACCGGCAGACCGCCGCCTATGGGCATTTCGGCCGCACCGAGTTCGATCTCACCTGGGAGCGCACCGATAAGGTTGATGCCTTGCGCGACAGCCTCGGGATAGCCGAATCGATGCCGCGCGAGTCCCTGGTCCGAGCGAGGTAGTTTTCTATACTTTCACATTAGGAGCTGATTGATGAGCACGCAACCGATGGAAAAGATCACACCCGATTACAAGGTGGCGGATCTCAAGCTCGCCGAATGGGGGCGCAAGGAGATCAACATTGCCGAAGGGGAAATGCCTGGCCTGATGGGTTTGCGGGACGAATACCAGGGTAAAAAACCGTTGGCGGGGGCGCGAATCGCGGGCTGTCTGCACATGACCGTTCAGACGGCGGTGTTAATCGAGACCTTGATCCAGTTGGGCGCTGAGGTGCGGTGGTCGTCCTGTAACATCTTCTCGACTCAAGATCATGCCGCGGCAGCGGTGGCGGCAGCGGGTATTGCTGTCTTCGCGTGGAAAGGGGAGACGGAACAGGAGTTCTGGTGGTGTATCGATCAGAGTATTTTCGGCCCAGGCAGTTGGCGCCCGAATATGCTGCTCGACGATGGCGGAGATCTGACGCAGGTGATGCATGAGCGTTATCCGGAGATGCTCCAAGAGGTGCGCGGTGTGTCGGAAGAGACCACGACCGGCGTGCGGCGCTTGTATGAAATGGCACAGACCGGCGCGCTGAAAGTGCCGGCGTTTAATGTCAATGATTCGGTCACGAAATCCAAATTCGATAACCTCTACGGTTGCCGGGAATCCTTGATGGATGGTTTAAAGCGGGCCACGGGAGTAATGATCGCCGGCAAGATCGCCGTGGTGATCGGCTATGGCGATGTCGGAAAAGGCTGCGCTCAGGCATTGAAGGGTCTCGGTGCGACCGTCTGGATAGCGGAGATCGATCCCATCTGCGCGCTGCAAGCGGCGATGGAGGGGTATCGGGTGGTGCGCATGAACGATGTCGCGGCGCGCGCGGACATTTTCGTCACCGCCACGGGCAACGTCCGGGTGATCACCCACGATCACATGCGGTCCATGAAAGACCGCAGCATCGTGTGCAATATCGGCCATTTCGACTCCGAGATCGACGTCGCCTCTTTGCGTCAATACCGTTGGGAAAACGTCAAACCGCAGGTGGATCAGATCCTGTTTCCCGATGGCAAGCGCATCATCCTTCTGGCCGAGGGCCGCTTAGTCAATCTTGGTTGCGCCGCGGGGCATCCGAGCTTCGTCATGTCAGCGTCGTTTAGCAACCAAGTGCTGGCGCAGATCGAGCTGTGGAACAACTTTAAAAGCTACCAGAACCGCGTCTATACACTGCCCCAGCACCTTGACGAAAAAGTGGCGCGCCTGCACCTGGCCAAAGTCGGTGCGGATCTCACGGTGCTCACCCAAGAGCAGGCGGAGTACATCGGCGTCTCGATCGAAGGGCCTTACAAACCAGTATATTATCGCTATTAATGCCCGCCGTGGCGGTAATCGCTGCCCCGCGGGCGCTGAAAACGCACGGCGGTTCCGTCAACAAGCGCCATGGGAACTTCAACTAGTCATAGCTTCAGCTTCGAGTTTTTCCCGCCGCGGACTCCGGAGGCGATCGGCAAGCTTCAGGTCACCCGCGATCGGCTCGCGCGCCTCAAGCCGGATTACTTCTCGGTCACCTTCGGGGCGGGCGGCAGCACGCGCGAGCTGACCTTCGAGACGGTGCAAGAGATCCGCGCGGCGACCGGGATCGCGGCCGCTCCACATATATCGTGTATCGGGAGTCCCGTCAGCAGCCTGCGTGAGATCTTGAGCACTTACAGGAGCGTCGGCATCAAACATATCGTAGCATTGCGCGGCGATCTGCCGTCGGGCGCCGCGGGCCACGGTGAGCTGCGTTACGCCAATGAGTTGGTGGAGTTCATCCGCGAGGAGAGCGGCGACTATTTTTTCGTGGAAGTCGCCGCCTATCCGGAGTTTCACCCGCAGGCGCCGAGCGCGGACATGGATCTCAGGAACTTCAAGCAAAAGGTGCAGGCAGGGGCCGACCGCGCGATCACGCAATACTTCTATAACGTCGATGCCTATTGGCGGTTCGTGGAGAGCTGCGGGGCGCTCGGCGTCCAGATCCCGATCGTCCCCGGTGTCATGCCCATCATTAACTGTACGCAGTTGCTGCGCTTCTCGGACGCCTGCGGCGCCGAGATCCCGCGTTGGATCTTGAAGCGCTTAAAGGATTTTGGGGATGACCGCGTCTCGATTCGCAATTTCGGCATCGATGTGACCACGGATCTGTGCCGTCAGCTCTTGGACAAGGGAGCGCCGGGGCTGCATTTTTACACCATGAATCAAGCCGAAGCGTCCGAGGCGATCTGGGCTAACCTCGGGTTGCGCCGCGAAAGACCCGCGGTGAAGCTCTCAGGCGGCTAGCGGACCATCGCCACCCTTGTCCGCGCGGCTTTCCACACGCCCTCCCAAGACCCCGCTTCTGCTGGTCGATGACGATGCGTTGATCGTGGAGTCGCTGGCGCTGGTTTTAGAGGACGATTACGAAATCCATACCGCCGCCACGCGGCCGGAAGCCAGGGCCTTGTTACGGAAATTCGGCCATCAAGTACCGTTGGCCTTGGTGGATCTGGGACTGCCGCCGACGCCGCATAGTCCGGAGGAAGGCTTTGCATTGATCGGCGAACTGCTGGCGGTCGATCCCAGCACGCGGGTGCTGGTGCTCTCGGGGCAGAATACGCGCGCCAATATTCAGCATGCGCTCACCTTGGGCGCCGTGGATTTCATTCCGAAACCCGCGGACCCCGCGTTGCTGCAAGCACGTTTGACCCATCACGCGATGATCCGGGAGGTCGAGCAGGCGGCGGCGCCGCGCGGGGGCATGGTGGAAATGCTCGGTCATAGTCCCGCCATCGACGCCCTCCGGGAGCAGATCCGCCAGTTCGCCGATGCCCCCTTCGCCGTGCTCATCGAGGGCGAGTCGGGTGTCGGCAAGGAACTGGTCGCGAACCGCTTACATTATGAAAGCCGGCGCGCTCGATTTCCCTTGCTGACGATTAACTGTGCGGCCTTCACGCCGGAGCTTCTGGAGGCGCAGTTGTTCGGGCAGATCAAAGGTGCGTTCACCGGAGCGAGCGCGACCAAGAGCGGTGTGTTGGAGGAGGCGGGCGGCGGCAGCTTGGTCCTGGACGAGGTCGGCGAGCTGCCGCCGGCGTTGCAAGTTAAGCTGCTGCGGGTGCTGGAAAACGGCGAGTACTACCGGCTGGGCGAGACCCAGCCGCGGCGCTCCCAAGCAAGAGTCGTCGTGGCGACGAATCTCGATCTACGCGCTGCCGTCAGGCGCGGTTCGTTTCGCCACGACCTGTATTACCGCTTGAGCGTGCTGGCGATTCAGGTGCCCCCCTTGCGTGAGCGTGGCGACGACTGCTTGCTGCTGCTGGAGCATTTTCAGCGTTTGTATGCGGCATCGGTGGCTCCCTTCACCTTACACGAGGCGGCAAGACAAGAGCTGCTGTCTTATGCTTTTCCCGGTAACGTGCGCGAACTGCGCAATATCGTGATTCGCCTCGGTGCGAAATATCCGGGCAAGCAGATCTCGGCCGCGGCGCTGGCGGGAGAGCTCGAAGCCGATATGGGGCTGGCGTCGGGGGCGGGACAGACCGACTTCGATACCGCGGCCGAGCGGCAACTGCGAACGCCCGGATTTTGCCTCGATGAAATCATGGAATGTTGGGAGCGGCGCTACATCGACGCGGCACTCAAGCAGAGCCATGGAAACCTGAGCCACGCAGCGCGCCTGTTGGGCATCAACCGTACGACCCTGTATAGCAGGATCGAACGGTTCAATCACCTGCGACGCTGATGTATTACTCCTATTTCGGCTTGCGCCAGCCACCCTTCAAGATCACGCCCGACACGCGCTTGTTCTTTCCGGGCGGCAACCGCGGGGCGGTCTTGGAGGCCTTGGTCTACGCGATCGCAAATGGCGAAGGCATGGTCAAGGTCGTTGGCGAGGTGGGAAGCGGCAAGACCATGCTCTGCCGCATGCTGGAGCGTGAGTTGCCCGAGAACGCCGAGATCGTGTATTTGGCGAATCCCAGCCTCTCTCCGGACAACATTCTGCACGCCATCGCGTTTGAATTGCATCTGCCGGTCGCGGGGGGCGAGGATCGGCTCAAGGTGATGCACGCGCTGCACGAATACTTGGTCAGGAAACACGCGGAGAATCGGCGCATCGTCGCGTTTGTCGAAGAAGCCCAGAGCATGCCGCTTGAAACCCTGGAAGAGATCCGCCTGTTGAGCAACTTGGAGACACAGGACGAGAAGTTATTACAGATTATTTTGTTCGGACAGCCGGAGCTGGATGAATCCTTAATGAATCCGCGCATCCGGCAACTGAAAGAGCGCATCACTTACAGCTTTTATTTGCACCCCTTTTCGATTGCCGAGGTGCGGGAGTATCTGAGCAGTCGTTTGCGCGCGAGCGGCTACAAGGGAATGGGGATCTTCACGCGCGCTGCGATTCGAAGCCTCACGCGCTATTCCAAGGGGCTCTTGCGCAGGATCAATATCCTGGCCGACAAGTCCTTGCTCGCAGCCTACGCCGGGGGCGAGATCAAAGTGAGAACCAGACACGTGCGCAGGGCGGCGCGGGACACCGAGTTTGTCGCCAAACCGGGCGCCGCCGCACTCGCGATGGCACTGACCTTTTGTCTCGCCCTCGCGGCGATCGGCTGGTTCGCGTGGCAGCGTTTTATTCCGGTGAGCGCGCTCGTCGAGAATACGCGCTCGTTCAAGGACGTGCCGTTGTCTGGGGCCATCGGCCGCGGGCTTGAAGGCGCCGATTCTCCAAGGCAGCCATGAAACCGGTGCTCGTGACAGGCGGGGCCGGTTACATCGGCAGTCACGTCGTGCGCCAGCTCGGGGAGGGCCGCCGGCCGATCGTGGTCGTGGACAATCTGTCTACGGGGTTCGAGAAGGCCGTTGTGCACGGGACCTTTATCGCCGGCGATGTTGGCGATCGCAGCCTAATGGATCGCGTCCTCCGGGAACACGGAATCGACACCGTCATGCATTTCGCCGCCCATACCATTGTGCCTGAATCGGTTCGTGATCCCCTGAAATATTACGGCAACAACACCTGTAAGACGCGCGCCTTATTGGAGGCTTGCGCGTATGCGGGTGTAACGCAATTTGTATTCTCCTCCACCGCCGCGGTCTACGGCATTCCCACGACACCGCTGGCGTGCGAAGACAGCCCAACCTGCCCAATTAATCCTTACGGGACATCGAAACTCGTGAGTGAATGGATGCTGCGCGACACTGCGGCAGTCTCCCGGCTACGCTACGTGGTCTTGCGCTATTTTAATGTCGCGGGCTCGGATCCAGCGTGCCGTATCGGGCAGTCGACGCGCGAGGCGACGTTATTGATCAAAGTCGCCGCCGAGGTCGCGCTCGGTAAGCGCGCCGCGCTCTCTATCTTCGGAAGCGACTACCCGACCCCGGACGGAACCGGCATCCGGGACTACATCCACGTGGATGACCTCGCTTGCGCCCACCTGCGGGCACTCGATTATCTTGAGCGTGGCGGCGAGCCGGTGGTCCTAAACTGCGGTTACGGACACGGCTATAGCGTGCGTGAGGTCATTCGCGCCATCGAGAAGATCCACGGACAGCGTCTCAACGTGCGGGAGGAGCCCAGGCGCGCGGGCGATCCGCCGACGCTCGTGGCCAGCGCCGATCGGATCCGGTCGGTTTTGGGGTGGCACCCGCGCTACGATAACCTGGAGTTTATCGTCAAGACTTCGCTGGACTGGGAGCAACGCAGGTTCTATTAGCTCCCGACGGTCACTCGCCGGTCCTCGGCGGTGGCCGCGCCATCGGCGCTCGCTCGAGAATCGGCATCGAGCGCCGCGATGTCGATGGCTAGGCCGAGCACCGAGGCGACGCCTTCGGCGGCGGCGCGGGCAGCAGGCCCACCGCAACGAGACGTGGACTTAGTTAGAGTCATGTTTGGGTCCTCCATGAAAGTTGGCGGCAAAGAGTATGCCGAGGTTGGCGCTGAAGCTGCCTTATCTACGCCTTCCGTGTCTACTTGGCAGGAGTGCCTGGGGGGAGGGAAAGAGTTGAAAGTTCACTGCCTTCTTGCGGGTCTTTTCGTCACCTCGACCGCCGTTTCGGCTCTGGCCTCGCAGCCACCGCGGGCGCTCGCCGCACCCGGGCTCGATCCGGCGGTGCTGGAGCTGGCGCTGCGCGCGGCGGTTGCCGCGCGCGCAGCGCTCGTGGTCGCGAAACCCGAACTCCTGACCGTCATCGACTACTCGTTGCCCTCGACCGAGCCTCGGTTCTGGGTGCTCGACCGAACGACGGGCGTCGTGCACTGGCACGAGCTGGTGGCGCACGGCTCGGGCACGGGCGAAAACCTAGCTAGCCACGTCCTTTTCGAACCGTTCCGGCAGCAAGCAGTCGAGCCTCGGGCTCTTCTTGACCGAGGAGAGCTACCAGGGGCGCAACGGCGAGTCGCTGCGTCTGCGGGGCCTCGAGCAGGGGATCAACGATCTGGCGCGCGAGCGCGCCATCGTGATCCACGGCGCGCCGTACGTCAGCCGCGATTTCATCAAGGCCCACGGACGTCTCGGCCGCAGCTGGGGCTGCCCGGCCTTGCGGCGCGAAGTGGCGCACAGCGTGATCGATCTCATCCGGGGCGGCTCGCTCGTCCTCATCTACTATCCGAACGAGTCCTGGCTTCGGCATTCTCACTTTCTCGGGGCCGCGGCCGTCCTCTCGGGGAAGGATGGTAGGCGATCCGCGACTCCACGTAGGTCTGCAACAAGTGCCCGCACTCAGCACGAAAGGACTCGGGCAGCAGTTGGGCACGCAGGCAGGTCGTCTGGATATCGTTGGCCTCGTCGAGGATGACCTGCGTGCGGACGTCGAAACGGTTTATCGCCATCGCGAAGCCTAAAGCGCTGCGTCAAGATCCGATCCCATCGGGCCTCCGGTTCGAAAAGCTGCAAGGCTACTCAAACCCTGAGATCTTTACCTTTCACGTCGACGGTAACTACAAAGTCTCCCTTGAAGTTACGCGATTCTCCGCCGCGTAAGCGTACACAAAGACATCGATCGTTTACCCTAGGACAGGAAGCCAGGGCGGGGCAGCGCCGTATCCAGGGGTGAGACCCGCAAAAAAAGAACGGCGAGCGCTGGGCCAGAACGCATTTCAAAGCCCGTGGTACATGGTTGAAAAGGATTCTACCGTATAGCGCCAGACCTGAAGGGTTTCGGGATCGGCATCTTGAGAAATTCCGGCTTTCCGTTTCAATTCGCGCAGAAATTCCGCACGGTCCGGTAGTGATTCCCAGACCGCCGGCAAAAACGTCGCCCGCCGGTCCTGTTGCTGGAGGAGCACGCCGTCGGCACCAGGAGTGAGTTGATCCAAGAGCTCCGTTTCGGATTTGAAATTTAACGCGACGGGCGCATTCAACACCGAGATGTGGATGGCAAGCCTTGCGCACTCCTCGCGAATCAGGGGCTGGAAACGCGGATCGCCGAAGGCCGCCGCGCGCGCATTCTCGGCAACATCCACGACCAGGGGCCGATGAGGCTCCAGGCTACCGATGCATCCCCGCAATTGGCCGTGCGTTTTTAAGGTCACGAACGAGGCCCGGTGGACGCGCAGGCGTTGCGGATAATCGGCGCTGGCAATCGCCGCGTCTGGGACATGCTCGAAGCCTCGCGCGATAGAGCGAGAGGCGGTGTCCAGAAGGAGATGGCGGTCTTCGGGGCGCAAGGGGGGTGATTCGCTAGGCGAATAGAGCGCGAAAGCGCCATAGCCGACGACGCGATCCCTCGGGCCGGCCGTGTCGCCCGAATTGCGCATATCGAGCGCGGCGATGCGGAGCTTATGCTTGCGCGCGAAATGGAGTAAGCCGTTGATGGGCGCGCACCCGCACGCCTGCTCCGGGCGAAGGGTGGCCGTGCCCCTCACGATCGCGGCGGCCGTCGCCCGATCTATTTCCCGCGCCGTCTCATAGTCGTGGTAGTGACTGAGGTCGGAGCTGACGACAATGAGAGTCTCGGCCTCCTCCCACAGCACCTCAATGACGGCGCTGACATCCTCCGGCGCGGCGCCGCCCACCACCAGCGGCACGATGGTAAATTTCTCCAGGACCGTTTGTAGGAACGGGATCTGGACCTCGATACTATGCTCAAGGGCATGCGCATGATCCATCACGCTAACCTGCGGGAATACTGCCAGTTTCTGGGTGGCGCCCGGGTCGAGCCCGACCTCCCCCAAGGGGGTCGCGAAGTGCTGGGCGCTCGGCAACGCGAGGCCCGGGACATAAGCCCGATGCCCCGGCCCTAAGAGAACAACCCGGCGAATGCACGCGCGCGCATCCGCCAAACAAGCATAGGCGGATCCGGCGACGGCTCCGGAATAAATGTAGCCGGCATGGGGTGCGATTAAGGCTTTCGGCACTTGCGAGCCGGCCTCTTTTGTCCCCAAAAAACTGCCGATCATCCGGCGGAGGTCCATCGGATCGCTGGGATAAAACTGTCCCGCAACGGCGGGGGGACGCGTGGTCACAAGGCTCCTCGCTTAGGCTCTCTATAGATTCGATTATAAGCCGAAAGCGTCCTGGAAACTGTTCAAACCACCGTTATCCGGTTCGCGGCGCGGGCGGACCGCTCAAATTGCCCGAATGCACTTGAAAAAAGAGCGTCGGAACCCTATCATTATCGGTCCGACCATTGCGGGGTGGAGCAGTCTGGCAGCTCGTCGGGCTCATAACCCGAAGGTCGCAGGTTCAAATCCTGCCCCCGCTACCATAGCCCCGAGAGCCGGGGCTTTTTATTTTAGTCGGCAACGTGCGCGTGAATACGAGGGAGTTAGAAGCCATCATCGAGCCCGTCGTGACGGGCCTCGGGTATGAATTTGTCGGCATTGAACGTACCGTCGCCAGACGCGCGCCGTTGATACGGGTGTATATCGATAGCGCCAGTGGAATTACATTGAGAGATTGTGAACGCGTGAGCCGGCAGGTGAGCAGTGTCATGGATGTTGAGGATCCCGTCACCGGGTCCTATACGCTCGAGGTCTCTTCGCCAGGATTGGACCGCCCGCTGTTTACTCTCGATCAGTATTCGCGTTTTCTTCAAAGCACCGTGAGCATTGAGACGATACGTCTGGTCCACGGGCGCCGAAAATTCCGCGGGCGCTTGAACGCGGTTACCGTTAACGAGATCAGCATCAGCGAACAGGAAGGGGAAGCCTATACACTGCCCTTCGATCTTATACACCGGGCCCGCTTGGTGCCGCAATTCGCGTTTGAAAAACCGGCGAGGCGTAGCAGATGAACAAGGATATCCTTACCGTCGTCGAGGTTGTTTCCAATGAGAAGGGAGTCAATAAGGAGATCATTTTCGAGGCCTTGGAAGCGGCGCTTGCGAGCGCGACAACCAAACGTTATCGCGACAACATTGATGTCCGCGTATCCATCGATCGCCAGACCGGGGACTATGAAGCCTTTCGGCGTTGGCAGGTTATCGATGAGACCGTAGCCACCCCGGCCGCGGACGCCGGAACCGATGGCATCCCGATCGGCGCGGGCGGGATCGAGTTTCCAGAGCGCCAAATCTCTCTCCGCAAGGCGCGCGAGATCCGTCCCGCGGTGAGCCACGGCGAATATATAGAGGAACCCATGGAGGCTGCGGCGTTTGGGCGTATCGCCGCGCAAGCGGCGAAGCAAGTCATCGTGCAGAAGGTGCGCGAGGCCGAACGCAAGCAGATTGTGGAAGCCTATGAGAGCCGCATGGGCCAGCTAATTACCGGCGTCGTGAAGCGCGTCGATCGCGGTAGCGTGACATTGGATCTTGGCGGCAACGCGGAAGCGATGATTGCGCGCGAGGACATGATCCCGCGCGAAGCAGTGCGGCCGGGGGATCGGCTGCGAGGATATTTGAGCGAAGTGCGTCCGGAGAAACGCGGCCCGCAGTTATTCGTCAGCCGCACGGCCACAGAGCTCCTAATCGAGTTGTTCAAGATCGAGGTTCCCGAGATCGGTGAAGGTCTCATCGAGGTGCTCGGGGCGGCGCGCGATCCGGGTCTGCGCTCGAAGATCGCCGTCAAAAGCAAGGACCCTCGGATCGATCCTGTCGGCGCCTGTGTCGGCATGCGCGGCTCGCGCGTGCAAGCTGTCTCCAACGATCTCGCCGGAGAACGGGTCGATATTATCCTTTGGAATGAAAACCCAGCGCAGTTCGTCATTAACGCCATGTCGCCCGCCGAAGTCGTGTCCATCATGGTGGATGAGGATGCGCACAGCATGGATGTGGCGGTCGTGGAGGAGCAACTATCGCAGGCGATCGGCCGTAACGGCCAGAACGTCCGGCTCGCGAGCCAACTGACCGGCTGGGAGCTGAATGTGATGACCGAAACCGAAGCGGCCGACAAGACCGAGGCGGAAGCCCAGCGTATCCAGCAGATATTCGTAGAAAATCTGCATGTCGACCAAGAGGTCGCTAACATTTTGACGCAGGAAGGCTTCTCGAGCATCGAGGAAGTCGCGTTCGTTCCGGAACACGAAATGATCGAGATCGAGGAGTTCGATGCGGATCTGGTGGCCGAGTTACGCAATCGGGCCAAAGATTGGTTATTGACCAAGGCTATCGCCACCGAGGAACGTTTCGGTGATGTCATGCCGTCGGAAGATCTGCTCAATATGGAAGGCATGGATCTAGAGCTAGCCTACCGCTTGGCCGCGGGGGCAATTGTGACGATGGATGATTTGGCAGCGCAGTCGGTAGATGAGCTGGTAGAAATCGGTGGGATCAGCGGCGAGCGGGCCGGCCGGCTAATCATGACCGCCCGCGCCCCGTGGTTCAAGGCTGCGCAAGAAGAGACCGGGGAGCAGGTGCATGGCTGAATTGACGGTTAAGCAGTTCGCGGACGTGGTTGGAATTTCCATCGACCGGTTGCTCTCGCAACTTGGCGAAGCCGGGCTGCCGGATAAACAACCCGGCGATCCAATGAGCGATCGGGAGAAGAACCAATTGCTCGTCCATCTGCGGCAGCTCCACGGGCGCGCCGATGAAAGCGCCGAACCAAACCGCATTGTCCTGCGCCGCAAGACCATCAGTGAGATCAAGCTCCCTACCGATCGGCGTAGCGTGCGCAGCAGCAGCACAAAAACGGTGAGCGTCGAGTTCCGCAAGAAGCGCACCTATGTGAAGCGTAGCGTATTCGCGGAGGCAGAGGCACAGCGCCGAGCCGACGAGACCGCACAACAAGAACGGTTGGTGGCCTTGGAGCTCGGCCGCGCCCGCGAGGAAGAGATCAAAACCCAGGAGCTGGAAGCGCGCCGGCGTGCCGAGGAAGCGGAGGCTCGCGTACGGGCGGACGCCGTGCCGGAATCGGTCTTGCCGCCGGTGGAGGAAACGCTCCGCGCAGTGCCGCCACGGATCCCGATCCCGGCCGCTGCGGAGCCGGTGGTAAAACGCCAAGCCTACACCGACAAGGCCCCGGCCAAGCGCCAAAAAGAGCCGTCAGGCGAACCGGTTATCGATCAGCGAGAGCTGCATGTTGCAATTAATAGAACGACCCGCCGGAAGAAGAAACCGGGGCCTCGGCGAATAGTGGTGCCGCTCGCGCCCAAGCACGGTTTCGAGATGCCGACCGCGCCCATTGTGCGTGAGATCGCGATCCCTGAACGGGTCACCGTCGCCGAGTTGGCGCAACGGATGTCGGTCAAGGCGGCTGAGGTCATCAAAGTCATGATCAACCTCGGGACGATGGCGAGCATTAATCAAGTGCTCGATCAGGAGACGGCGGTGATAGTGGTTGGGGAGATGGGCCACAAGGCCAAGCCGCTTAGAGACGATGCGGCGGAGGCGGAACTGCTCGGAGTTTCCGATACCGTCGAGTGCGAGAAAGTGGCGCGTCCCCCCGTAGTCACGATCATGGGCCACGTCGATCACGGCAAGACCTCATTGCTCGATCACATACGCCGTACCCGAGTTGCCGCCGGAGAGGCCGGCGGGATCACGCAGCATATCGGCGCTTACCATGTGCTCGTCCGGAAGGGCTCCATTACTTTTTTGGATACGCCGGGTCATGCGGCTTTTACGGCCATGCGGGCGCGCGGCGCTAAAGTCACCGACATCGTGGTATTAGTGGTCGCGGCCGACGATGGGGTGAAAACGCAAACGATCGAGGCCGTGCAGCATGCCAAAGCGGCGAATGCGCCGATACTGGTCGCCATCAATAAGATTGATAAGCCGGGCGCGGACCCCGAGCGCGTTAAGCAAGAGTTAACGGGGCACGGGATCGTACCTGAGGAGTGGGGAGGGGAAACGATTTTCGTGAACGTTTCCGCCAAAACCGGGGAAGGTATCGACCGCTTGTTGGAATCGATCCTGCTGCAGGCCGAGGTGCTCGAGCTCCTGGCGGTGCCGGCCGGACCAGCGTCGGGGGTGGTGATCGAATCCAGATTAGACAAGGGACGTGGCCCGGTCGCCACGATCTTGGTGCAACAAGGCCTGCTCAAGCGGGGCGATATTTTGCTCACGGGCCAGGAACTCGGCCGCGTCCGCGCGATGTTGGATGAAAACGGGCTATCGATCGAGGAAGCCGGGCCGTCGTTGCCCGTGGAAGTCCTGGGCTTGTCGAGTGCTCCCAATGCGGGTGATGAGGCGGTGGTCGTCGCCGATGAACGCAAGGCGCGCGAAATCGCTGAGGTTAGGCAGGGTAAGACCCGAGAAGGGAAGCTCGCACGGCAACAAGCAGCCAAGCTCGATGATGTTCTGCTGCAGATGGAGGACGGAAAAACCAGTAGCCTAAACGTTTTGATCAAAGCCGACGTGCAAGGATCCGCGGAAGCCTTGGTCGATGCCTTGGCTAAACTCGCCACCGACGAGGTCCGCGTCAACGTCATCGCGAACGGTGTGGGTGCGATTAGCGAGTCCGATATCAATCTCGCCGTGGCGTCGAAGGCGATCGTGATCGGGTTCAACGTGCGCGCCGATGCCAGCGCCCGCAAGTTGGTCGAAGAAACAGGCGTGGAACTACATTATCACAGTATTATCTACAACGTAATCGATGAAATGAAAGCGGCATTGAGCGGTATGCTCGCACCGGAGGTCAAGGAGCAGATTATTGGCATGGCGGAAGTACGCGATGTGTTTCGATCGTCGAAGTTTGGCGCGATCGCGGGTTGCATCGTCACGACCGGCGCCGTGCGCCGCGCCAACCCTATACGCGTGCTGAGAAATAACATCGTGATTTACGAAGGGCAACTGGAGTCGCTACGCCGCTTTCGGGACGATGTCAACGAAGTGAAATCCGGCACCGAATGCGGAATCGGCGTTAAGGATTACAACGATGTGAAGCCGGGCGATCAGATTGAAGTCTTTGAGCGCATCACGCTCTCGCGCAGCATCTAGAGCGCAATGGGACAGGAATTCGGCCGCAAGCTACGCCTTGCGGAGCAAATCAAACGCGAGCTCGCGCCGCTCGTATCACGGACCGCGCAAGACGCCCGTTTGGGTCTTGTGACCGTTACGGCGGTGGATCTCACGGCGGACCTTCGCGACGCCAAGATCTATGTATCCTGCCTCGGGGCCAGCGCACAGGAGGTCGTGGCCCGGCTAAAGCGCGCCGCGGGGTGTTTCCGCACGGTCCTAGCCCGGCGTTTGAGCCTCCGGACAGTCCCGCGCCTGCGCATCCATCATGACGAAAGTTTGGAGCGCGTCGAACGTCTGGCGGCGCTGCTCAAAGGGACCGATTCCGGCGGGGAGTTTCCGCGTTCGCGCTAGAATTGACATTGGGCTCGATGGCGAACCGTCACGACCCCGGAAAGGCCGAGATATCCACGGGATCTTATTGTTCGACAAGCCTCTCGGCCTTAGCTCCAACGATGCCCTGCAAAGGGTAAAGCGCTTATTTCACGCCCGCAAGGTTGGGCACACGGGGAGCCTGGATCTGTTGGCCACCGGCCTGTTACCGCTCTGCTTTGGCGAGGCGACCAAGCTTTCGGGGTTTCTACTGAATGCGAAAAAACGTTACCTCGCCACGATAAGACTGGGCGTCTCAACCACCACCGGCGATGCCGAAGGCGACATCACGCGCGCGGTGACGCCGCCGGTTTTCGATCTGGAAACGCTCCACGAAGTACTGGCATCGTTCACCGGACGCTTACAGCAGACTCCGCCCATGCATTCGGCGATCAAGCACCAAGGCCGCCGGCTGTATGAGCTTGCACATCAAGGGATCACGGTCGCGCGCGCGCCGCGTACGGTGGTCGTACATGCGCTGCGTTTGCTGCGCTATAGCGATGACGGTGTGGACCTAGCGGTTGAGTGTTCCAAGGGCACCTATATCCGAACCCTCGCGGAAGATATCGGCGAGCGGCTGGGTTGCGGCGCCCACGTGCGGGCGCTTCGACGGGTTGGAGTCGGGCCGTTCGACATCGACGCCGCGCTCGATTTCGATACGCTGCAACGATTAGCGAAGGAAGGGATGGAGGCGCTGACGCGCTCGTTGCTCGATATCGATAGAGTCTTATTCGCTGAGCCGCATATCGCTTTGTCTCGGGACGCCGCCTACTATTTGTGTCGCGGCCAACCGGTGGTGGTGCCGCATGCGCTAGAGCATGGCCTAGTCAGGCTTTACGACCACCATATGCATTTTTTGGGTGTCGGGCAGGTGCTCGAAGATGGCAGAATCGCGCCGCGGCGCCTGCTGCGGCGATGAGAAGCGTCGCTTGTCCGACCTTGCGTTTATGCGTGTTCCTTGTTCGGACTCGGAGCGCTCGTTACAATAACCCGCTAAAATTGTGAGTTGCATAAGGTTAGGGGGTCTGATGGTACTGCCGCCGGCACTAAAAAAAGAAGTCATGGATAAATTTAAGCGTTCTCCGGGCGACACCGGATCGCCCGAGGTGCAGGTCGCACTTATTACCCGCCGTATCGAGGATCTGGCGGAGCATTTTAAAACGCACCAATCCGACCATCACTCTCGCCAGGGCTTGCTGAGGATGGTCAACAAGCGGCGTAAGTTACTGGATTATATTAAGCAATATAATATGCAGCGCTATCGAGAGTTAATCAGCGGATTGGGATTGCGCCGCTAGGCAATCGCTATCACCTTGGACCATTCGCCCCATCGATGCGGCGGTTTGCACCTACCTCTCCATTTAGTCGAGCACCAGCATGCGCCTTGTAAAAAAATCATTTCAGTACGGATCCCATGTTGTTGTTCTAGAGACAGGGGAAATCGCGCGACAAGCTTCGGCGGCAGTGACAGTGAGCATGGGGGATACCGTGGTATTGGTTTCCGTGGTAGGGAACAAGGAACCGGTGCCGGGCCGGGATTTCTTCCCCCTGACCGTGGATTATCAGGAACGCACCTACGCGGCAGGAAAGATCCCGGGAGGGTTCTTCAAACGCGAGGGCCGTCCGAGCGAAAAAGAAACCCTCACCTCAAGGTTGATCGATCGACCCTTGCGTCCGTTATTTCCCGAGGGAATGACGAACGAGGTACAAATCATCGCCACCGTGCTATCGCTCGATCCCGAGATCGATCCGGACATTCCAGCGCTCATCGGCGCGTCGGCGGCCGTGAGCGTCTCGGGGATCCCGTTTAAGGGGCCGATTGGGGCGGCGCGCGTTGGCTATCTGGATGGAAACTATGTACTCAATCCGACCTTCAGCCAGATCAAGTCGTCGCGCCTCGACCTCGTTGTGGCCGGCACCCAGTCCTCGGTGCTCATGGTCGAATCGGAGGCCGATCAGCTCGCCGAGGATGTCATGCTGGGCGCGGTGATGTTCGGCCACGAACAAATGCAGGTCGTGATCCGTAACCTCCGGGAATTCGTCCACGAGGCAGCCCCGCTTCCCTGGAACTGGCAGCCCACGGTACAGGACACGGCGCTAATGAGCGCGGTGGAATCACGGGTCGGGCAGGCTATTCGCGAGGCGTATGCGATCACCGATAAGCTCGTGCGCCGGAGCCGAATTAATGCCCTTCGCAAGCAGGCACAGGAGACCCTCGGCGGGCTGGCGGACGGTGCCCCGTGGCCCGCGGACGATGTCGTGAATGCGTTCGCGGAGATCGAACAGCGGGCCGTCCGGGGGATGATCCTTGATCAACGGCGCCGCATAGATGGCCGCGCCATGGACGCGGTCCGCCCGATCAGTGTGCGCGTCGGGGTATTACCTCGCACGCACGGTTCGGCGCTGTTTACACGAGGCGAAACCCAGGCCTTGGTTATCACCGCCTTAGGAACGGGGCGGGATGCGCAGATCATCGACGCCATTGAGGGCGAGCGCAAGGAAGCCTTCATGTTGCATTATAACTTTCCGCCCTATTGCGTCGGCGAGACCGGCCGGGTGGGATCACCCAAACGGCGAGAGATTGGACACGGGCGGCTGGCGAAGCGAGGAGTTCAAGCCGTAATGCCGGATGCTTCCGAGTTTCCATACGTGGTTCGGGTAGTGTCGGAAATCACCGAATCCAACGGCTCAAGCTCGATGGCTTCCGTGTGTGGAACCAGCCTGTCATTGATGGATGCTGGTGTCCCGCTCAAGGATGCGGTCGCCGGGATCGCTATGGGCCTCGTGAAGGAAGGTGAGCGGTTCGCGATATTATCCGACATCATGGGTGATGAGGATCATCTCGGTGACATGGATTTCAAGGTGGCGGGAACGGCGCATGGCGTGACGGCGTTGCAGATGGATATCAAGATCGATGGGATCACCCGTGAAATCATGGATCTGGCGCTGCGGCAAGCCCATCAGGGCCGTTTGCATATACTTGAGCGAATGAACGCCGTGATCGCCAAACCGCGGCCGGAGATGTCGGAATACGCACCGAGGATTATCACCATCAAGATCGACCCGGAGAAAATCCGGGACGTCATCGGTAAGGGTGGTTCGACGATTCGTGCCATCACCGAGCAGACCGGGGCCGTCATCGACATCAGCGACGACGGCACAGTGAAAATCGCCTCCATTGATAATGCCGCGGGACAAGAGGCGCGGCGCCGCGTCGAGCAAATCACGGCCGACGTTCAAGTGGGCATGATCTATGAAGGCCGGGTCGCCAAGCTTATGGACTTCGGTGCGTTCGTGACCATCTTGCCCGGGAAAGACGGCTTAGTGCATATATCGCAGATTTCCGACGAGCGCGTTGAAAACGTGAGTGACAAGCTGCGCGAGGGGGATACCGTGCAGGTAAAAGTGCTCGAAGTCGATAAGCAAGGGCGTATTCGCTTAAGCATGAAGGCCGTGAACGCCGGAGGGACGGCGAATTAATGCGCGGCGCGGTTGCCTGTGTTGAGCGGGGACAGAATAATTAAACTGAAGCGGTTAGGATCACATGGTTAGCATTCGTTTGAGCCGGCACGGCACCAAGAAAAGGCCTTTCTACCACATCGTAGTCACCCATAGCCGCAACCAGCGCGACGGGCGTTACCTTGAGCGCGTCGGTTTCTTCGATCCGCTCGCGGCCTTGAGTGACAGCAGCCTGCGTATCGATAAGGATCGCGCCGGCTATTGGATTTCCAAGGGCGCCAAGGTTTCCGAGCGCGTCGCCAATCTGATGAAGCACGGTTCCGCTGCGTAAGGGTTCCCATCGCCGCGGTTAGAATGCGCTGAGCCGTGGCAGGAGATGTTGACGGTTTCGTCGTCGTAGGCCGTTTCGCGGGGATCCACGGACTGCGAGGCGATGTTAAAGTCTTATCGTACACGCATCCGCTGGAAGGCATCTTGCGGTATTCGCCCTGGTATGGATGCATTGAGGGCGAATGGTGCGAAATAGCGCCTGAAAGCGCAACCGTCAAGGGTAAGGGATTGGTGGCGCGATTTGCGCATCATTCGGCTCCCGAAGACGGGCAGCGGCTCATGGGGGTCCCCATCGCGGTGCGCCGCAGCCAGTTTCCGGTACTGCCTCTTGGGGAGCATTATTGGCACGATCTCATCGGCCTCGACGCGGTCGCGGAGGATGGGGCGCCCCTCGGTCGGGTCGTGGATGTCATCGCGACCGGCGCCAACGATGTACTTGTGGTTAGGGGACGCCGCGAGCACCTGATACCCTATGTACTCGGTATCTACGTGCAGCGTGTCGATTTGGAACATTCCCGGATCGAGATCAGTTGGGACCCCGAGTAATCAAATTTCAAATACGATCGTTTAGATCCCTGGGGCAAGACTGCGGAGAATATATTTGAATGCTGCACCTTGGGGTCGTGACCTTATTCCCCGAAATGCTTCATGCGCTCACGGGATATGGGATCAGCGGCCGAGCGGTCGAGCGGGGTCTGGTCCAACTGCGTCTCTGGGATCCTAGGGAGTTCACCCGCGACAAGCACCGCAGCGTCGATGATCGCCCCTATGGCGGGGGGCCGGGCATGGTGATGATGTATGAGCCGCTGCGGGACGCGATCCGCGCCGCCGCGGCGTGGCTTGGGGACGACGCTTGGGTGGTTGCCATGACACCGCAAGGGCGGAGTTTGGAACAGACCTACCTGGCGGAATTGGTCGCGCGCGGCAAGTTGATGCTCGTGGCGGGCCGCTACGAGGGTATGGACGAACGCTTGCTCGAGGCGGAAGTCGACGAGGAATGCTCGATTGGAGATTATGTCATCAGCGGGGGCGAGCTGGCGGCCATGGTGTTAATCGATGCGCTGGTGCGCCTGTTGCCGGGAGCCTTGGGTCACCAAGACTCGGCCCGCGAGGACTCCTTTTACAACGGTCTCTTGGATTATCCCCACTACACCAGGCCGGAAAATATCGATGACAGGACCGTGCCGCCGGTATTGCTCAGCGGCAACCACGAGGCGATCCGCCGCTGGCGATTAAAACAGGCCCTGGGACGAACCTGGTTACGGCGTCCGGATCTGCTTAAAAATAGGCCATTGCGGACCGATGAGCAAGAATTGCTGGATGAATTTGTCACCGAACGGGCCGCCGAAACGGGTGGTAGTGGCGGCAATTTCAAAGGATCGTAAACGCAAGGTGCCAGCATGCTAAGATAGCAACAAGATGAATCGGAGGAAGCTCGCTCATGAATCAGATAGTCAGCCAGTTAGAATCCGCAGCCATGGACCGCAAGGTGCCCGATTTTCGTCCCGGGGACACGGTCGTTGTCCAGGTGAAGGTCAAAGAAGGCGACAGGGAGCGCCTGCAAGCGTTCGAAGGGGTCGTGATCGCGAAGCGCAATCGTGGTTTTAACTCGTCACTCACGGTACGCAAGATATCGCACGGCGAAGGGGTGGAACGCGTATTCCCCCTTTATAGCCCTCTGCTCCAGGAGATCGTCGTTAAACGCCGTGGCGACGTGCGCCGGGCCAAGCTATACTACACGCGTAAACTAAGCGGTAAGGCCGCCAGAATTAAGGAAAAGATAAAGCGGCAATAGCGCGCACCTAGGCAATTATATCGGCGGCGCCGATCGATCACTTGAAATCAAGCGCTGGCTCCTAACCCATGAAACCGGCGCCGGGTATTGAAACCACGCGCGAAGCGGCCGATGTGGCGGTCATCGAGCGTTTTCTCGATTGCCTCTGGATGGAACGCGGGCTAGCCAATCATACGCTAAGTGCCTATCGTTCGGATCTCACCGCCTTTAGCCGCTGGTTAAGCAGAGAGGCGCGCGACCTTCACTGCGTGGCTCGTGGCGATCTGTTGCGATATCTCGGTAGTGGCGTGTCGGCAAGGACCACGGCGCGCCGGCTATCGAGCTTGCGGGCCTTCTATCAGCACCTATCACGGTTAGGCTTGGTGAAGGAGGATCCGACGGATCGAGTGCAAGGACCGCGATTAGCGCGGTCGCTACCCGGAACCTTGTCGGAAGCGGAGGTGGATGCTCTGCTGCGGGCGCCCGATGGCGACAAGCCCATCGGCATGCGCGACCAAGCAATGCTTGAGCTTATGTACGCAACGGGTTTGCGGGTGTCGGAGCTGGTCACGCTCACCTGCAGCCAGATCAATCTACGGCAAGGTGTGTTGCGCGTGACGGGCAAGGGGAACAAAGAACGGCTGGTGCCGATGGGCAATACCGCATCGGGGATCCTCGCGCGGTATCTCGATTTCGCTCGTCCGGAATTCTTAGTAGGCCAGGGAGCGGAACTTCTGTTCATAAAAAAGCGCGGCCAAGGCATCACGCGGCAGGCATTCTGGAAAATGGTTAAGCGGTATGCATGGCAGGCTGGAATTCAAAGGCCTATTTCTCCGCACACCTTGCGGCATGCGTTCGCGACTCACCTCTTGAATCACGGCGCGGATCTTCGCGTCGTGCAACTTCTCCTCGGACATAGCGACATCGCGACGACACAAATCTATACCCACGTGGCACGCAGCCGGCTCAAGGAACTTCACGCGGCGCACCATCCGCGCGGGTAGCAGAAGTAAAATTGCGTCAGGATGCGAACTGGACTTGGTCTAACACCAGAGTAAGATCACCCGCGATGTCGATGCCGGTCTTGTAGCGCCGCGCGGGGTCCTTGGCCATGGCGCGTTTGACGATGCGTTCCATAACCTCTGGGAGGTCTGATCGAACTTGTCGCAGGGGGGCCGGCTCCGCGTTCAAGGTCATGAGATTGATCGCTGCGATCTTATCGGCCATGAACGGGTGTTTACCGGTCAAAGCGCGGTACATCACCACGCCAAGCGAAAACAGATCGCTCTGCCCGGTGAGCGGCTCGTGTTTGACCTGCTCGGGAGACATATAGAGCGGGGAGCCGGCGAGAT
The DNA here is from genome assembly GCA_043673815.1 of Chromatiales bacterium. GTDB lineage: Bacteria > Pseudomonadota > Gammaproteobacteria > JACCXJ01 > JACCXJ01 > USCg-Taylor. The sequence goes on from JBIMKD010000093.1 coordinate 23,016, forward strand.
CAAGTGTGGCTGGATCGACGCCTTCGGCGGGCACCGCGATGCCAAAATCCGAGATTTTTACATCGTGTTCGGGGGTTAAAAGGATGTTCTTGGGCTTAATATCCCGGTGTACCACGCCCTTTTTATGGGCATAGTCGAGCGCCAGCGCACAGCGGTAAAAAATGCGGATCAACCCATCGAGCGAGAGGAGTTTGTGCACATTGCAGAAATCGGCCAGGGTCTGGCCGCCGGGCACGTACTCCATCACGATGTAATGGGTATAGCCTTCTATGCCGGCATCGAAGATCGCGGTAATATTCGGGTGCATCAGCATTCCGGCGGTTCTGGCCTCGTTAAAAAAAAGTTGCTGAAAGACCTGGCTGGTTTCTGGGCAAATTAAGCGCTCTTGATGGGCAACTTTCACGGCGATAAAACGATCGATGAATAGATCCCGGCCAAGATAGACGCTGCCCATGTTGCCACGGCCAATCTCTCGAAGGAGCCGGTATTTACTCAGCGTTATCTCGCAACTCTGGGTTAGGGCTTCCGGTGTCATCGTCGGTAGGGCGTCCTGGCTCTGTGCCGGTGTATATCGGCTGTTACACGGGCCCTTTTAGAAACGTTCACGCCTTCCGCGCCAACTGAATGTGCGGGCGTGATAGGAACATACTTAATTAACATCGGGTCAGAAGGAAGTACCCATCCGGGGGAACATAAGCGAGGAATATGAGATGCGAATACTAATGGCCATCGTAGCGGGAACCGTGTCCGTCGCACACGCCGTCGTCTTGGCGGATACCTCGGTGGAACAAAGGCTTAGGTCTGTTCTTGGCGAAGCCTTACCAGGGATCGAGATAGCGTCGATACGCCCGGCGCCGCTCAAGGGGATGCACGAGGTCGTGCTCGGAGGAGAGGTGATCTATGTTTCCGATGACGGACGCTTCATATTAAAAGGCGATCTGATGGATCTTAAGGACAAAAGGAATATCAGCGACGAGCGGCGGGCCCAGGCGCGGATTACAGGCTTAAAGGCAGTTCCCCCCAATACCATGATCGAGTTTGCGCCGCCGGACACCCAGCACGTGTTGTACGTTTATACCGATGTCGATTGCGGCTACTGCCGTAAATTCCACCAGGAAGTCGGGACCTTGAACGCGGCGGGTATCGCGGTCCGGTATCTCGCTTTTCCACGCGCGGGCGTAGGCTCGGAATCCTTCAAGAAATCGGAATCGGTCTGGTGTGCTACAGACAGAAACGCGGCCCTGACCGAGGCCAAAGCCGGCAAGCCCGTTCCAGCCGCGGCTTGCGATAATCCTGTTAAGACGCATTACGAGCTCGGAACGCGCATGGGGGTGAGGGGTACGCCCGCCCTTATCAGCGAAGACGGGCAGGAGTTGGGAGGCTACGTTCCGGCGGAGCAACTGATTCAATATGTAAGGAAGGACCCGTCGTAACCACCGAAACCGGCGCAGCCGCGGAACCGCACCCACTCAGCGCGCTATTGATCCGTCGCGCAGGGCGGGAATGCCGGTTACCCGCTCGATAAGCGCCGTGATGCGCCTGCCGTTTCTCAAAGTGGTGTCCACGCGCACGGGTAAATACCGCCACCGAATCGCGCACCAGAACGTTGTCGAACGCTTACTTTTTCCTTGCTTCCGTTCGAGCCTGACGGCGCGTATCTGTCCGAGCGGCGTGTCCACCACTTCCTCCCCGAGATACGCAAAACGGTAGTCTTTGATCTCGCCGCCATCGACAATTTGATAGGAGAGGGAGCGTTGTCCGGCGGCCAGATCGCGCATCACGGCGATCTGGTATACCAATTTGTCGAGCAGGTTCGGTGTCAAGCGTAAACGCCAACTCTTGTTATCCTCGCGGTTATCAATCGTTTTGGCGCGCCAGTCGAAACGTACGGTTTGGACGCTGTTTTTGCTGCCGCTTTGACGGTAGACGTAGCGTTGCGGATGGATGTCTTCTCCGGAGAGTAACCAGGTACTTTTTTCGATGACATGATCCTTAAGAAAGAGCGTAATGATCCCGCTGGAGCGGCTTTCGGAACGAAAAACATACCGCCCGTTCTTGTCTTTCTCGAGCGCACGCACGGACTCGCCCACCTTTAGACCGTTTGTGTGCAACGAATAGGAGACGGAGAAGGGTTGCGGGATTTCAGCAAGCGCCGTGAGCGAAACGAGAAGGTTGATAGCCGTCGCACGGAGGTAGGATCGAAGCATGGCTTTAGTTAAGGCCCGCCGATTCGGTTAGGTTAGTACCACTCTAGAGAGTATCTCGTGGCCGCTGCAAGTCGGCGACGATCGGAATTCGATATGCTTCGATTAGCCGACCGCCGCCAGGCTGTATGGTACTATTCCCGTAGTCTATTCGAGCTGTTAGATCTCTTTAGCGACGACAAGCCGATAGCGATGGTATCCCTCTCCTTCCATACCGCCTCGGTTTTGGTGGTTGGCGATGTCATTCTCGATCGGTACTGGTCGGGAGCAACCACGCGTGTGTCGCCCGAGGCGCCGGTACCCGTCGTGCGCATCACGGACAGCGAAGATCGTCCCGGCGGGGCCGCTAACGTCGCCGTGAATGTGGCGAGCCTTGGAGCCCGCGTCACGCTCATCGGGATCACCGGCGTCGACGAGGCCGCGCAGCGGGTCTTGGAACAGCTCCAAAAGCACCGCGTCATTTGTGCCCTGACCCGCGTGGAAGGATTCACCACGGTCACCAAACTCCGCGTACTGAGCCAGCATCAACAGTTGCTACGGCTCGATTTTGAGGATCCGTCAGCCATACCGAAGCGCGATGGACCTACACATGATTTTTGTCATCACCTTCCCGCCGCGGACATCGTGGTATTGTCAGATTACGCTAAAGGGGCGTTAACGGATGCGCATACTCTAATAAAGCTCGCCCGCGACGCCGGAAAGCCGGTCGTGGTCGACCCGAAGGGCCGTGATTTTACCCGCTATGCTGGCGCCACTATCGTGACACCGAACCTGAAGGAATTCTGCGCTGTTGTCGGTCCCTGCGCGAGCGAGGATGAGATCATCGCCAAGGCGCGCAACCTCTGCTCCGCCATGGACCTCGAAGCCTTGTTGGTTACGCGCGGGGAACACGGCATGACGCTCGTTCCGCGCCACGGCGAAGCGTACCATTTGGAGGCCAAAGCGCGCGCCGTGTACGATGTCACCGGCGCCGGGGATACCGTGGTTGCCGTCTTAGCCACAGGCCTTGCCGCGCGGTTTGACCTGGAACGCGCGACCGCGCTGGCGAACGTGGCCGCCGGCCTGGTCGTTGCGAAGCTCGGCGCGGCGGCGGTCACGGTAGCGGAGATCGAGGCTTTTTGGAACGGGGCCGGCGCTACGGACGCAGCCGTTCTGACCGAAGAGGCCTTAATCGAGCGCATCGCGCTCGCCCGCGGGCGTGGCGAACGCATCGTCATGACCAACGGTTGCTTCGATGTCTTGCACGCGGGTCACGTGCGCTACCTCGGTGAGGCGCGAAAATTGGGATCCCGCTTGGTCGTCGCGGTGAACGACGATGCCTCGGTAGCCCGCCTCAAAGGCGCGGGCCGGCCGGTGAATCCGCTCGAGCAGCGCATCGCGGTCCTCGCGGCGCTGAAACCGGTGGATTGGGTGGTGTCGTTCTCGGAGGACACCCCGACGCGACTAGTCTGCCGCGTTTCACCCGACGTGCTGGTCAAGGGTGGTGACTATCCCGTCACCGAGATCGCAGGGCATGACTGCGTCATCGCCACCGGTGGGCAGGTGGTGACCCTGCGTTACCAAGAAGGGTGTTCGACCTCGAGGATCCTCTCGGCGTTGGTCCGCGTGCGCGGGGCCAAGCCGCTTTGATCCTGGTCACCGGCGGCGCCGGTTTTATCGGCAGTCGACTCATTAAAGGGCTGAATGCCAATGGCCACGATGACATCCTGGTGGTCGATAACCTCGAACGCGGAGTGAAGTTCAAAAACTTAACCCGCTGTCGGATCCGGGATTACTGGGACAAGGATGATTTCATCGCCGAGTTGCGACGCGATCGCAAGCTGGGTGTTTGTCCCGAAATCGTATTCCATTGCGGCGCCTGCACCGTGACCACCCTCTGGGACGGGCGCTACATGATGCGCAACAACTATCATTATTCCAGGGAGTTGCTCGAGTACTGCCTGGAACATGGGGTACGGATGATTTACGCTTCGAGCGCGGCCGTTTATGGGCACAGCCAGGCGTTTTCCGAAAGGCAAACTGCGCTGATCCCGCTCAACGTTTACGGGTATTCCAAGCTGCTCTTGGATGACTTTGTCCGGACCCGGCTCCCAACTTTTCCAACGCAGGTGGTGGGGCTGCGTTTTTTTAACGTCTATGGTCCGGGCGAGGGCCATAAAGGGCCGATGGCGAGCCTCGTATATCATCTCGATCGACAGTTGCGGGCGCACGGCGCGGTGCGGATTTTTTCCGGCAGCCACGGCTTCGGCGACGGCGAACAGCGGCGCGATTTCGTCTACATCGACGATGTCGTTGCCGCGTGCCTATGGTTCCTGGAGCACGGTCAGCATTCGGGCATTTTCAACCTCGGCACCGGCCATAGCCGTTCGTTTAATGACTTGGCCCGGGCGGTCATCACCTGGCACGGAAAAGGAGCGATAGAGTACATTCCCTTCCCCAAGGAGCTGATCGACCATTATCAGGCGTTTACCGAGGCCGATCTCGGCGCGCTCCGGGCGCTCGGTTACGACCGGCCCTTTCTCGCCTTGGAAGAAGGCGTGCGAAAATACCTCCATTGGCTGAACGCTTGCGGCGGATCTATACCCTCGTCCTCTATCTCCTGACGCCGTTGTTATTGGTCCGGCTTGCTGTTTTAGGCGTGCGCAACCATGGCTATTGGCAGCGCTGGTGGGAACGCCTGGGCTTTGTGCCGGCGCTCCCCGAGGCTGGAACCAACCTCTGGGTGCACGCGGTCTCGGTCGGCGAGGCGCAAGCGGCTTCCGCGCTGGTGCATGCACTGCGGGCGCGCATCCCGCCGATCACGATCATGGTGACCACCACGACCCCCACCGGAGCGGCCGTGGTGCGGCGCCTATTTCGCGATGAGGTACGGCATTGCTACCTGCCCTTCGATCTCCCCACCGCGTTAGCGCGCTTTATCGAACGCGCTCGCCCCGCCGCCTTGGTGATCATGGAAACCGAGCTCTGGCCCAATCTATTGCACTGCTGCCGCCGCGCGCGGATCCCCGTGCTCATCGCCAACGCACGGTTGTCAGAACGGTCGTTCTCCCGGTACCGGCGCTGGCCGGCCAGCGTGCGCGGGATGTTGGCGGCGGTTAACGCGCTCTGCGCGCAGTCGCGGGCCGATGCCGAGCGGTTCATGGCGCTCGGCGCGGCCGAGTCTCGGGTGCATGTCACCGGAAACATCAAGTTCGACGTCACTGCCCCGGGCGATCTCCAAGACCGCGCCTTGCGGTTGAAGCAAGAGCTCGCTCCCGGCCGGCGGGTTTGGATGGCCGCCAGCACCCACGAAGGCGAAGAAGCGGCGGTGTTGTCGGTGTTCGCAGTTCTGCGCCAGCGCGATCCGGGACTGCTGCTGGTGCTGACGCCGCGTCACCCCGAGCGTTTCGGAAAGGTCTTTGATCTCTGCCGCCAGCAGGGCTTCACGACTGCAAGGCGCACCGCCCCTTCGAGCGAGCGGCCGGACGTGTTTCTCGCGGACACGATGGGAGAGCTACCGTTATTCTACGCGCTGTCGGAGGTGGCCTTCGTGGGCGGCAGCCTCGTCGCCGTGGGTGGTCACAATCCCCTCGAGCCCGCCGCCCTTGGGATCCCCGTCGTCACCGGTCCGCATATCTTCAATTTCACCGCCGTGTATCGTCTCCTTACCGCTTCCCAGGCCGCGTGGGTGGTCAATGATGCGGACGAGCTTCTGTCCCGGCTCCTGATCTTGCTCGCCGATTCCGACTTGCGTGCAACCGCCGGGCGCCGCGCTCAAGCGGTGGTGGCCGAGAACCGCGGCGCCGTGGACCGCGTCATGGAGATCTTGATGCCCCTGCTGGAGCCGCAGCCAAACCAATCAGTCGCTGATTGACGGGCGCAATCCCGTCAGCTCGACCCGATCATGAGCTACATGAGCTGTTGGTGGCGGAAGGGTAAGTGATCCCGGCCCAAAGTCTGGGCCTTGCGTTCTCTTGCCGAGGCCACGGCGAAAATGGGCGATCCCACCAAGACGGAAGAACGAGTTTTTCGCTGGACGCCAGCAACGAACATGGACTGAGTGCACCTCACCTCCCTTGTAGTCCTCGCCGCCCCTCGCTACGATTGGGTGTGAAATATGAACAAGCAGCGATTTGTTGAGGCCGCCGACGAGGCGGAATTCCTTGCGGGCCTGGAGTACACGGAGCGATTCTTTATGGGCGGCGCCAGAGTTCATGAGGCGTTAAAAAAACTCGTACGACTGTTGGATGAGGCCGGGATACCCTATGCCGTCATTGGAGCCATGGCACTCAATGAGTACGGGTATCGACGGGCAACCGAGGATGTGGACCTACTGCTGACGAGAGCGGGGCTGGAAGCGTTCAAGCGAGAGCATCTAGGACGCGCTTATGTGGAGAAATTCCCGGGGAGCACGGGGCTGCGTGACACCGAGAACGAAGTGTCGATAGACGTCGTGCTCACGGGCGACTACCCCGGGGATGGGAAGCCCAAGTCGGTCGCTTTCCCTGATCCTGCCAAGGAAGCCTTGAGCGGTACACGGGTGCGACTTCTCCCCTTGCAGCGGCTTATCGAACTGAAGCTCGCCTCCGGAATGACCGCCCCTCATCGCCTGCGCGATCTGGCTGATGTGATTGAGCTGATCAGGGTTCGGGGTCTTGATGCAGGTTTTGCGCTGCGTATGGATCCGACGGTCCGAGAGAAGTATCTGGACCTATGGCGCGCTGCTCAGACGCCCGATCCAGAGTATCCGTAGAGCTTGTCATGGCCAGTCACGAGAAGCTCAGCGAATGACGGCTTGGTTCCCTCCCTTGCCGGTGCCCGATGGGATCTATCGCACCCGAGGGTGTGCCGGTATTTCACCCCGTGCGCGCCCCCCACCGACGCCCAGAAACCTGTTGCCTCGGCCCGATGAATAGCTCGATCTCGCGTGTTTGACAGCTAACAGGTTCAGTCGTATCTTTCCATTCGAAGAAAAAGGGCTTTTGAAATTCTTATTCGCAACGCTTGCCTGATCAGAGTGTTTTGAAGGGAATTTACCTAAAACATTAACCTAGAGGAGCTGCTGGCAATGGAGATTACAAGTTTTGACGTCAGTCCCGACCAATATGTGACCCTTGCTATGAATGACATGCCGACGGGAGTTCGCACGGAGAATACACTCATATACATTGCGGGCATACCTTTGGGTAAGCCAGACGAAGTATCCGTCACGAATCAGGAGATCAAGTTCTCCGCCGCCTCGTCCGGCAACTCCGGCAAGATCAGCGTGAGGGCCACTCTCGAAAATGGCAAAAAGCTGGTTGCGACGAGCCCGACCGACTACACTCTCAAGTCGCCAGAGGATGCTCCGCATCCGCCCAGGGTGAGATCCGTTTCTCCCTCGGCAACCGGGCAAGGGTCGAGAGCGACACTGAGGGGCGAAAACCTCGCCGATGTGCAAGGCGTGTCCCTAAACGACGGCTATACCAATTGGTATACCTGCCGCGCGGTCCAAGCTGCCGAGGACGGAACGTCAGTTGGATTTACCATCCCCCAATTGCAAGGAACCATCGAGCCCGGCCAAGAGCGTGAGTATGCGATTGGAATAAAGCTCAGTTCCAGTCCCGTCATCGTACGCACGAACGTAAAGCTCAAGGTGACGAGCTAGGCTTCGGGCGGCCGCGCCATACGCAAGCGGCGGCTCTCGACCTCGCGTCCAGGTGAATCCGCAGACCGTCACGATCTCGCGGTCGAGGCGCGCGGACCCAAGGCACGTAACGCATCGCAATGGTGGAGAACGATTATGCCCTCCCCTCAATATCGAGAGGCACTCGAAAAGGCCTGGGCCGACATGGAACCCTGGATCCAAGACGAGTTCCCGACTCTGGTCAGGAACAGCGCTCCGCCCGACCGCCACCTGAACTATAAGGTCAAATTGGAAGACATCACGCTGGACTTGCGCGACCTCAGGATTACCCGTTTCGAGGGAGTTCGTATTGGGGCGGCGGAAGTCGGCGATGACTCCGGTGGTCGTTTCAATATAAACTTCGACGTGCTTGAAATGCATGGCAACTACCACATGCATACCGAACCCATTCGTGTGCTCATGTCCCGAACACCGCGGTTCGCCTATGATTTTGACGAAGCGATCAACCTGTCCGCCTCTGCCGGCAAACTTTGCTACCACGCCCAATTGGGGCCCCCGTTGACCCCCGGCGGGATTTCCGTCTCGCCCAATCCACCGATCAAGAAGCAGCGAAACGCGCCCAGGCTCGAGGGCGTGCTGGGAGACTTCTTTGTCGATGCGGGCTTTGCCCAGACCGTCATAGCAATTCTCAATAAAAAGATACTCGGGTAGCCAATCTGAAAAACTGTATGACTGCCATATCTGTAGTCCATGATGCACCTCCTTGCGCAGCATTTTCGCAGCTAAAGCTAACCGGCTAAAAGCCGGTGGTTTTAACCCTATGATGGACAATAAAGGGGAAGCGGTCGCCGTGGCCTGGATATGTAGGCATGTATATACGCAGATAATGCTTGCATATAACTGGCATATGTGTATAATATGCAGGCATGTATATCGCGACGGTGCCCAACCGCAACTCACCCCCTGCTATCTTGTTGCGAGAGAGTTAACTCACCCCTGGCAAAACCGAGGGTTTATTGGGTGAGCGCCTCAAGGCGCCATAACAGCATGAGCCGCCCAGGGCGGCGGGTCTACATTCCAAGCTTCATCTGCTCGTAGCGCTCGTCCTCTTCCTCTTGGTTGCGGATGTAGGCTCGGACCATGTTTTCCTCCAAGCCCACCGTGGAGACGAAGTAACCGCGTGCCCAAAAGTTCTCGCCGGTGAAATTGCGCTGTCGGCCACCAAACGTCCTGGCTATC
>JBIMKD010000094.1:0-8369 GCA_043673815.1 Chromatiales bacterium
GGCCCGAGGCGAGGAATTAATCGAAGTGCCCATAAATTACTCGTTTGGTCCCGTTGGCGTGTCAACCGCAGCGGCTAATTCAAGCGGTCTTCTTTTCTGATGTCCTCATCAATGCCTTTAGCCCATGTATCGACACATTGGTGTAGAGTCGAGATGTGGCGCGGTGGTGTAGGAATGGCCTATCTGTTCCCGGCCCTTTCGTATGCCGGTGCCTCATTAGCCGCTCCCTGCTCCGTTTCCACATCCCGCTCATCGAACTGGACAGGCGGATTTCCCGCATCCAGCTCTCGGACAAGACATCATGCCTTCGCCCACGGAAAGCTCGGTGTCAGCTTCGGCAGCTCTACCAACCCCAAACTCTGGTGTAGATAGGCGGCAGGGTAGCGTTTGAACCCTGCACGGCGAACCTTATGCTTGGTGCCGAGCCACCGGCGTAGCCGCTGCGTGGTATGCGCATGGATCGCCCGATACGCCTTGTCGAGGGGCCCCAAACAGAAGTAATTGGCCCAGCCCCACAGCATTCGGTTGAGTTGCTCCACCATTGCCTCGGCCTCTCTCCACGTCGTGCGGCGGGTCGTTGCCGCACTGATGGCGATGGTCCACCGCTGTACACTCTTCTTCGAGGGACGGGTACCGATATACGCGCGTCCCGTCTTGGTCGAGTAGCACCGCCCAAACGTGTACCCCAGAAAGTCGAAGTGCTCCTGCGGTATCTGACAGGTGTGGGTCTTTTCCTCGTTCACCGTCAGCTTCAGCCGCTCCATCAGCGTGCGCATCGAGGCCAGGGCTTCACTCGCCGGCCCTTTGCAGCAGATGACAAAGTCGTCCGCGTAGGACACGATACGCGCTTGGTAGCGCCTCTCACACCCCAACCGCTTCCACCCCAGAATGAACCGGCGCATATACAGATTGGCCAGCAAGGGTGAAATTGGTGATCCTTGCGGAACACCCCGCTGACTGTCACGGTTTTGGGTCGTGCGTCGCTTGCCTCCCCGCTCGTCCGTCTCCTCCACCGGGGCTATGAGCCACATCTTAATCAGATGTAACATCTGCCGGTCTACCACCCGGCGCGCGACCGATGTCATCAACTCCGTATGCGGAAGACTGTCGAAATAACCGGACAAATCCGCTTCCACGACTTGCGTGTGTCCGGTGTTGAGCAAGCTGTGCATTTCTCTCACCGCCGTCAGGGCGTTCCGCTCTGGCCGATAGGCGTGTTGCTCGGGTGGCAGGTCGGCTTCGAATATCGGCGCTAGCACCAGTACCGCTGCCGTCTGAACCACCCTGTCACGTATCGGGGGTATGCCGATTGGCCGCAATTTTCCATTCGGCTTCTTCAGGTATACCCGCCGGACCGCCTGGGGTCGATACCTCTTCGCTCTCAGGGTCTCCGCCAGTGCCCCAAGCCAGCGCTCTACTCCGTACGCCTCGATGTCCTCGAAACGTTCATTGTCCATGCCCGCCGCCCCCTTGTTGGCTTTGCAGCAGGCATAGGCATGCTTTAGAACATCCTCGCGATACACCTTGTCATAGAGGAGGTAGAACCGATACTCGGGTGCTTCCTTCGCTTTGGCATGTAACGCCGTCTGTAGCTTCTGAATACTTTCCGGAGTTGCCAGGGTCATCCCCAATCTCCTATTCCTCACCACGTCTTGCGTTGGCCTTGAACCGAGGCCCCTTCCCTCCACCGGAATTACCCGGCTTCAACGGTAACTACGGGCCTCTCCGTCACCCATCGCGCACGGCCTCACCCTCCACGGGCGTCCGTTTGGTCACCACGCCCCGACCACACGATGGGGCTTCCCGTGTTGCAGCGGTCTTCCCTTTGTAGGCATGCTGTCGCCAATACCCCGGCGGAACCCCTGGGTGCCCTCTTCGCTCGCTTCCCCAAGAATGTCAGCCTTCCCCGAATTCTCGGTCGGGTCGGCTTCCGCATTACCCTTTTCGAGGCTTGCTCAGCGTTCACTCACATTACGGCCTGCCTACTCGCCAAGTCACCTAAAGTGACCCTCTACACCAGAGGCTTCAGCCGCTTCGTTACCTCCGCGACTGCTCCGATTGCTACCGGCTGGAGCGAAAGTTGCCGGGCGGGGTTCGCACCCGCTGAAAGACCGTGCCTTTGCACGGCGCACGAGAAATCCGGGCTAGTGATTTCCCAAGAGCCGGGGAAAGGTTCAAGGGCCGACGGCACCGTCACGGTGCCGCCGGACTTGAAGGACGAGGATTCAGGGGATAGTGGGCGAGACCACCTCGTTGTTGTCCTCGTTCTGCTCGGGGACCCGGTCCGTGGCATCGAGCACCGCGATGACGACATCCCCGCTGGCATCCTGCCCGGGCGCGAGCCGCACCTGGAGTTTCAGCCGCACCGACTCCTGGGGCGCGAGTGGCTTGACCGTGCGCTCGCGCAGCAGGGTGTCGGACTCATCGAGCGTCTCGTCCGCCGAGAGGAAGAAGCGCAGGACCGATCGTGCTGCCGTGGCCGTGCCAGGGTTGAAGACCCGGATCCGGCCTTGGATGCGGCAGCGGCCGGGGGCCTTGCAGCGCTGCGCGATCGCTTGCCACTCGCCCGAGAGACCGGCGACAAACGCCGCGAACGAGCCCCCGCTGGTCGTCGCGGCGAGCGCATCCCCAAACCTGTCGTCCTCCTCGGCAGCGTCCTCGATCGCCAGCGGCTCCAAAGGAAATGGAAGCACCTGCACGGAATCCTGATGCCAGAGCTGATCATTGGCAGCTTGGAGCCGATCGGTGGTGCCATAGATCACGTTCACCGCGCCCGTGAACCGAACACTCCCGATGGCCTCGTTCGACACCCCGACGGCCAGGTCATCCCGGCCATCGGCGTTGAAGTCCCCGGCCGCGAGCGCGCCGCCAAAAAAGTCAAAGGGCTCAGCCGTGTCCTCGATACCGGTGACGTTTTGGTGCCAGAGCTGGTCGTTCGTGGCCTGGAGCCGATCGTTGCTGCCATAGATCACGTTCACCGCCCCGGCGCTTGATAATTTTGATAATTTTCCGACGCCCTCGAGGTGTACCCCGACCGCCAGATCATCCCGCCCGTCGCCGTTGAAATCCCCGGCCGCGAGCGGTAGGCCGAATGCGTCATTGGGCTCGGCCGTGTCCTCGATACCGGCGATGTCCTGATGCCAGAGCTGATTATTAGCAGCCTGGAGCCGCTGGTTGCTGCCATAGATCACGTTCACCGCCCCGGCGAAGCTTGAACCGACGCCCTCGAAGGGTACCCCGACGGCCAGGTCATCCCGGCCATCGCCGTCGAAATCCCCGGCCGCGAGCGCGGTGCCGAATCGTTGAAAGGGCTCGGCCGTGTCCTCGATACCGGCGATGTCCTGATGCCAGATTTGATCGTCCGCCGCGGCCAGACCGGCTGGCGTGCCGTGGATCACGTTCACCGCCCCCGTGTCCGCAACACTCCCGATGTCCTCTTCCGGCACCCCGATGGCCAGGTCGACGAAGCCATCGCCGTTGAAGTCGCCGGCGGCGAGGGCACCGCCGAACCCATCGCCTGACTCGGGCGCGTCCTCGATGGCCTCGCCCCCGAGGTTCGCGTCCTGACGCAAGAACTGGCTGCCGGCGGCACTGAGCCCGCTCCCGGAGCCATAGAGCACCTGGACGGCCCCGGCACCGATGGCGCTCCCAATGCCTTCACCGGCTACGCCGATGGCGAGGTCCGCGAACGCATCGCCGTTGAAATCGCCGGCCGCGAGCTCCGCGCCGAATGCGTCATTGGCCTGGGCAAAGCTGAGAATCCCCGGCACGTCCTGGTGCCAAAGTTGATTGTTCAGCGCGGACAGGCCATCGGCATCCTTGCCGTAGATCACGTTCACCGCCCCGGCGCGCGTAACACTCCCGATGGCCTCGCCGGGCACCCCGATGGCCAGGTCCGCGAAGCCATCGCCATTGAAATCGGCCTGCACCTCGACGGCATGGGCGAGCCCCGGGCCGCCAAGGAGCAACACGCCGGCGGCGAGCCATACGGCGCCGAGCCTCCGGTCGCTGGATCTATAGTCTCTGGTAGTCATGGTCATTCCTCCTCATCGAATCAGGTTTAAGAATAAGGCGGGGCCCGCAGCTCGACGGCCTCGAACGCCATCGCCTATTCCTTATTCCCCTGTCGAGTCGAAGAGGTTCATCGAGCCCGCCCTCACCCGGCGGGCCGAACTCCAGCGCACCCCCGCGCCGTAGACCTGCTCCACGATCTCCCGCACCACGGCGAGCCCGATGCCGTGGCCAGCGACGTTCTGGTCGCCGCGTACCGAAACGCAGCGCCCGACCAGCGGGTAAGCCGTCCGCAGCCGCTGCGCTGCCCATTGAATGGCGAGTGTAGGGCGCTGGTCGCCGACTTCGCGGGGGAGGGGCCCTTGTTTCTATGATCGCATTCACGAAACGAGTGGCCCGGCGTCCCTGCCGGGCGCTAGCATCGCCTGCCGGGAATCAAAGCCTAACGCGTAGGCGGTGCGTTCTGGCTGTCCTCGCAATTGGCGCCGAGGAAGTCGATGAAAGCAACGCCAATGCCGCTGCCGGTCACGGCGTTCCCTATCACTGCGCTCGGGCACTGGACCTGGATGGCAGGGGCGTCATTGACGTTGACGACGACACTGGCGGAAACGACCGACCCTTCACCTACCCGGATCCCGATATCGGTGATTGGGATCGCCCGTACGCCTTCCACCACGGCGCCTTGAACGAACGCGAGGTCTATGCCGTCGCTGAAATTCGTGACCACGCCATTCCGTATCGCGATCCCGCTGCGCAACGTGTCGTCGCCGGCTGTCACCCCCGCTCCGGTCCCATTGCCCGTTAGCGTATGGCCCTGCAGATTGATGCTTACGTTGTTCGCCTGAATCACCAGACAGTCGCCGTTCGCCGTGAGGTTTCTCGTGAGTCGGAAGGACCCCGAGCTTGTGATCGTCCGACAGGAATCGATGTTGCTGACGGCAAAGGTCCCCTGGCTGAAGGCCCCCAGGCTCAACGCCAAGGGCACGATTAGATGTCTCTTGCTGTACATGACTTTCTCCTCGAACAAAAGTGAATTGATCCTCTACTGTTAAGGCGGGGCCCGGGCCTCGACGGCCGCGAGCGCCATCGCCTATTCCTTATTCCCCTGTCGAGTCGAAGAGGTTCATCGATCTAGCCCCGCCGTCACCGGCGGGCTGCCAGTATCTGCCCGCATTCTGGTCCGCCGGCCGGGTGGCCGGCATCGGCCGCTCATGCGATGGGCGCGTCAGAGACCGTGGCGCGGTTATACATCCTGTGCCACGCGCTGCACCCGGTTTGCGATTTCCTCGGTGGCATTTCCTTTCGCTATTTGAACCTTTGTTCCTGCCAACGGGAATAATGCAGCGGAGAGGAAAAAATAGATTCCCTTCCGGTCGACAACGCGAAGTGCGCCATCAAATCGGACTCGCACCGAGGTGCTGCTAGCGGTACGTGTCTCGAATGGTGTTTCGCACAGGTCGCACGCCGGTCTACGGCGTGCAGGAAATTATTTCAATTGTTTTGTATAGAGGAAATTGCCATGAACATACATAAGCTTATCGTTTTGACACTATCTCTGGTGCTGTCGTCAGCCGGGCCGTTACCTGCTCTTGCGGATATATGCGAACCGAACGTAAACGGTAAGGATCCCAACTGTTTGCCAGGCGACCCACCGCTCCCTGACTTGGTGCCGAAGCTAATTGTCGCTCCGGTGAATGGTTCGAACACGGACGCCGCAGTCACCTTGAGAGTGGAAAATCAGGGAGACTACGAAGCTCCTCCGGGCTACGTGATCACGATACGAGGCGCTCTCTTTCTTGGCGGCGGGCAGACCATCGCCGACACGCCGGCTCTCCTCGCTGGCGGATCGACGGAGTTCTTTATCGGGCTCGCGAGCACCCTTCCGGCAAAGGTATGTGCTCGAGTCGACGCAAGCGATACGGTTATTGAGGCCGATGAGGGCAATAACCATGTATGTGCCCTAAACGCAAGCCTTGTCAATTAAACCGGTATCGGGGCGCTGATTCGGTCAGCCGTCGAAATAGCTCGGTATTTTGGACGCAGCGGTTTATTCGCAAGATTGATCCTGCGGAGGACCGCTGCGTTCATACATGGTCTATTAATTACTGGCGCAGTGCACGAGGTCTTTGCCGGCTCGGCGGGGACATCGCCGGCGTGATCGAGACCGCGCGCAAGGTGTTAGGTACGCTATGAGCGGATCTACAAACGCACCCGCACTCGCGCCCCGCCGCGCTCCGTACGGCCGAACTCGAGCGTGCCTCCGTAGACCTGCTCCACGATCTCCCGCACCACGGCGAGCCCGATACCGTGGCCAGCGACGTTCTGGTCGCCACGCACCCCGCGCTGGCTGATGAGCGTGTATAGATTCTCCGGGATCCCCGGTCCGTCATCCTCTACTTCCAGCAGCAATCCCGGGCGCTCGCCGTCTACCGTAACACGCAGCACCACTTCCCGCCGTGCCCACTTACAGGCGTTGTCCAGGAGATTTCCGAGCACCTCCAGGAGATCGCTTTCCTCCCCATGGAACACGGTCCTGGAATCCAAAGAGAAATCGAAACGCAGCGCCTTTCCGGCATAGACCTTGGCGAGTGACTGCTGGAGCTTGTGCACCAGCGGTGCGACCGCCACGGGCACCGCGAGCACCGTCCGTCCCGAGGCCGCGGCGCGCTGAAGCTGGTAGTCCACGGCCTTGTTGATTCTCTCGACTTGTTCTTGCAGCGTCTCCTGAAATCCTTCCCCCCTCTCGCGTTCCCCGACGGCGCCGCGAATGACCGCGAGCGGCGTCTTTAGACTATGGGCCAGATCGGCCAATGCGTTGCGGTAGCGCTCGAGGTGAGTGCTGCGATTCCTCAAGAAGGTATTTAAGCTCTCCGTTAGAAGGCGCAGCTCCTTCGGATAGACGGAGCTGAGCTCGTCCCTTCGCCCAGCCTCGATTTCCGCTACCTCCAAGGCGACCCGGCGCAGCGGCGCAAGCCCCCAGCGCCAGATGAAACCTTGAACGCCGAGGAGCACGAGCGCGGCCCCGAGGAGCCAAGCCCAGAGACTGCGCCGAAAACCGCCCACCAGGGCATTGAACGGCTCGGTGCTCTCGGCAACGTAGAACGTATAACCGTAACGCTTCTGCGGACTGGCTTCCCAGACCACGCCGAGACCCACCGCAAAGAATCGCGCTCCCTCCGAGCTCACCAGCTCATGGAACGCTGGCTCCCCAGTGCGGTAGATGGCTGCAAAAGGCAAGCTCAACCCGAGCATGGAGCGGGAACGCCAGACGACATCCCCCGCGGCGTCATTCACCTGGGCATACAAGCCCGAGCCCGGGGTGTCGAGGCGGACCTCCGGGAGGCGCTTGGGAACAGCCAATTTCTCGCTGTCATCGAGCTCGGCGGCGGCGAGCAGGGAGTAGATCTGCACCTTCAGTTGCTCGCGGATGGCGGTCAGCGCGCTCTCCCGAAAAGCCTCATCCAAGGTCAGTCCGGTGAGTCCCAGGAAGGCCGCGAGCACGACGCTCGCGGCGATCAGGAGCCGGGTATTAAGCGAGAGTCCGCCCGCTCGGTTCAAGGTTGAATCTGTAACCGCGGCCACGCAGGGTCTCGATGGGCTGCAGCGCCCGGTCGGGGTCGAGCTTCTTGCGCAACCGTGCTACCAGCACCTCGAGCACGTTGCTGTCGCGGTCTGACTCCTCCTCGTAGATGTGATCGCTAAGCTCGGACTTGGAGATCACCTCGCCCGCGTGCAACATCAGGTACTCCAAGACTTTATATTCGAAAGCCGTAAGCTCGACAGGCGCGCCGTCGACCTGCACGGATTGACTCGCCGTGTTCAATGCGACCGGGCCGCATACCAGAAACGGCGTAGCCCACCCCTTGGAGCGGCGGATCAGGGCCTGCAAGCGCGCGAGCAGCTCTTCGAATTGGAACGGCTTAACCAGATAGTCGTCGGCCCCCGTACCGAGGCCTTCCACCTTTTCCTGCCAACGCCCGCGCGCCGTAAGTATCAAGATGGGAAACGTGCGGCCGGCGGCCCGCCAGCGCCGGATCACATCGATACCGGATAGCTTCGGGAGACCGAGGTCGACGAGCGCGGCATCGATGGGAAACTCGCCGCCCATATACAACGCTTCTTGACCATCGCGCGCGATATCGACGGCGTAGCCCTCGACGCGCAGCCGCTCCGCCACCTGATCGCTCAAGGCACGCTCGTCTTCGACTAAGAGCAATCGCATCGGAAGAACTCGATTGCAGCGCTTAGCGCACGTCGCCGGTGCGCGGATCGACTTCGATCTTGTACACACGGCCATCGGGGGACAGCACCTTGACACTGTGGCGATTGCGCCCCGGCTGCACCCCGAGCACCCGCCC
>JBIMKD010000095.1:0-25799 GCA_043673815.1 Chromatiales bacterium
TGTGCCTCGCTAGCTCGTGGAATATCTCCCCCAACTGCCGACGCAGCACCCCGAAAATCTGCTTCTTCCTTCGCTTCGGTATAAACACTACGTGATATTTGCAGTCCCATCTCGTATGACTCAAACTCTGGTATTCTTTCATCTGTGAATCCCCTTCTCTTGGCGGAGATCGGAGATTCACACCGACCGTCGTACAGGTCAAACCCCAGGCGATCCGGATGTGCGCCGCCACGGACTGCACCGACAGCAACTCCCTGCCGAGAACCGAGTTCGGCTACCAGGGCGCCGCCCCCTCGTTCGCGAGGGAGCGGATCCCCGCCGCGGATCCGCTCCGCGAGTACCTCTTCCTGGTCTCGGACTTCGACGGTGACGGCACCCGGGACATGCTGCGGGCGACCTCGCAGTATCTTTTTTCAGCCCCGCGGGTCCTGTCACAGGTCCTGGAGCTGTCGGGCGGAGCCCGGATCACCACGCTCCCCGGCGGCTTCGACGGCGGGGCCTGGCCCTGGGTCAACCAGGAGAAAAACGTCGACGCCGACGGGGACGGGCGCACCGACGTCATCGGAAGTCAGGGCGGCCACTTCGCCATCGCCACCTTCAACCCGGCAACACGGAAGTTCGAAGCCCGCTCTTCCAACCTCGCCGATCCGATCAACCCCGCCGATCCGACGGCGTATGCTTTCCGCGAGCAGAAGCTCGCGGATTTCGACGCCGACGGGAGGATGGACGTGCTGCGCGTGGAACGGGTCTCGTCGACCCCCCTGCGCTACGAGCTGGTCGTCCATTTCCAGTGCCCCA
The DNA here is from genome assembly GCA_043673815.1 of Chromatiales bacterium. Lineage (GTDB taxonomy): Bacteria > Pseudomonadota > Gammaproteobacteria > JACCXJ01 > JACCXJ01 > USCg-Taylor. The sequence goes on from JBIMKD010000095.1 coordinate 799, forward strand.
GAGCCGCGAACGGCGACCTCCAGTTCTGCAGAACCGCCAACCTCGGGGGGTTGGGCTCCGCCTTCGACGACTGCGAGATGATCTTCGCGGTCGAGGACTTCGACGGCAACGGCTTCCCCGATCTCCTGACCGACCAGGATCCCACCCAACCCGGCGTGGTCGCCGGGGGCACCTGCGGGGGAAGCCGGGGCCACCACGTCGTCTTCCTGAGGCCGGCGCAAGGCAACCTCGCAGCGCAGGACGTCGCCCTCACGGCGATGGGGGGACCGGTAGGCAGCATCGGCCGCAACGTCGCCGGCGCCCTGAAGATGCTCGATGTGAACGGCGATGGCTTCATGGACTTCATCCACCTGCCCACCTCGAGCCCGGCGATCGCCTACATCAACGAGGGCGGCAACCAGGTGGGCATCGACACCCACTTCCGCGCCGAGCCGATCGGTGGCGTGGGCGTCGGGGCGGCGCTCGCCTCCCTTATCCGCTGGCCCGACCTCAACCACAAGGTCAAGGTCGCCGACGTCGATGGCGACGGGCGCGCCGAGCTCCTGGTCCCAGTGGATCTAACCGGGATCTGGTGCGAGCTCTTCGAGAATCGGCAGGGGGGAAACACAGAGTTTGTCGAGCGCTGCTCGCCGGGAGCCAATCTGCCCAACGTGCCCAACCTACCACCCGGGAGCGACCGCGCCATCTACCGCTGGGACATCGTGAATCTCGACCTCGACAGCGGCGACCACGTGTGGGCTAACCAGCGTTGGAGCGACCTCGAAATCCCTCTCACCTCGCTCGATCCCGACGACCACTTCGGCGACGGTCTCACCGACCTCCAGTTCAGGTTCCAGCCCTACTTCGTGCACGTGGACGCGCCCTGCACGGTCACGGACACGCGGACCTGCGCGTGGGAGAAGGGCTACTACTACTCGGCCCCGCGCGGCCTCAGCGACGGGACCTGGATCGCCCGCAACCGGGGACCCGCCTCCGACCTCCTCGCCACGGTCATAGACGGCGTGGGCGCTTCGACTCGCATCCACTACGCCCCGCTCTCCTCGACGGAGCACGTCCAATGTACCTCCGCGAGGGGCCAGCCCTTCTACCGCGCCGACTATGCCTCCTTCACGCCCGACGGCAAGCACAGCCTCTTCACCTCCTCCATGCACGTCGTCTCCCGGCTGGAGCGGGAGAACGGCGCCGGCGGCCTGAACGGCACCTGCTTCCGCTACGCCAACGCCTGGATTCACCGGGAGGGGCGTGGTTTCCTTGGCTTCGGCGAGATCACTGAGGAGGAGGATATCCCGGGGACACCGTTCGAGCAGGCGAACAACCTGCGCCGCATCCGGCGCTTCCACCGCGACTTCCCCCTCACCGGGCTCGTCCACGAAGAGACCGAGATGCTCGCGAGCGACTCCCTTCTCGCCCAGCCGCTCGTCCGCACCCGCTCCACCTGGACGTCCTCCTGCCGGACCCCGGCCGGACAGCTCGCCCGGATCTGCTTCCCCTACCTCGACCTGGAACGCAAGGAGACGCGCGAGCTCGCCGCTTCCCGGGCGGTACTGGGAACGGTGGAGACCGACGACCGCTACCGCGCGCCGGACCTCGCATACGGAAACCTATCGTCGCGGGTCGTCACGACCACGGACGCCCATCACACCCAGGAGAGCACCATCACTTACCACTACGACTACTCGGCGGCATCCTCCTGGTGGATCGACCGAATGGATTCGAAGGTCGAGGCCCTGGGGCCGATCGAGGCAGCGGCGGCGCTGGCGGGTCCGACCGGGTCCCACCGTGTGGTGACCGAGTACGAATACTGGACCAGCGGCAACGGCGTGCGCCTTCCGCGGTGGGAGCGGGTGCAGAAGGGCCATGCCGATCAGGCGCTGTCGACCTACACCTTGTACGACCGCTACCGCAACCCCACGGTGGTCCGCCAGGAGGCGGCGCGGGCGACGCCGCGCCGAACCTTCACCACCTACACTGCCGACGGGTACTTCCCCGAGGTCACCACCAACGCCCTCGGCCACGCCACCACGGTCGACACCGATCCGATCCATGGGCAGCCCACGTCGGTCACCGACCCCAACGGCAACGTCACCACGATGATCTACGACGCCTTCGGGCGCGGCATCCTCACGGACGCGCCCGATCGGCTCCCCGTCCATGAGCGGCTCCTCGGGTGCGCTGGGACGAGCTGCCCGCCGCGGGCGGTCCTCCGTGAGGTGAGGATGCAGGCCGGCGCCCCCACCCGGACGCGCTACCTCGATCGCCTCGGCCGCCCGGTGCGCGAGACCACCACTGGTTTCGCCGGCGGCACCGAGGTATCGATAGTCCTCTTCGAGTACGACGCCCGCGGCCGAAAGGTGGCCGAGAGCCAGCCCACCTACGATCCCGCCGCCGCCTTCTTAACTCGGTGGCTGGGCCACGACGCCCTAGGTCGCCCCATGAAGAAGACCGCGGACCAGTCGAATGGGCGCGCTCCCATCGAGTACCGGTACTTTTACCCCGGACTCGACACCCGGATCTTACTCCCCGGCGTGGCGAACCCCATCGTCCGGAGCTATGACAGCCAGGGCCGTCTGGTGCGGGTGGTCGATCCCTATGGGAGGCCCAGCGACTACCGCTACGACCCTCTGGGTAACCTGGCCCTGATCCAAGACGCCCTGGGAAGCCAAACGGTCCTCAGTTACGACGACCGGGGCCGTAAGGTCTCGGTGGACCACCCCGACCGCGGCACTACGACCACCGCCTACGACGGCTTCGACCAGGCGATCTCCACGGTGGATGCCCGCGGCATCACCGTGCAGCACAGCTATGACCGCCTCGGCCGCCCCACCCGCCGCTCCGTGAACAGCGTGCTCGAGGCGGAATGGACCTACGACCAGACCTTCCGCGGCGCCCTCGACTCCGAGCGTGGGGGAACCGCGGGCGTCTCCGGCTACTGCCGAGGCTTCGAGTACGACTCCTTCGGCAAGCCGGTCCGGAAGGTTACCTTCACCGACGGCCTCGCGTTCTCCACCAGCAACGCCTACGACGCCCAGTTCGGGCGGGTGAAGGCGGTGCGCTACCCGAGCGGCCGGATCAGCGCCCTCGATTACACCGACCACGGCCACCTGAAGGAGGAGCGCAATGCGTCGGTCTCGCTCCGCGGCTCGCTCCGCGGCCTGACCTGGTCGCGCCGCACCACCGCGATGACTGCGCACGGGCAGGTCCGCACCGAGTACTTCGGCAACGCGCTGCACGGGACCTACCGGTACGATCCCGCCACGGGACGTCCGACCTGGCTGTCGGTCCTGAGACAGCTGACCTTACGCCAAAACCTGCAGTACGCCTACGACGACCCCCAAGGCGGCCTCTCTCAGCAGAGCAATGCCATCACCGGCGTCGCCGAGACCTTCGGCTACGACGACCTGTCGAGACTCGACTGGACCACCCGGACGTGGAGCGGGCCCGGCGGCGGGTCCGAGACCGTCGACTACCAGTACGACGCCATCGGCAACCTGGTGGTGAAGGGCGACTACTCCACGCTCACCAGCTACGGAAAAGCGGGGCGTGCCAACCCGGCGAACGCCGGACCCCACGCCATCGGGAGCTACCGGGCGACGAACGGCCTCGTCGTGTCCGACTTCCGCTACGACGCAAGCGGCAACCTCCTCGCTGGCGACGGGCGCACCGCCAAGTACGACGCCCACGACGAGCCGGTGTTCGTCGAGGAGTCGGGCAGCGCGGTCCGCTACGCCTACGGACCCAATCACGAGCGGTACAAGAGGGTCACCGGCGCCGGCACCACCTACTACGTCGACAAGCGCCACGAGCGGATCGTCGCCGGAGGGAACGTCACCGAGCGCGACTACGTGGGCGACAAGGTGGTGATCATCCGGCTCACGGGCAGGAGGCTCGGGATCGTCGTCAGCGAGCAGGTGCAGTATCTCCACCCGGACCGGCTCGGCTCGGTGGACACCATCACCGATCAGACCGGCGCCGTGGCGAAGCGCCAGGGGTTCGATCCCTTCGGCGGCCCGCGCGACGAGCAGTGGCGATCCACGCCAACCCTGGGGAACCCTGTCACCGACCGGGGCTTCACCGGCCACGAGCAGGTGGACGACGTCCACCTCGTCCATATGGGCGGCCGGGCTTACGACTACCGGCTCGGCCGGTTCCTGAGCGTCGACCCATTCGTCGTCGGGCCCCGGGACATGCAGAGCCTCAACGCCTACAGCTACGTCCGGAACGACCCCACCGGACGGATCGACCCCACTGGCTACTTGGACCTTCCGGAGTGGTGGAAGAAGGCGGGGGGCTGGACGACCACCTACCTCGCGCCCTCGAGCGGCCGGCTCGCGGCGGGCGACCCCACCGAGCCAGGTGGTCCCAAGAGAACGGCCGACGACGAGAACGGTGACGAGCCAGGTGGTCCCAAATTGACGGGCGACGCGGCGGCAGTCACCCCGTCCCGCGCTGCCGACATGCTCAAGGGGAAGCCTGGACCGAGCCAATCTCCCGAGGACACCGGCGCGCCCGGTAAGGCACGCGAACCATCTCGCGTCGATCAGATCCTCAAGGAAAGCTACATCAAGGCCCTGGAAAGCAAGGTCGAGCGCCTCGAATCGACCCTCCAATCGACCGAGGCGCACCTGGACGCTGCCCTCGCACAGGTGGAGCAACTCACTTTCACTCCGCCGGCGAGCGGGACGGACGAGCCCTTGGGCGTGGATCTCGGCCCTTTAGTGGTGGCGCCCTTCGTGGAGTCCATAAGTAAGGAGTTTAAGTATGGCATTGGTGTCACGGGGGGGGTGGGCCAGGCTGGTGTGTACGTCGACCTTGCGCCCAAGTTGACAGTGCCGATCACCCCGCAGTCGGCTTCACTGCGGGTCGGACGGCTGTACGTCGAGGGGAACACGCCCCTTGGCGGTGGACGCGGCGGAGTCGAGCTGGGGATAAGGTTCGAACATTCCACAATCGGCTGGTGGCGGCAATCGTACCAGCAGCTTCGCGGCTATCCAGACTGGCCACCAAGGCCGTAGCGACGCAGGACCCTGGAGGGAGTCAATCGGTGGATTGGGCGATCGCCGCCTCGAGCATCGACGCCGCGCGAGCGCTGCGCAGCCGAACCGCTTCCGAGTCGGCCTCGGCCGCGGCGGCCCGAGCGAGCTCCGTCGGCAGGCACCGCATCGCCAGGCAGGTGTCGAGGGCCCGCGGACGGCGGTTGGGCCGGCTCACAGATCTAGCCGTAGTATTGCGTTCCAAGCAAAGCAAAAGGGATCCGGTCTCGCTCGGGAAGCTGCCGTTCATGCCCTCGATGGGAGCGGCGGCTTCGGTCGAAAGTTGCCTCGGCCGACTCGGCGCAGACCTGCACGCCCGCCCAGTGTCCTCTAGCCCGATTCATTGCCGAGAACACACCCTTCGAAAATCAAATCTACTACACCTCCCTGGATCTCACCGGCAAGTTCGATACCTGGGGCATCGGTCACACCCTGCTCCTCGGCGGAGACTATCTCCGCTTTGACAACTTCAACGCCGGGAGAGGCAATTTCTCTGTCGCCTCCTTCATCGACCTCTTCCATCCCGTGCACACGGGTCTGCCCCTCACCCTGCTCGACAACCCGGATTCGCAATCATCGGGCAGCTCTACGGAGGACTGGTACGGCTTCTATGTCCAGGATCAGGTCAGGTTACCCCATGACCTGCATATACTCGCCGGCTTCCGCTACGACAACGCCGCGTCCAACGGCACTACTACCATCCTCATACCGGGGCCGCCAACGACCAGCCCCTTTTCGTTCCGCGAAGACGCCGTCACACCGCGCTTTGGGCTCCTTTGGCAACCGGTGCCGCAGCTCAGTCTCTATGGCAATTACGTCGAGAACTTCGGCAGGACCAATGGATTCAGTCTGTCGCGTACACCCCTGCCTCCAGAAACCGCCCAGCAGTGGGAAGTCGGTCTTAAGACCGAGCTTTTCGATGGCCGCCTCACTGCTACGCTCGCTTGGTTCGATCTCACCAGGCAGAAATATCGCCGCCCTAGACCCCGACCCCATACTCGCAGCCCAAGGCTTCTCAGTCGCCGTCGGCGAGGCGAATAACAACGGCCTGGAGTTCGATGTCAGCGGCGAGATCTGGCCGGATGTGAGGATCATCGGCAGCTATGCCTTCATCGAGTCACAGCTAAAGGGGCCAGGCTCGATATATTTGTGATATACTACGCGTATGCCCCGCCGCCCGCGTGTTCACCTCGATGGAATACCGCTGCACATCGTGCAGCGCGGCCACAACCGCGAGCCCTGCTTCTTTGGCGAAGAGGACTACTACACGTACCTGCATTGGCTCGGTGAGGCATTGAAGGACACAAGCTGTTCGCTGCACGCCTATGCGCTTATGACCAACCACGTACACCTGCTCCTCACCCCCAAGAAGGCTGCGACGGTACTCAAGCTTGTGATTTCCTTGGGACGGCGCTACGTGCAGTATATCAACCGGCAGTACCGGCGTACGGGCACATTGTGGGATAGCTGCTACAAGTCCTCACTCATCCAGGCGGAGACCTATCTCCTCACCTGCATGCGTTACGTCGAACTGAACCCGTGCGTGCGGCGCTGGTGGACGATCCGGCGAACTACCGCTGGACCAGCTATCGCTCCAACGCCCTCGGACAGGTCTCACCGCTGCTCAGCCCTCATCCCGTCTACCTGGCATTGGGAGCGACCGACAGCGCGCGACGCGTAGCGTACCGCAATTTGTTCCGACCCCATCTCGATCCAGAGACCATCAGCGACCTACGGCTTGCGCTGAACCAAAACCAACCTCTGGGCAATGGGCGTTTCTATGCCAAGATTGAGCACATCGCAGGGCAACGGCGCGAGGCGAGGCCTAGGGGCCGGCCGCGGTTAGACGTTAATGTCTCAACCATCGCGGGGCAGGGAGAGCTAGCATTGTGAAAGAACTCGTGGCCTGGGTTGAGCGTCGTTTGCGAAACCCGGGGATTGCTCTCCCATGCGATCCAAGGTGTCGGCCTGCGGCCGACGGGTTGGTGGGTTACGCCGCAAACAGCGCGGCTTACCCACCCTACATCTAAGTCGTTCGTCAGCGGTGGTGGCCGAGAACCGCGGCGCCGTGGACCGCGTCATGGAGATCTTAATGCCCCTGCTGAGCACGAGCGCAGGGGCAGACGATTTTTAATCGCCACACGAGGGGAGTGCCTGCCGGGCTCCGGAGTTCTTGACGCGCAGGGCCTTCTTCATCGAAGAGCAGGGCGTGACTTATCTTACCGACACCGATCCGGATCTCGCGCTCGGGCCCCTTCGGACAAACAGGGATTGGAACCGGTCGGAGCGCGTGAGGAAGACAAAACGTTGACCCCACGGTGCGGGAAAGGGTAAGGTTAAGGAGTATCTTCGCCAACGAGGCGCAATGGCCATGAACATCGAGCTTAAGCCCGAACACCAGAGAATCGTCGAACAGGCCGTCAAGTCGGGACGGTACGGAAGCGTCGATGAGTTCCTCGACGAGGCGTTTACCGCGTGGCGCGCGAAGGATAATCAGCCTCTCTTCAACAAAGAGAAGGCGCAAGCCGCCGCCGCCCGTATCCGGGAGTTGCGCAAGGGCGTGTCACTCGGTGGGTTGAAGATTAGAGACTTGATCAATGAAGGTCGTCCTTGAGCCGGTTCGTTCTCGACAATACCGTGACGATGGCCTGGTGCTTCACGGACGAGGCGACGGACTTCACTGAAACCCTTGCTCAACCGTCTCTCCAATCTCACGGATACAGCGCTCGTTCCCGCCTTGTGGCTTTACGAAGTCGTGAACGTCGTCGAGCTGGCCGTTCGCAAGAGCCGTATCACAAAGGACAAGGCCTTCGATTTTCTGGAGAGTCTGGCCGAGTTACCGATTGAGGTCGAGGATTTGAGCCGTACCGAGGTATTCGTGTCGGTGCGAGCGCTGGCGGAACGGTACAGGCTGACGGGCTACGATGCGGCATACCTGGAACTGGCCATCCGTCACCGCTTGCCCCTCGCGGCGCTTGACGCCGATCTGAACAAGGCGGCGCTGGCGGCGGGCGTGAAACTGGTTCAGATATAAAGTCTGTGTCGGCAGCAACCTCTTGTCGCGCCGTGCGCCAGGTGCTCAGGTCGAAGGCGTGGGCGCGCACGGACACTGAAGTCCTCAGGCCGAGACCCGACCCCGCCTGCAAACCAATCAGTCGCGGATTAAGGCAGATACGCCAAGGTATTACTCAGGTGCTTCGTAAGTTGATAGCCTTGGGCCGTCAGCAGGTTCTCGCAGTGCCGTCTCGTCTCGCGCCACAGGTGCTTATGCTCGTAGATGATCATCCGCGGTCTAAACCGCGCGAAGTCGATCTGCTTGATGACCTCGAAGTCATGGCCTTCCGTATCGACGGACAAGAGATCGATTTTCTCGACCTGATGCTTGCGGATTAAGGTTGCAAGCGTGATACACCGCACCGGCTCGGCGACGATCGCGTCTTCCAGATCCGGAATCATCCAACGGTGCTTCTTGATGACGTCGAGGTGCAGCGAGGCGAGGCCTTTAGACCAAGCCGGAAGCTTGGCGGCGGGATCATCGATGCGGTAAAGAGTTCGGGTGCCCTCGGAGATCGAGATCGCCGACTGCTCGACGACGACAGCGGGAACACCTTGGTAATGGGCGCGCAAGAGATCGCAGTATGCCGGGACAGGCTCGACGAGGATCCCGTGCCATCGATACGCGCGGATGTAGTCGTGCAAGAAGTCGTGGGTCACGCCGTCATTAGCGCCGATCTGCACGAAGAAGAAGTCGCTGCGGTCGGCGGAATGCTTTGTGACCAGTTCGTCAAATGCGGGCCACTCGGGGCGGTACACCAAGTAGAACAGATCGTTCGCAAGCTTGCTGAGCGTGCGGGCAACGCGCCGCTTAAGCGCTTTGACCCGTGCCGGCCGTGCGCACCGCTCGGTGTCGGCTCTAGAGCGCACTATCCCGGATCAGGACGCGGGTACCGACCTCGACGCGGTCGAAGAGATCGATTATGTCGGCGTTACGCATACGAATGCAACCGCGCGATCCCGGTGTGCCCATCGCGACGTCATCGGGGGCGCCGTGAATGTATATGAAGCGATTCTTAGTGTCGGCCGAGCCCCCCTGGTTAAAGGCCGGCTGCAAGCCGGTCAACCACAGTATGCGCGTGAGGATCCAATCCTTTCCAGGATAGAGGGTGCGAAACTCGGGACTATAGATCTTGCCATCCGGTTGGCGGGCAACGAACACCGTGCCGCTCGCGCAACCCGCGCCGATCTTTTCACAGATCGCATGCCAACCGCGCGGTGTACATTCGCTGTTTTCCATTTCCCCGGGGCCGTTCTTGGCGGTCGAGACGGAATAGCCGCGAACGATGTCGCACTCCGACAGTAACCAGAGTTCTTGTTGCCGCAGTCTGATCTCGATATGCATGGTGCAGGCGCTCGGCTGCGTGCGAAAATAGGATATCCTATGTTGTGCCCGGTGTCCCGAAGAACTCGCGCGCGGAGGTTTCTTCCGCGCAGAGCGGTGAAAAAATTGATCGCCAGGTTAATGCAAGCTAAATCCACGTGCCATTAGGTCCTCTCATGTTCGATCTCCAGGGACCCGAGCTCTCGCCCGGCGAACGGGATCTGCTGGTTCATCCGGCCGCGGGCGGCGTGATCCTTTTCACGCGCAATTACGCCAGCCGCGAGCAGCTCGCGCGCCTGGTCGCGGAGATCCATGCCGTGCGCGATCCACCCTTGCTCGTGGCCGTCGACCACGAAGGGGGGCGGGTGCAACGTTTCCGTCCTGGTTTTACCGCCCTACCTCCCTGCGCGGCATTGGGCCGGCTCCACGACAAGGATCCGCAACGCGCCCGGGCTATGGCTCGGGAATATGGTTGGCTCATGGCGATCGAGCTGCGTACCCTGGGTGTCGATTTCAGCTTTGCGCCCGTGCTCGATCTTGGGATCGGGGTGAGTCAAGTGATTGGAGACCGGGCGTTGCATCCTAAACCGCGGACGGTCACCCGGCTCGCTCAGGCCTACCTCGATGGAATGCACGAGGCGGGTATGGCGGGTGTCGGCAAACACTTTCCCGGTCACGGATCGGTCGCGGCGGATTCCCATTGCGAGATCCCCGTGGATGGCCGGAGCCTTGAGGTGATAACTAGCGCGGATCTAGCGCCGTTCGCGGGTTTGGTTCGCGCGGGACTAGACGCCGTCATGGCGGGGCATGTCATTTACCCCGAAGTGGACACGGCGCCCGCCGGTTTCTCGGAGGTATGGCTGCGGCAGGTGTTGCGGCGGGATCTCGGATTTCAGGGCGCCATCTTCAGCGATGACATCGATATGGCGGGCGCCCGTGGGGCCGGTGCTCACAGCGAACGCGCGCAGCGCGCGCTCGCAGCCGGCTGCGATATGGTGCTCATGTGCAATCGGCCGGTGGCGCTGCCCGCGGCGCTGGACGCATTGAGCCCCTTGCGTAAACCGCTAAGTGAGGCGCGGCTTGCGCGCATGCGCGGCCGGGCGGTGGGGAGCGAGCGAGCGCTGGAAGAGCGCCGGCGCGCCGCCTCGGCGAGAGTCGCCGCTTTGAACCAAGAGACAGCGGCGTGATGTATCGATTGAGACGGTTGCTGGCTGTTGCGCTGCTCTGGAGTCTCGCGGGGCCGTGCCGGGCGCTCGAATGCAAACCGCTCGTGCCCGCCACGACGCCTGCCGCCTTTGCCGTCGGCAAGTATACGGAGGGGCTTTTATTTCGCATCTCGCAAGCGGGTGTTCCACCGAGTCATCTCTTCGGCACGATTCATCTCGGCGATCGGCGCGTGCTCGATTTACCCCGAGTGGTCTCGTCCAGCTTCGAGCAAAGCCGCCGCCTTGTCATGGAGGCCGTGCCCGATGAGGCCGGCATCGCCGAATTCTCGAAGCTGATGTTTTACGGCGATGCTACCTCATTCAAGGCGCAGGTGGGCGCGGAGCTCGCAGGCGCGGCTGAACCGCTGCTTGCCCGTTACGGTATTACGGCGGAAATCGCGCATCGCGTCAAGCCTTGGGCCGCGTATGTGACGCTCAGCGTACCTCCGCCTTCCAGCCTGCTACCGCTCGATCTCGCGTTAATGCAACGAGCCAAGGCGCAGGGGATGGCGATTTCGGGTCTGGAGTCGCTTGCGGAACAGGCAGAGGTATTGGGTGGTCTGCGCCTCGAAGACCAAATCGCCTTGCTTAAGGATGCCGTTTGCCACTACGAGCTACTGCAGCAAGACCTCGAGCCGCTGACCGCGTTATATCTAAAGCGTGACCTCGGGGGATTGCTGGCGCTTGCCGGCAAGTATGAAACCCGATCGGAGCACTACTACGAACGCTTCCTGGACAACCTGCTTTGGAAACGCAATCGCCGCATGGCCGCACGCGTGCAGTCGTGGCTGAAGGAGGGGAATACCTTTGTTGCGCTCGGCGCATTACACCTCGTCGGAGACAAAGGAGTGCCGGCGTTGTTGGAGCAGGCCGGGTATCGCGTGACGCGCTTGTATTAGATCAGCATTTCTAATCCAAGATTTTTAACATAGACTACAGGATGCAACGCGTGCCTTCCTGCGGCGCACGCGAAAGCGTGGAGGACGCGATTACAACCTGATTTGCCGCGGCGTTTTCACCGCCCGGCTTGATGTGAGGACTTGATATGTTGTATGCAGTAAAAACATTCGTCGATACGCTGGCTGGGATCACTCGGCTTGAGAAAGGTCCTCAGCACCTTCCAAGCTCTTATGTGTTGCTGATCACGAGCATTGTTGTCTACACGCTTATTCGCTTCGGCGTCTATGTCTCCAAAGTGCCGATCGGATCGGCGGCAATTATGGGATTGACCGATGCCGCGGTTACGGTGGGGATCATCGTATTGTTGCTTGCGGTGCGCGGAGTGACGTTCCGGGCCCCCCAAATGCTGACAGCCTTTACCAGCATCGCCTCGGGATTTGGGTTGGTCATCATTTTCTCGCTGGGGCTGATCAGCTTGATACCGGACGTCCCGTTGTCGCAGAATTTTAGAACCGTAGTGATTTTCCCGCTCTTTCTGGTTAACATCGTGATCAGCGGCCACTTGTTTCGGGCGTCGCTGGCGACCAATCTCGCCGCCGGGGTAGGCATCGCATTGGTGTTATTTTTCATCGTCACCAATGTGACCGACCGCTTCGATCCGACGCTCGAACGTACGGGAGCGGGCTCGGCGCGCATGACCCCCTCCCCGCAGATGGTACCGGAGCGCTAAGCGGGCCACCTCACACAGATTCTGAATACCCCACGGTTTACGGCGGGCACTTTAGCATTGGGGTTTCCAAAGAAGGAGTAGTGCAACTCTCCCCTTTGGTCAAGGGCGGGGTTCATACCCCGCCCGCGAAGTAAAATATATTACAGGTTTTGGTGCTTGCGGGTCCTGGCGATCACCGCGGCGATCTCGGCCTTGCGGCGAAGGGAATCATGCTCGATCTCGGCCAGCCGCGCCGTGGGATCGGCTTTGGTTACGGGCGCATTCTCGGTAGGAATTGCGAGCCGCTCATTGCGGGCCTCGAAGCGTGCGCGGGCGGCGTCTGCGTGCGTTTGATCCCAATTGAGGCCGGCAGGGATCATTTCGATGCAATCCATGGGGCAGGGCGGTAGGCATAAGTCACAGCCCGTACAGAGATCCTGAATCACGGTGTGCATGTGCTTTGCCGCCCCAAGGATGGCATCTACCGGACTAGATTGTAGACACTTCGTACAGCCGATACAAAGCTCCTCGATGACACGGGCAGTACGGGACGGTTGCTCGGCGCCGTAGCGGGGATCGAGGGGTAGGGGTCGGCGCCCTAGCAGGCCGGCGAGCCGTTCGATGGTGTGGCTGCCACCCGGTGGACATTGATTGATGCCGGCCTCGCCGCGGGCAATGGCCTCGGCATAAGGGCGACATCCCGCATACCCGCATCGACGGCACTGTGTCTGCGGTAGCAGGGCATTGATCTTTCCGGCGAGATCATGGGAGCCGTGGCGCGGCGTTGTCAAGTCAGTCACTGGTAAGATGACGCCACCACCAATCGCGCGCTAATTAAGAGGTTAACCAAATCGTGTGTGCTGCTTCGCTCGAACCCGGGCGGTGTCAGAGCACCCTGCAAATCGCCGCCTTGAGATAATTGGTCTCGGGGATCGCGGGGTGAATGGGATGATCCGGCGATTGGTGCCCTTGCTCCAACAGTTGTATCTCCCGCCCGGCACGCAGTGACGCTTGCCGCAACACATCCACGAAGCCCTCGTGCGTGAGGTGATAGGAGCAGGAGGCGGTCATCAAGATCCCGCCATGCCGAACGAGCCCGAGCGCCGACTGGTTGAGGCGCCGGTAGGCCAAAATCCCTTCGGCACAATCTTTTTTCTTCTTAATAAAGGCCGGTGGATCCAAAATCACCACATCGTAGATTTCCGCGGCGGACTGCAAGGCCTTGAGCGTCGCGAAGGCTTCGCCGTGCAGGGCCGCAACCCGCACGTCATTTTCCCGCGCATTGCGTTCGATGTAGCGCAGCGCATCGGCTGAAGACTCGATGGATTGCACGGAAAGGGCGCCGGCGGATGCCGCCTGGACGCCCCATGCCCCTAAGTAGCTAAACACATCGAGGACGCGCACGCCTTTGACATAGCGCAGCATCCGCGCGCGGTTAGCACGCTGATCGTAATACCAACCGGTTTTCTGTGCGCTAAGCACGGGGACATAGAACCGGACGCCATGCTCCGTGAGGCATATCTCCTCGGGCACCTGACCAAACGCCGCATCAACGTACAAGTCGAGACCTTCGAGGAGGCGGGTCGGGGAATCATTGCGCAACAGGATCGCCTTCGGATCGATGACCTCCCGCAACGCATCGATGACATCACTCAGGCGCCTTTCCATCCCGGCCGTGTTGAATTGCGCCACCAAGAGATCACCGTAGCGATCGACCACGAGCCCGGGGAGACCGTCCGTGTCCGCGTAAACGAGGCGATAATAGGGTTCGTCGAACAGGCGCTCGCGCAAGGCCAGCGCGCGCTTCAGGCGCTCTCTGCACAGCGCCGCCGACCAAGGGCGGTCGCGATCCCAGAGGCGCGCGCAGATCAGCGAATGCGGATTCACGTACCCCGCTCCCAGGGCTTTACCGCTGCTGGTGAGCACCGTGACGCTGTCGCCGGGGGTAAGGGCGTGCAAAGGCGTCGTATGCGTATCCACCTCATTGCTGTAGACCCAGAGATGACCGGCGCGTAGGCGCCGATCTTCGCCCTTCTTTAACACCAAGGGTTTTGCAGGCATGATGTGATCTGCGACGGTCATATTCGTAGCATTAGGGACTGGTCTCTCATTGAACCGCTACCAGCGTACCCAGGTCTTCGATCGCCTCCAAGCACAGAGACCTCATCCGGCCACCGAGCTTGAGTATCGAACGCCATTCGAGCTGCTGGTGGCGGTGATCCTTTCGGCTCAGGCAACCGATGTTAGCGTCAACAAAGTGACGCAGCGACTGTTCCAGGTCGCGAATAAACCGGCGGCCATCCTAGGTCTCGGGGAGAAGGGTCTGAAATCGTACATCAAAACCATTGGCCTTTATAATGGTAAGGCTAAAAATATCATCAATACCTGCGGGATCCTTTGCGATAAGCACGGCGGGCAGGTGCCCCATGACCGAGGGGCATTAGAACAATTGCCCGGCGTCGGGCGCAAGACGGCCAATGTAATTTTGAATACTGCCTTCGGAGAACCCACGATCGCGGTGGATACGCATATTTTTAGGGTCGCGAACCGCACCGGACTCGCCCGGGGTAAAACGCCCGCCGTCGTGGAACGGGCGCTCATGGCCGCGGTACCGAAGCGATTTAGGCAAGACGCCCATCACTGGTTAATCTTGCATGGGCGCTACGTCTGTCAGGCGCGAAAACCGCGCTGCGGCGAATGTATCATCCGTGATCTCTGCGAGTGGAAAGAGAAGGCGGAGATAGGTCGCGTTTAGCTGTGTTGGTGCAAGATCAACCGTCGGCAAGGAAGTATTTCATAGATGTATGGAATAAGCACTCGGCGAGCGATGCCCTACAGCCTATCGAGAACCTGATTTTAAAGGTGATCCTCGCTCACCCCGAATACCACGCATTACTACGGGATCGAGAGGAGGCTCTATCAAGGCACTATACCCCCGAGGGCGGCGAGACCAATCCTTTCCTGCATATGGCTATGCACGTAGCGATTGAGGAGCAGTTGCTGGTGGATCGGCCTGCCGGTATTGCAGGTATCTATACGGATCTGCGGGGGCGTTGCCCCAACTATCACGCTGCCCAACACGAAATGATGGATTGCCTGGTGGAAGCCTTATGGCAAGCGCAACGCACTCACGCTCTTCCCGATGAGCGGCGCTATCTGGAGTGCTTAAAAAACCGGCAGCCGTAACTCGCGCGCTTGCCATGTCGAGCATCCGACGGCTCGATGAGGTGGCTTAAACCGCGAGAAACTCCATTCTTATGCCCGCCAATTCAATGACATCACGATCGTTGAGCTGACGACTCCGCGCCCCGGTCGGTTGCCCGTTGATAACCGGATAGATCGGTTGTTCGGCGGTCCCGCCCTCGATATGCGTAATGAAATAGCCTTGTGGCCGCCGTGATATCACGGCAACTTGCACGCCGGGCTTACCCAAGGTAATTGAGGCCTTGATCAGCTCGAGCTGCTTGCCGGCAACGGGTCCGTTTAAAATGCTTAACCGCCCGAGTGGCGACATCGTAGGCTGCAAGCTCGGCGAAGCCGCTTCACCAAAGCTTGGCCCAATTGACGTCTGGCCAATGGCCTTCGCGAGCGCCGCGGCCGCTGAGGCCGTTCCGGGGCGCATAATAATGGTTTTTTCGAACTCGTCGTCGGCGGCGGTGGCGTGCTCGTTAATATACCGGATCTCGTGTTTGCCGATGCTGATGACATCGCCGTTTCGTAGGGCGTGCTTCTTTATGACCTTGCCGTTGACGAATGTCCCGTTCGTGCTCCCGAGATCTTCAAGAAAGGAGTCGTCCAAGATTGTGATGATCAGGGCATGTTTACCGCTCACAGCAAGATTGTCGACCGCAATATCGTTGTCCGCTTTGCGGCCAATCGTCATGCGTTCTTTGGTAAGCGGATAGTCTCCTTGTACCACGCCGTTTAGACTAAGGACGAGTTTTGACATAAGGACGCTCTATACGATTAACTAACCCATCGTGGTAATTTACGGGGCCAAACAAAAATCGCTCTCCGATACGCACGCAGCCGAGCGATGACGAGAGAAATATTATCATGACCCCCGCGCTCATTGGCTAGAGCGATTAATCGGTCCCCCGCTCCTACAAGATTAGCATTATATTCGCGCAGGGTTAAGTGAATTTCTTCGTTATTGACCATATCGTGCAGGCCGTCGGTACACAAAACGTAGATGTCCCCGGGATTTAGACTTTCCTCGTAGATATCGACCTGGACAGCCTCGTCGATCCCGAGCGCTCGGGTGACCAGGTTTTTCGGAGCCGCCGCCGCGGCCTGCTCCGCCGTCATGCCCGCCTGATCGATCAGTTCCTGGACGACCGAATGATCGGTGGTAATCTGATCGAACGAACCACCCCGAAGACGGTAAAGCCTGGAATCACCGACATGCCCAACGGTAACGTTGTTTCCCTGAAATAAACAGGCGACCACCGTGGTTCCCATGCCTTGGCATTGTGCTTCGGTTTGTCCGGTTCGGTAGATCATCGAATTGGCGTGCGTGATCGCTTGGTTAACGATGGAAGATTGTTTCGACGCGGCGTGGTGTCGCCCCGAAAGCCGCGCCGAAGTCAATGCGTTACGCAGATCGTTCATCACCGAAGAGACCGCGATGGCGCTCGCCACCTCCCCGGATCGATATCCCCCCATGCCATCCGCTACCACCGCTAAACCCAGATGCGCGTCGCTCGCGGTACTATCCTCGTTATTCGGGCGTCTGCGGCCCCTGTCCGAAAGATTTATGATTTCAAGAACCCCCGCTTGAAACATGACGCCTCGCTTATAAACGGATCTGGTTTAACCCTGAAAGCAGGTCACGTGCCATCTCCGCACCGCGTTGGTATCTTTCGGAGGGCGTTTTTTCTAACGCCTTGTCGATGATGCGCCCTAGATACGGTGCGGTGCGGGCCAAGTCCGGACAAGCGTCGAAGAGACTGATCGGCGCATCGCGCACGATCTTGTGCATCAGGGCATCCATCGTTCCCGCAGTAAACGGCAGGGAACCGGTGGTAAGTTGGTAGAGCATCACCCCTAAGGAGAAGAGGTCGGAGCGGCCATCGACCGGATCCTGGAGGACCTGTTCGGGGGACATGTAAAAAGGTGTGCCGCCAGCCAACCCCGCCGTTCCAACATGCGCGTCGATGACGCTCGCGATACCGAAATCGGTGATCTTGACCATATTCTTCGACGCCGCATACATCACGTTGCCGGGCTTAATATCCCGGTGTGCGACCTGCTGGCGATGCGCATAATCAAGGGCGCGCGCCAGAATGGCGATTAAAAATAGCGTTTTCCTTACCGGCAGCAAATCATCCTTTTTGATGTAGGGTGCAAGCGTGGTTCCCTCGAGGTACTCCATCCCGATATACGCCAAATCGTGTTCATCCCCTGCTTTATACACCGCCACGATATTCGGGTGATGTAGACGCCCGATGGTCTCGGCCTCCCAGAATAGGCGCGATTTTATCTCATCGAGTTGCGCTTCTTCCAAGATTTCCGCTAAACAGATGGTCTTAACCGCGACGTAGCGATTGGCTGCCCGATCCAGACCCAGGTAAACCACACCCATCGTTCCGCGGCCGAGCTCACGCTGTAACTCGTAACCGCCAAGCAGCGGTTTATGCGAGAGTGATTGCGCCATTGTCTGCACGGTTGGATAAGAATCGTCGCGACCTGATCGTCGGCGGGTTCGCGCGGAAATCAATCACACCAGTGTTCCACTGCTTCGCGCGCGCCTCGTTCGGCCTCGACGCGCTCGTTGTGCTCAAGCACCACGCGATTTCCTAGTCTATCCTTCTTATAAAGCATCGATGCGCGTTCGTAGTTGAATCGCTGCCTACGGGCGAGCATGCAATTTTGATTGCGTTTCTCTTTCTCCAGGCGTTTCTCTTGCGCCGCGGCGGCCTTTTCCTGACGCTCTTCCTCGAAGACCTTTAACAGCCGTTTTTGGCGCTTGAACCTTTCTTGATCGCGTATGCCGACGGAAGGCTTTGCGGTTACGGTAAGCTTCACGGCGCCTTTATTTGGCGGCCGCTCCCCGTAGTGTGCGGTTCCATGGTCATCAACCCATTTATAGATCTCTGCTCCGTACAAACCTTGCGCTTTAAGACAAAATGCACCACAGATTACGGCAACCAGCCATCTGCGAGTCAATTTGATTTCGCCACCACGGGGTATGAAACCCGTGGGGCGACCAAAGGGGAGAGCTGCGCCTCTCCCCTTTGGAAACCCCATCGTTAAGGATCCCGCGGCAAGACCGCGGGGAATAAATTTCACGTCGAGCCACCGGATTTCTTGTATCGGAATCATGGGTTTTGATGGATGGAAATGCGTGTCCCGGCCTCTCCAGGGCGGGGAAGTTACCAACGGCCGGTGTTATCGGCGCGGACAAAAAATAACTCAACTTTACTTCGCGCGCGGGGTATGAACCCCGCCCTTGACCAAAGGGGAGAGTTGCACTACTCCCTTTTGGAAACCCCAATGCTAAACAGCCCGCCGTAAACCGCGGGGTATTCAGAATGAGGGAAAACCGGCGGAACGTGTGATCACCGCGGCCCGAACTGGGCACGCGTTGCTGCGTGATAAACGGGTAGCGCGACCGCGGATCGACGGCAGCTCGCTGGTGCTAGCGCTGCAGCATGTCCAACTTTCCCTGGACCTCGCGCCACTCGTCGGCGTCCGGAGGCGCCGGTTTGCGCTGGTTGATGACCGGCCAGGCCTTCGCCAACTCCGTGTTGAGGTCGAGGTAATGCCTTTGTGGTTCAGGCAAATCATCTTCGGAGAGGATTGCATCCACCGGGCACTCCGGCTCACACAGCGTGCAATCGATACACTCGTCGGGGTCGATGACCAGCATGTTGGGGCCCTCATGGAAGCAATCGACAGGGCACACCTCCACGCAGTCCGTGTACTTGCACTTTATACAGGGTTCGGTAACGACGAACGTCATTGCTTTCTTTTTCTCCGAAAGTCTCTTGTTATTATAACCGGGAATCGGGCCGCCGCGATAAGCATTGCCCATCCGCGAGGCTATTCCACCAGCGCGCGCAAGCGGTAAATCTCTTCCAAGGCTCGCTGTGGGCTTAAGCCATCGGGTTCCAAGGTGCGCAGCACCGCGAGGGCTGGCGGTTCCGCGACCTCATCGAATAACTCCATCTGTGGCGCGGACGGTTGAGGCGTCTCCAACCGTCGCCGCCGTTCCAGCCGCTGCAGCTTGTCCCGGGCACGCCTTACCACGGCGCCGGGGACGCCGGCCATCCGCGCCACCTGCAGTCCGTAGCTTTGGTTTGCCGGGCCTTCTTGCACCGAGTGCAGAAAGACAAGCCGATCACCGTGTTCCACGGCATCAAAATGCACATTCGCCACCCCTTCCATTTCGACGGCCAACTCCGTTAACTCGAAATAGTGCGTCGCGAACAGCGTATAGGCGCGTATTTCCCGCGCTAAGTGTTCGGCGGTCGCCCACGCGAGCGACAATCCGTCGAAGGTGCTGGTGCCCCGTCCGATCTCATCGATCAAGACCAAGCTCTGCGAGGTCGCGTTGTTGAGAATATTAGCGGTTTCGGTCATTTCGACCATGAACGTGGAACGTCCGCTCGCCAAATCATCCGCCGCGCCGATGCGCGTAAAGACGCGATCCAACGGACCCATCTTCGCCTTCGCGGCCGGCACGTAACTCCCACTGTAGGCGAGGATCACGATCAACGCCGTCTGCCGCATATAGGTCGATTTCCCGCCCATGTTCGGGCCGGTGATCATCAACATGCGCCGCTCATCGGCGAGGTGAAGATCATTGGGCACAAAAGGCGTCTCGTGGACCCGTTCGATCACCAGGTGCCGGCCGCCGTCGATGGACACCCCGCTGTCGTCGCAGAGCTCCGGGGCGTTCAGAGCCAGCGTCTCGGCTCGTTCGGCAAACGACGCGAATACATCGGCTTCGGCCACGGCGGCGCCCGCCGCCTGCAACAACGGCAGTTGTTGAATCAAGCGCGTAAGGACCTCTTGGTAAATCTCTTTCTCCTTGTCGAGCGCTCGCTGTCCCGCCCGGAGCGCCTCGGATTCGAGCGCGGCCAGTTCCGGCGTGATATACCTTTCCGCCGCTTTGAGCGTCTGCCTGCGCACGTAATCCGCCGGGATTTTTTGCTGGTGAGCCCGGCCGATCTCGAGGTAATAGCCGTGCACGCGGTTGTAGCCGACCCGGAGGTTTCCGATGCCCGTGCGTTCGCGCTCTCGGGCTTCGATCGCAACCAGCACCTGCCCGACGTCATCGCGCAAGCGTCGCAAATCGTCGAGCTCCCGATCGTAACCCGTCGCGATGACACCGCCATCGTTTACATGGGCGGCGGGATCCTCCGCGATGGCGGCCTGGAGTAAGGTGCGCAGCTCGGGAAATCCCGGGATCGCTTGGGCTAGCGATTGCGGCCTGGGACTGTCGATCTCATTGAGCCGGCAGCTCAATTCGGGTAAGGCTTCGAGCGCGTTCCGGAGCTGAACGAGGTCCCGAGGACGCGCCGACCGAAGCGCGATGCGAGCCAGAATCCGTTCGATATCCCCAATCGCCCGCAACGGCTGCCGCAATCCGTGCCAACGGGCATTCATCAGCAGGGCGCCGATCGCGTGATAACGGTGGCGGAGCATGGCGTGGTCGCGGATCGGGCGATTCAACCAACGCCGCAACATGCGGCTGCCCATGGGCGTCACCGAGCTATCCATGATCCCGATGACGCTGTGCTCCTTGGCTCCGAAAATACTGGCGTTCATTTCCAGATTGCGGCGCGTCGCGGCATCGAGGATCAAGCTCTCTTCGCGCCGTTCCACGCAGAGCTTGCATAAATGCGGCAAGGCGGTGCGTTGGGTATCCCGCGCATATTGCAACAGGCCCCCGGCCGCCGCCACGGCGGCGTCCAGGTCTTCGCACCCGAACCCTGCCAGGTCTTGGACCTCAAACTGCTCGGCTAATGCGCGTTTGGCGTGCTCGGTATCGAAATGCCAAGGCGGCCGCCGGCGCAGGCGTGGGTCCGCTGCAAACCACGGTACGAGATCAGACGCTTCGCTTAAGAGCAACTCGGCGGGCTGCAGCCGCTCGATCTCACCGCCCAGCGCTTCGCACCCCGTGATTTCGAGGACGCTGAACCTGCCGCTGGCGAGGTCCAACGTGGCAAGGCCGATGCGCTCCCCTTGCGCGTGCACCGCTGCCAGCAGGCTGTCGCGGCGTTCTTCGAGCAACGCCTCCTCGGTCAGGGTTCCTGGGGTTACGATACGCGTGACCCTTCGTTCCATCGGCGTTTTGCCCGACTGCTCGCCCACTTGTTCGCAAATCGCGACCGCCTGCCCCATACGCACGAGCTTGGCTAAGTACGAATCCACCGCATGCACCGGCACTCCCGCCATCGGGATAGGCGCTCCGGCCGAGTTCCCGCGCGTGGTGAGGACAATGTCGAGTAACTGCGCGGCCTTCTCGGCGTCGTCATAAAATAGCTCGTAGAAATCCCCCATGCGGTAGAACAAAAGCATCTCCGGGAAGTCCCGCTTGATGCCGAGGAATTGCTTCATCATGGGCGTATGTTCGCCGCCGCGATCCGCGCTCGCCGCCATGCGGGTCAGTGTAGCGGATACGCCGTCCGTTGCAACGCGACGAGCCTAGTCGATAAACTTGGAAACCCGTGCACGCTTGCTAGCGCTGACGGCGTATCGTTTTATGAGGAGATTTAAAGCCCATGAGTCATGACACCCAGACGGAAACCCGAGGTTTCCAGGCCGAGGTCAGCCAGTTGCTGGACTTGATGATCCACTCGCTCTACAGCAACAAAGAGATATTTCTCCGTGAGCTCATCTCCAATGCGTCCGACGCGGCCGAGAGGCTGCGCTTCGAGGCGCTAGGCAACGCGGCTTTATTCGAAAGCGACAGCGAGATCAAGATCGAGGTGGAGTATAGCGAGAACCTCAAGACGATCACGGTGCGTGACAACGGCATCGGGATGTCACGCCAAGAGGTGGTCGACAACCTCGGGACCATCGCCAAATCGGGCACCCAGGAATTTTTCAAGACCCTGACCGGCGACCGGCAGAAAGACTCACAGCTCATCGGCCAATTCGGGGTGGGGTTTTACTCCGCGTTCATCGTCGCCGAGGAGGTCACCGTCACGACCCGGCGCGCGGGCTTGGGCGCTGAAGAGGGCGTACGCTGGCAATCCGACGGCAAAGGCGAGTACAGCGTCCATACCGTACCGCGAAAGCAACGCGGTACCGAGGTGCTCTTGAAGCTGCGCGCAGGCGAGGAGGAATTCCTGAACGGCTACCGCCTGCGCAGCATTATCGGCAAGTATTCGGACCACATCACCTTACCGATCCTCATGCCCAAGGAAGGCAAGGACGCGAGCGGCTTTGAGCGAGTGAACGCGGCGACCGCGCTCTGGTCGCGGCCGAAGAGCGAGATCACCGACGAAGAATACAACGAGTTTTATAAACACGTGGCGCATGACCACGAGGCTCCGCTCGCCCGCATCCACAGCAAGGTCGAGGGCAAGCTCGAATACACGCTGCTGCTCTTCCTCCCAAAACACGCGCCCTTCGATCTCTGGGACCCCGAACGCCGGCGCGGGGTGAAACTTTTCGTGCGCCGGGTGTTTATCATGGATGACGCCACCCAATTGATGCCGCGCTACCTGCGCTTCGTGCGCGGCATCGTCGATTCCAACGATCTACCGCTCAACATCTCGCGTGAGATCCTGCAGGACAATAAGATCATCGACGGGATGCGCGCGGGCGCCGTAAAAAAGGTCTTGGGACTCCTGGAAGAGCTGGTGACCAAGGGCGAATACGGGGCCTTCTGGAAAATTTTCGGCCGAGTCTTCAAGGAAGGCTTGATCGAGGATCACTCGAACCGCGATCGGTTGGCGAAGCTCGTCCGCTTCTCGAGCACGCATACCGATAGCCAAGAGCATGAGGTTTCGCTCGATGACTACGTGACCCGCATGAAGGAGGGGCAGAGCGCGATCTATTATGTCGTCGCCGACGGTTTCGCCACCGCCAAGAACAGCCCGCATCTCGAGGTGTTCCGTAAGAAAGGCATCGAGGTTCTGCTGCTGTCCGATCCGGTGGACGACTGGGCCGTTACCCAGTTAACCGAGTACAATGGGAAACCTTTGAAATCGGTCAGCAAGGGGGCGCTCGATCTCGGGACGCTCGCAGATAAGGAAGACAAGGCAGCTGCGGAAACCGAGGCCGGTGAGTACAAGGATCTCGTCGAGCGGATCCGCAAGAGCCTGGCCGAGCGGGTCAAGGAGGTGCGGGTGACTCATCGGCTCACGACCTCACCGGCTTGCCTGGTCGCGGATGAGCACGAGCTTGGCGCCCATCTGGAACGCCTGCTCAAGGCCGCGGGCCAGGACGTGCCGGCGACCCCACCCATCTTAGAAATCAATCCCGAACACCCCATCGTGCGCCGCCTTCGGCGCGAACAACAAGGGCCGCGATTCGAGGATTGGGCGCGCATCCTCTTCGACCAAGCCCTCCTGAGCGAGGGCGGACGGCTCGATGATCCGGCTGGTTTCGTCCATCGGCTCAACGAGATGTTCTTGGTGATGAGCGGCGAGTAGCGTGAATCACGCGCATGCGGTGCGCGAGCGCGTCTCCAATCTCGCCGAAGCGCATACCGCACGAGAGTTGGTTTATTGGGCCGAGGGCCGTTTTCTCGGCGCCGGCTTATGCTTCGCCCACGGGACCACGAATGCGCGCGAGGAAGCGGTGCTGCTGGTCTTCCACGCGCTCGGGCTGCCCTTCGATACCCCCGAGGACAGGCTCGACCGCCGGCTGACCGCGGAAGAAAAGGCGCGAGTTGTCGGACTTCTGCGTCAACGCGTGCAGACCCGCAAGCCGGCCGCGTATCTTCTTGGTGAGGCCTGGTTCGCGGGCTTGCCGTTTTATGTGAACGAACAGGTCTTGGTCCCGCGATCGCCGATCGCGGAGCTCATCGAATCCGGTTTCTCGCCTTGGGTAGGTGAGGTCCATCGTATCCTCGATATCGGAACCGGGAGCGGCTGCATCGCCATCGCCTGTGCGCTGGCGTTTCCCGAGGCGCACGTGGATGCCGTCGATCTTTGCCCGCAAGCCTTGGAGATAGCACGGCGTAATGCCATGCGCCATCAAGTTCAAGACCGGGTGCGGGTACTGCAATCCGACGTATTCGCCGCGCTCGCCGCGGAGCGCTACGATCTCATCGTGAGCAACCCGCCTTATGTCCCGGCGCGGCACATGGCGACGCTCAGCGCCGAGCACCGCTACGAGCCCGCCCCCGGCCTCGATGGCGGCCCCGACGGCCTCGCCGTCGTCAACCGTATTCTGGAAGATGCGTCGCATCACCTGACGGACAAGGGTGTCCTCGTCGTCGAAGTCGGCGAGAGCGCCGGCGCTCTCGAGCTGCGTTACCCGCGTCTCCCCTTCGTGTGGCTCGAGCTCACGCGCGGCGAGGACGGGGTATTCTTAATCGAGGCCGCCGCTCTACACCAGCATTTCGATCACGGAGGGGTCCCGCGGACCGACATAGGCAAAATAAAAAGTACGTGAAAAAAGGGGTCAGGTCCTGAGGTATCCCCACAGAAAAAGCTGTGTATTCAGTCAGATAAAATAAATTCCTGGGTGAGGGAACCTGCATGATGTTTGACGATCTCTAGGATTGGTAAGCCCACCAACAGCAGGGATCACATCATGCAGGCAAGACAAGTATTACATAAACTCCTTCAGAAAGTCTGCTCGGAAATGCACAA
>JBIMKD010000096.1:0-25311 GCA_043673815.1 Chromatiales bacterium
CAGCGTATTTTCATCTCGGAAGCCGGCCGAACCGGGATCGGGACCTATGCGCCCCATGATCCCACCACTGCGGATATCGCCGATTTGGTGGGCTCCGTCGACCTATCCAAGGTTAGTAAGTTCGGCGACGAAGGTGATCCGCGCGCTTGGTCCTGGTCGGGCGCCGTCTATGCGGCCAGCCGCGGGATCTTGGAGATGATCGAGATTCTTAAAGTGAAGCGGGAATTTCTCTATCTACTACTGACACTGACACAAGAGAAAAACGTCAAGGTGTCCCGTTTCCCCTTGATTTACCTTGATGAAACCATTGTGGCGCACACCAACCTCGCGGAGTTTCAAAAATTCCTGCAGGAACGGGAGAATGAAGCCTTGTTGGATCGCATGGTCATCGTCAAAGTGCCGTACACCTTGTCGTACCAAGATGAAAGCCGAATCTATACGAAGTTAATCTCTTCGACGCCCACCTTTCGGGAGGTGCATCTCGACCCCCATGCCCTGGACAGTGCCGCTATTTTTGCGGTCCTGACGCGTTTGCATAAATCCGAGCGCGAGGGTTTGGATCTCAGCAAGAAAGCACGCCTGTACACCGGGGAACATGTGGAAGGGGTGAGCCTGGCCGAAGTAGACCGCATCCGCGCTGAGACGCCGGAAGAAGGCATGTCGGGTGTCAGTCCGAGATTCGTGATCAACGCCCTCTCGAAAGCGATCACGAAAAGCGAGGCGCGCAGCCTGACCAGCATGGAGGTCCTGCTCGCATTGAAAGACGCGATCGAATCCGATGCCCGCATGGACGCCAAGCAGAAACGCCAGTGGTTAGATTTTTTGGTGGTTGCGCGCAAGGATTTTTACAACCGCTGGGTCAAGGAAGACGTGCACAAAGCCTTGTTTGCCTCCTTCGAGCAAGAAGCGCAATCCTTGCTGGAGAAGTACCTCGATGAGGTGGAGGCGACGCTCGATCACCGTGAAATCACCGATCCGATCACGGGTGAAGGCAGATCACCCGACGAACGGTTCCAGCGCGCCGTGGAAGAGAAGATTAATATCTCGGAATCCGGCAAGCTGTCCTTTCGTCAAGAGGTGGTGCGTAAGGCCATGGTCGCATATAAGCAAGGCGAAAAGTTCACGCTCGACAGTCACGCGCGGCTTCACGAAGCGATCGAGCAGTATCTATTCGAGGAACGCCGCGACGTGCTCCGGCTTGTCGCCTCGACCACCCGTCCGGACGAAGATGCGAAGCAAAAAATATCGGCCGTGCAACAACGCTTAGTCGACGAATACGGCTATGATGTGCACAGCGCTAAAGAAGCGTTGAATTACGTAACCACGTTGTTGTCTCAGGAATGAATGGGGAATAAGCGGCAAGGATTACACTACCAATGAACCAGAATGAGCACCGCGATCGAATCCCGCAATCCGAGGACACGGAGTGGTACGATTTGTTTTCACGCGGCGCCCGCGACTGGCTGCGGCACAACGAAAAGATCCGCGACAGCGTTAAGCAACGCCTGCCCGAGCTGATTGCCGGTTCCGATGTGATCTCCCGTCCCGATAACCGTACGCTACGGGTGCCGGTAAAGCTTTTAGAGCATTACCGTTTCCGCCTGAAGGACTCGGATCGAAAAGACGGCGTTGGGCAAGCGCATCCGGGTAAGGTGAAGGTCGGAGACATCTTGCGGCCGGCGCGGGGACTCTTCGACAGCGCCGACAGACATGCCGGGAACGAACCGGGCGGCGTACAGCTGCTGCTCGAATTCAAGGTTGACGATATCGTTGATTGGCTCTGGGAGGAGCTTGAGCTTCCGAACCTTGAGCCGCGGCCCGGGGAAACGCTGGTCGATGAGCAACTCGTACGTGAAGGCTGGGATCGGCGCGGCGCCCGCTCGCGTCTGGATCGGCGGCGCACCTTGAAGGAGGCGATCAAACGCCGCTCGGTCCAAGATGATGCGCCCGATTTCACCAATGAGGATCTGCGCTTTCGGCAACTCGCGAAACGCCAGAGGCCGGCAATGAACGCCGTTGTTTTTTTTCTATTGGACGCCTCCTCAAGCATGGAGGAGGCTGACCGCAAGCTCGCCAAGGCTTTCTTCTTCTGGGTTCTGCAGGGTCTGAGGCGCCAATATTTGAATATAAGTACAGTATTTATCGCCCACACCGCGACCGCATGGGAGTTTTCCGAGGAGGAGTTCTTCAAAGTCACCGCCCAGGGCGGGACTCAGGCCTCGAGCGGTTTCGCTTTGGCGCTGGAAATACTGGAGAAACGATTCCATCCGAGCCGTTACAACACGTATCTATTCTACGCCTCTGACGGCGATAATTTTATCGAGGATCGCGAGCCATCGGAGGCTGCCCTGGAGAAAGTAGCCGCGGCCGGAAATTTCGTCGGCTATGTCGAGATTGCGCAAACCTTGTCGGACGCCCTCGACACTCAGATGAGCGCCCTATTCCAGAGTTTGCTAAAACGGGGGCTACGCGTCGGGAGCTATGTGCTTGGGGGGCAGGAAGATATCTGGCCCGGCATAAAAAAATTCTTCAACCACCAAGCACAGCACGGTGCTCCCTAGCAACATGAAGCGCAATCCCTACTGCGCTCCATTGGAGCAACTCGCGCACGATCAGGGGCTTGATTTTTATCCCGTTGAGTTTGAGGTGGTACCCCCGAGCTTCATGATGGAGGTCGCTGTCTATGGATTTCCCGTACGCATGCCGCACTGGTCCTTCGGGGTGCGGTATATCTATCAGTTGGTTCAGCATCGCATGGGACATTCAAAGATTTTCGAGGTGGTCTTCCCGGGAAATCCGGGACGCGCCTACCTTGCGAACACCAATACGATTCAGGAAAATGCCTTGGTGATCGCGCACGTGCTGGGACACGCGGATTTTTCAAAAAACAATCTGCTGTTTCAGCGTGCGCAAGAGCAAGCCGGGTATCATGTGGTCGAGCAAGCCGCGGCGCACGCGCTCCATATCGAAAACGCTGCTTCGGCCCATGGCCAAAAGCGGGTGGAAATGGTGCTCGATGCGGCGCTCGCACTGGAACAGCATATCGACGACAATCAAAGCTTGTCGCGGCCGCCGTATCCGGCGCATGCCGCCGTCGCGGATCTGCCTCCTGCCGAGGGATTTCGAAAGCGATTCACCTCGCTGCCGGGCGAGGCCCTACGGAAGGTCAGCGGCCACGAGCATGTGCGTGCCCCCGTTCCCCCTCATCCCGAGTATGACCTACTGTGGTTTATCGCGCACTATGCCCCGGAGATGGAGGACTGGGAACGCGATATTTTTCTCGCCGTGCGCGAGGAATCGTTCTATTTCTACCCGGTATTTTCCTGTCAGATCATGAACGAAGGATGGGCGTCCTATTGGCATGCACGTCTGCTCAGGGAAGCGCGTTTTCTGCCGAACGACCATTACCTAGACGCGCTCCGGGCCCATTCCGACGTCGTTCGTCCCTTCGCCGGAGAACACGAGATCGCGCTGCAGATCAATCCCTATCATCTCGGGTTCGTTCTGTGGGATCGCCTCGTCGAGGACCGCGGGTTGGATAAAGCCCGCAGGATTATGCGGGAAGAAGATGACTTTAGCTTTGTGCATAATTATCTTAACGAGGAGCTGGCGGCGAAGCTAGGACTGTTCAGCTATAGCGCCAAACGCTGCGGCGAGATCAAAGTCAATGATGCGGATATCAACGCCATCCGCGAACAAATCTTGTCCCCGCGGTATCATTTCGGAGCGCCGCGGATCGGGGTGGCTCAGTTACAGACCGACGGCACCTTGGATCTCAAGCACGACGCCATCGCGGACGGACGCGGACTCGATAGCGAGTATGCCCGCAAGGTGCTCGAATACGTCCATTGCGTTTGGCGCCGGCCTGTCGAGATGCACACGCTCGATGAGCGTAACAGGGAAACCGTCATTAAGGTTGGAATAAAGAGTCACTAAATAGACACACCGCGTCTTGCCGCGGGGACCATCGGCCCCTCCTCCAGCGCGAACCGGGTTAACATGCAAAATGCGACGGGGAAATTTCCGTACCACGCTCTTGGTAGGCACACAAAAGGGTTTGTTTTGTATGCGCTCCGATCATCGCCGGGAACAGTGGGAAATGGATGGGCCCCACATCGTCGGTTACGAAGTCACGCATGCCTGGCTGCACCCGAGGGCCCCGCGTCTCGGTTACGCGGCGGCAAACCATCCTGTCTGGGGCGCCCATGTCTATCGCAGCACCGACGGCGGTTGCAGTTGGTGCCCATTGCCGGCCGTTCCTTGTCATAGCCCGGGTGAATACCGTTCAAGCCTCGATGCGGTTTGGTTTGTCGCGGCCGCCGATCGCGAAGATCCCGAGCGCCTGTATGCCGGGATCGATCCGCCCGGTTTATTTGCAAGCGCCGATAGCGGTGAAAGCTGGGCCCCGCTAATGGGGCTAAACCGGCACCCGACGCGTCACACCTGGGAACCGGCCCGCGGCGGCTTTGCGGTCCACTCCATTTACAGCGATCCGAGTGACTCGAACTGCGTCTATGCCGCGGTCTCCGCCGGCGGCGCGTTTCGATCCGATGACAAGGGGATCACTTGGATCCCGATCAACCGCGGCGTACGCGCGGAGAACATCCCACGCCCGCATCCGGAGACCGGCCATAACATTCACCGTTTAGTCGCGCACCCTACCCTACCCGGCCGCCTCTACCGCCAATGCTATAACGGCACCTATCGGAGCGATGATCGCGGCGCGACCTGGATTGAAATAACCGCAGGTCTACCGAGCGATTTTGGCTATGCCATCGCGGCCGCCCCGGAAAATCCCGACATGGTCTATGTGATCCCCGAGGACAATCACCATGTCCGTACCACCGCCGGCGCCAATCTGCGCGTTTATCGTAGCCGCGATGCCGGTACCAGTTGGCAGGCCCTGACAAATGGCTTACCCCAGGAACATGTTTATGTCACCGTGCTGCGAGAGGCTTTGGCCACCGATGGTCTTGAACCCGGTGGGGTTTATTTCGGGACCTCCAGCGGACATCTGTTCGCGAGCCGCGATGCGGGCGATCACTGGACCCTGATCGGGAGCTATTTGCCACGCATTCTCTCCGTCCAAGTTAGCATCCATGTATAGATCGACGGCCGTTCGCATCTCGCTGGTCGATGCCCTCGCTATTCAAGGCGGCATCGTTTGTTTTGTGGGGGCCGGCGGAAAAAAAAGCACGCTCTACCGGCTTGCGGCGGCGTGCCCGGGCCGTGTCGCCGTGACCGCCACGGTGCATATTCCGCCGTTTCCGGAGGCTTTGAACGCCCATAGAATGGTCGCCGAATATAGCACGCTCCTCGAAACGGTGAGGCATACGCGCATGCATCGTACCGTCGCGCTCGCGCAACCCTCCATCAAACCCGGGCGTCTACGCGGGCTGGCGCCGAGTGAGGTGCCGCATATTCATGAAGCGGGCGCCTTCGACGTGACCCTGGTTAAAGCCGACGGTGCGCGTTCCAGGTTGATCAAAGCCCCGGCGTCCGATGAGCCGCAACTTCCCGAGCACGCCTCCACGGTGGTGCCAATCGTTTCCGCCCGCGCCATCGGTGAACGCCTTAGCGACTCGATCGCGCATCGCGCCGATCGCATCAGCTCGGTGACCGGGCTCGAACCCGGTGAGACCATCACCCCGGAGCATGTGGCGCGCCTCCTCACCGATGAACAAGGCGCGCTTAAAGGGATCGGCAAGGCCGCGGTTGTCCCCCTCATCAATATGGTTGACGAGCTCGAGCAAGAAGCGCTCGCCCGTCAGGTCGCCAAATGGGCCCTGGCGCTGACGCGGCGCTTTAATCGGGTCGTGCTTGCATCTATGCTTCGAGACGCTCCGGTGGTCGCTGTGATCACACGTTAAATCTATATCCCGCGGTCTTGCCGCGGGGACCCATACCGCGTGGTGGCACCGGGGTCCGCCTCGCGCGCTCAAGCAAATCTACCAACCGTCACTACGGCGGCGCCGTTTCGTCAAGTGCGGCGCCAGCAATCCCAGCACAATACCCGCCGCAAGCACCACCGCGCCGATCTGAAACCATTTGATCTGATTTTGTTGGTCCTTACCGGCCAACTCGTTTTGGAGCCGCATAACCTCGCTGCTCCGTAGCTTGGCCTCATGATCGAGGGTTTGATTCTGGTGTTTCAACTGGGTCAGTTCCGATTGATAAGCCGCGAGCTTCGATCCGGAACCCTTAAATTGTTCCTTGAGTTGTTCCAGCTCGCGTTCCACGCTCGCCAGACGCTCGCGCCGGCTGATCTCAGTGCTGACGAAACGTTTTTCCAGCCAGCCCGATTTTCCCTCTCCATCCACGATCTTTACGTAGCCCGTCGTGTCGTTCCGATCGACTAAGGTCACGCGCGACCCGGCGGGTACGGTTCCAATAAGCTTAAACTGATTACTGGGCCCACGGTGCAGATAAACGCCCACATCGTCGCTGATATAAACAGTTTGCGCTCCCGCCGCGGTGGCGCTCAACAGCACACAAGCGAAACCTAAGAGTGCTTTGTACACAACGATTCCCCCTCGATTCTGGCGAGATTCGATAGACGTTCGAAGCCGTGATGATAATTATTATAGGCAGCAACACGGTACTGTGAAAAATGCTGGGGTGCAACGGTGCCCGCTGTGATCGGTACCGCCCTACCCTTTCGGTACACTTGACCCGCGGCTATTGAGATCAAGGCTTCGCTCGAATAGCAGGTTCCCGGCCGGAAACGACAGTCGTTGTCCGGCAGCCGGCCGGATACCTTTCCTGAGATGCTGGGTTGTTATACAGATTATGTGGCTCACCACGCGTGTTTTTGCGCTTCCGACCGCTCAGCGCGGCTACTGGATAACGCCGCAGGCTATGCGCGCACCTCCGCCACCGCCCTTCTCGGGTTGATCGGAATAGGTGTCCGATCCCGCGTGGACAATCACTGCCCGCCCCTTGAGATCGCTCATCTTCAGCCGCGGGGCGGTGACCGCGCCGATTGCCCGCCCCGCCTCGTCCACGTTGAGGATCGGTAAGTCGCCTAAATGACCCGCGCCTTCCGGACCCTCATGACGGCCGCTCTTGGCCGGGTCGTAATGGTTTCCGGCCGACCACCCGGGCTGCACGGAGCCGTCTTTCTCGCCCGCATCACAGCTCGGATTTTCATGGAGATGAAAGCCATGAGCCCCGGGGGGCAACCCGGCGAGCTCGTGTTGTATCAGGAGCCCCCCCAATCGCTCCGAAAACGTCAGGTACCCGAGGACAGTCCCCACACCGCGGTCGTCGATGTTGTGTAGGTCTACAGTCAGCACCTCCGCCCTAAGAAGTTGGCTCGCCAGGAGAGTAAGAACGCCAAGATAGCTTCGCATTTTCATCGTCTCGCTCCTTATTAATAGGCAGGTAATAGACAGGCTTGCTGCGTGGACCGGTCGTGTACACGTCTTAGCCCTGGGCGGCGCGCCGATCAGAGCGTCGCCCCTCATGCTTCGATCTCTCCCTCGCCTCGAAGCCACCCCCATCTCTTTACGCTTCCCACAATATAGGCGCAACCGGTGGCGAAGGACACGAGAGAATAGAGGAGGACGCGAAATGGGAGTGAGTCAGGATCTCGAAGAAGTTGCAGCGCCTGTTCGATGAAGCTCAACCCGCGGAATGCATACATACCGCCGATCGCAAATAGGGCAACGGTAAGCAGGGGCAAACGGCGGATTATGCCTGCTCCCGCGAGCGCATAGCTGCCGAAGAGAGCATGCACGGCAGCCAACGAAAGGGTCTGGATCATCGGGGACGCGGAACCGCTCTCGGCGAGCCGGGCGAGTCGTTGGCCGCCGAAAAAGCTATACGCCGGGGGACCGATCAAGACAATGGCAACATGGAGAATGGCAACGAAAAAACTCACGGCTGCCGCCATGAGGAGCCATGCGCGTCCCGTGGGTTTGATGAGCTTTACCAGGATATCGAGTGTAGGAGCGCGCATGGGAGCACCTTCACGCTAAGCATAGCACTTCAGGGATTAAATTTATTCCCCGTGGGCTTGCACGGGAACCTTCCCGCGCACATCGCGTACACCGGCAATGCTACGGTCGGACGCCATCTTCAGCGGAAGCGCCTCCTCGCCGAGGGCGGTCGTCATATCCGATCCGTTCTTGACCCGCAACGCGCGTAGCTCGGGATGCAACCTGAACCTCATGCATGCGCTAAGTTGGCGAGTGCGCGCGGCTCCTTGGGCTTGGTGGACGCAAACCTGCCATCCTCCTGGATGCGTTCCAGCCAGCGTTTCGCCTGCTTGCTGGAATCGTCGGCTCTTGCTCGCCTCTTGCAGCGCCGAGGCCGCGCACTTTTTATCGCCTGCGTGGTAGCAAGCGATCCCGAACAGGAACTGGGCCTCATCGAGCGCCTTGAGCCCGCCTTTATCGAGCGCGGTCCGCGAACGATTTCGCGGCGTCCGCCCAGTTCTCCAGGCTCATCTGCATCCGCGCGATGTTGAGGTCGATCTTCCCGTGCCGAACCCGGGCCGCGGCTTCTTGCAGCGCGCTGATGGCACGCTTGCGCTCGCGCGCCATCGCCCAACTGTTGCCGAGGAGCTCCAGGTTCTGCTGCGCCTGGGCCCGCACCGCGGCGTCGAGCGACTCGGCCGCGCATGGGCCGGGCACGAGACATAATGCAAACCCTAGCGGTAAGAAGCGCAGCTCTCCCCTTTCGTCAAGGGCGGGGTTCATACCCCGCCCGCGAAGTATATTGACCTTGCTTCTAATCATCCGCCGACTCGCGACATCTCGACCTTAGGTAAACCGATGCCGGCGCCGTGCCGGATCTCGGAATAGCGATCGCTGCGTCCCCTCCATACGGAGGAAATAAACGCGCCGAGCTCGCAGTCGCCCGCGCCCTGGCGCAACAGTTGACGGAGATCGTGCCCGCGCGTGGCGAATAAGCACGTGTAGAACGTGCCGTCGGCCGTGATCCGGCTGCGCGTGCATCCCCGGCAGAAGGGCTGGGTTACCGAAGCGATCATCCCGATCTCCCCTCCTCCGTCACGATAGCGATAACGAGTGGCCACTTCGCCCGCGTAGTTCCGCTCGAGGGGTTCGAGGGGCCACTGCTTTTCAATGGCGCCGATGATCTCGCGAGCTGGGACCACGTCCTGCATGCGCCACCCATTGCTATCGCCGACATCCATGTATTCGATAAACCGCAGGATATGGCCCGTATGGCGGAAGTGCCCGGCCATCGCGCCGATGCAATGGTCATTCATCCCGCGTTTGACCACCATGTTGACCTTGATGGGATGCAAACCGGCCGCGACCGCGGCGTCGATTCCGTCCAGTACCCGGGCCACCGGGATGTTGACATCGCTCATCGCCCGAAAGACGGTTTCATCGATGGCGTCTAGGCTTACGGTCAATCGCTGCAACCCCGCCTGCTTCAAGTCGTCCGCCATACGCGACAACAACACGCCATTGGTTGTGAGTGTCAGGTCGTGGGCACCCTCGATACGCGCAATCCGCGCGATGAGCTTCGGCAGATCACGGCGTAATAGGGGCTCGCCTCCCGTGATCCGGATCTTCTCGATTCCAAGGGCAACAAAGACCCGCGCCAGACGGGCGATTTCTTCAAAGCTCAATAGCTCCGCCCGCGGTAAGAACGCCCAATCCCGCCCAAACACCTCCTTGGGCATGCAGTACGGGCAACGGAAGTTGCAACGGTCGGTGACCGAGATCCGCAGATCCCGCAGCGGCCGATGCAAGGCATCCCTGATCGTAACGCCGTCATGCGTTCCGCCGGCGGATTGGAGGATGGTAGACATCGTTGACTAGTATACTCACTTTGTCGCCACTGAAGCGTGCTTGCAGTCTCGGAAGAAGGGTCAGTCAGACGCTCACCCCCAGCAGTCGCGAGGTAAGGAGATTCGGGTCCGGGCGGTCGAACACCGTATTATGCCGGTCCGTGAGCGGCCCGCCGCCCGGGATCACAAGACCGCTGCTGTCGTATCCGATGGCCTTGAACTTCCATACGCCCCGGATTTTCTTCAAGTTGCCTACATGCTGTCCGGCATCCGAGATCACGCGGAATATCATGCCGTTTACCGCTACCAGCTCTAACGCTTTCACCGTAACCTTTTCGCTTCCACCGAGTTTTCTTCGCTGCCTCGCGTTGCTATTATGTACCGGCTTTTCAGGGGCGTGTCCAAGGAACGCGAGGGACCGGAAATCGGCATGCAAAACGACCCAGGTGACAACTCCTAATACAAGCGATGTCGGTCCCAGACGCGTCCCCGGCCGCAAGAGGCTATCGCATGCCCGCGGAATGGGCGCCCCACGAAGCCACTTGGATGTCGTGGCCCCATAAGCGCGAGAGCTGGCCGGGAAAATTCGCAGCCATCGAGCCCATCATCGTTAAGATGGTGAAGGCGCTCGCGCGCAGCGAGACGGTGCGCATCAACGTGCTCAACGAATCCCACGAACGGCACGTGCGCTCACTGTGCGCGGGGATCTCAGGCACCATAGAATTTCATCGCTTTCCGACCAACGATGCCTGGTGCCGCGACTACGGCGCGGTGTTCGTGACCCGTCCAGGCGGCAACAAGCTTGCCGCGATTGACTTCGAATACAACGCCTGGGGAGGAAAATATCCGCCTTACAATCTGGACAACGTCATTCCGGCACGCATGGCCGAGGTACTCGCCGTCCCCTGCTATAAAGCCGATTTTATCTTGGAGGGAGGTTCGATCGACGTGAACGGCGCAGGACTGGCGCTGACCACCGAGCAATGCCTGCTTAACCCCAATCGCAATCCGCATCTAAATCGCGCCGAGATCGAGTGGCGACTGCACGAGTTTCTGGGCATCGAAAAGGCACTGTGGTTGGGCGAGGGCGTCTTCGGCGATGATACCGATGGTCACGTGGATGAGCTCACACGCTTCGTATCCGCCGATACGGTCGTCACGGTCGTCGAAGAAGATCCGGATGACGATAACTTCGCTCCGCTCGAGGATAACCTAGCGCGGCTGAGAACGATGACGGGCATCGACGGCCGGCCGCTGACCATCAAAACCTTACCGATGCCTGCCCCGGTTTATTATGACGGCACGCGTTTGCCGGCCAGCTACGCGAACTTTTACATCGCCAACCGCGTGGTGCTAATACCGTTCTTTAACGATCCAATGGATGCCGCGGCGACGGACATTATTCAATCCTGCTTCCCCGGGCGTGAGATCGTAGGCATCGATTGCACTGATCT
This sequence comes from Chromatiales bacterium, assembly GCA_043673815.1. Classification (GTDB taxonomy): domain Bacteria; phylum Pseudomonadota; class Gammaproteobacteria; order JACCXJ01; family JACCXJ01; genus USCg-Taylor. The sequence continues at coordinate 11,221 of JBIMKD010000096.1, forward strand.
CGTTTGGGGATTGGGCGCTTTTCACTGCCTTACGCAACAAGTGCCCGCGGTGTGACCGATCGATCTGGATAGTAGTGCCGATGCCCGAATCAATTTTACTTCGCGGGCGGGGTATGAACCCCACCCTTGACCAAAGGGGAGAGTGGCACGACTCCCCTTTGAAAACCCCAATGCTAAAGTGCCCGACGTAAACGGCGGGGTATTCAGAATCAAACGTGACGGAAACTGATCTTAGGTCCTTGGTCTTAGCATCGTCGTCCCCTTACCGGAAGGCTTTGCTGCAGCGGCTCGGCTTGCCCTTCTCTATCCGCGTCCCCGATGTGGATGAATCCCCCGCGGCGGGCGAGGATCCGAGCGATCTGGCGTTACGGCTTGCGAGGATGAAGGCGGAAGCGGTCCTACCGCATTATTCCAAGGCATTGATTATCGGGTCCGATCAGGTCGCCGTCTGCGGCGGCTGTTTGGTAGGGAAACCGGGCCACTTTGCGGCAGCGTGCGAGCAGCTTATGGCGCTCAGCGGACGCTCGGTGCGTTTCTTGACGGGATTAGCTTTATTAAACGCTGAAACCCGGCGCATGCAACTCGTATGCATCCCCTTTGACGTGCATTTCCGAATCGTGCACGAGGAGCAGATACGATGCTATCTCTTGGCCGAACAACCTTTCGGGTGCACCGGTAGTTTCAAATCAGAGGGCCTAGGCATCGCATTGGTAGAAAAGATGGAGGGCGAGGACCCGACCGCGCTCATTGGCCTACCGCTTATTCATCTGGTCGGCATGCTACGCAACGAGGGGATTGATGTCCTCGCGCCCGAGGGGAGTTAAGGCATATGCGCCTCTACCGCAGCGCCGGAATCGGGTTCATGAACACCTTCGCCGCCGTCGCGCCTAATTGCTTTACCCAACGGTCAAAGTAATGCTCGCGATGAGTAAAATCGACGATATTCTCAGCTCCGATGACCTCACGCGCCACGAAACTGCTACTGCCCAAGGCGTCAATGAGCCCCAAATTGAGGCTTTGCTCACCGCTCCACACGAGCCCCGTGAACAGCGCGGGATCAGATTGCAAACGGTCGCCGCGGCCTTTTTTCACGATATCGATAAACTGCTGATGGACCTGATCCAATACTACTTGGAGATGTTTGGAATCCTCCGGGTTAGCGGGTGAGAACGGATCGAGAAATCCTTTATGCGCGCCGGCCGTATGCAACCGGCGCTCGATGCCGAGACGCTCTAAGGTGCCGACAAACCCGAAACCGTCCATCGCTACCCCGATCGATCCGACCAAGCTCGCCTTGTCGGCATAAATTTTATTCGCCGCCACGGCAATGTAATAGCCACCCGAGGCGCAGATATCCGTGATTACCGCGTACACCGGAATGTTCGGATGCAGCGCCCGCAAACGAAACATCTCATCGTTGATATAACCCGCGTGCACGGCGCTGCCGCCCGGACTATTGATACGCATGATGACGGCTTTGGTCTTTTCGCTCTTAAAGGCAGCGCGCAGGCCGGTAATCACACTGTCTGCGCTGGCCTGCGGGTCCGATCCGATGACTCCGTCAACGTCCACCAAGGCAGTGTGCGTTTCGGCGGACAGGGAACCTTCTTCCCATTGGCTTGAAAGGTAAAACGCCGACAAGAGCAGCACGTAAATAACCGCGACCGACCTGAACAAGATACTCCACCGACGCGCGCGCCGCTGCTCCGTGATCGCCGCTAACGCGAGATCGCGGATCAGCGCGTGCTCCCAATTCCCAGCCTGCTCTTTAACCTCAGTCTGATCCATTTTCCCTAACCTATCTCAAATTAGTTGGTTGCGGCAACCCCCGGTGACGCGCGGCGAACTCGGCGCTCACCGCTTGACTCCGGTCGCGCCGCAATGACTCGAGAACGGACAGCAATCCCGCCGGTAACGGCGCTTGCACTGATATTTGTTCTTTGGAGTTCGGCGCCACAAACTCGATACGGTAAGAATGCAAAAACAAGTCCCGTAAACCGTAATGTCGCATCGCTCGGTTGAAGGCCTTATCGCCATATTTGTCATCGCCGGCTAGCGGATGACCGGCGTAGGCGGTGTGGACCCGGATTTGATGCGTTCTACCGGTCTTAAGCTGGACCCGGACCAAGCTCGCGTTTTTGAATCGCTCGATCGGCACGATGTGTGTCTCCGCAAACTTGCCGTCATCGGTCACGCACACCATGCGCTCCGACGAGCGTACCCCGTTTTTCTTTAGACCGGTTTTAATGACACCTGTGCTAACCGGCCACTGACCACTGATGAGACCAAGGTAAGTCTTCGCAATGGCGCCCGACCGAATAAGGCCGTGCATCGCCCGCAGGAATCGAGGCCGTTTCGCGATCATCAGACACCCCGAAGTGCCGCGATCGAGCCGATGCACGAGCTCTATATAGGGCGTATCGGCCCTAAGATCGCGCAAAACCTCGATCAGCCCATTGCGGATCCCCACTCCTCCATGGACCGCGATCCGCGCCGGTTTGTTCAGCACGAGAAGTGCCTCATCTTCATAAAGCACACTATCACGTACCACCGCCCGTAAACTTTCGGGAGGCCCCGTACCCTCGTTCGGGATCATGCGCACGGGTGGCAGACGCAGTACCTCGCCGGTTGTTAAGCGATAATCTTGCCGAATACGGCCACCGTTCACACGAACTTCGCCGCTTCTCAGCATCCGGTAGATCCGGTCCCGAGGGATCCCCTTGAGCGTCCAGGCCAAAAAATTGTCGATGCGACGCCCGTCATGCTCTAAATCAACAATAATTTGGCGTGCTGGAACGTGTACCATAGTCCGTCGCATCCCTATCGTTAGTCACATGCTTGTTGAAATGAGTGCCCGATTGCTGCATTGCTGTATCGTTGCTATATTAGCTTGCGGTAAGTATATCCGAGTCGCAAATGCGCTATCGAGCTTACCAGGAATTCGTAGCCTATCGCGTAATAAACAACGCAACGGTGCAGTGACGATTGAGCGGAGAGCTTCAGCGAGCGTGCGTTCACTCCCTGGGGGAGCTTGCTTGATCGCGATCGCGGGGGTACGTGCTTAACGACAGGTTCGTCCGGAGTTACTAGCCTCGAAGCGAGGCTTACGCCACTTCTGAACCCTAAGATAATTTCCAGGGCATCATAGCGACTGTCGCCCCCGCCAATCACCAGAAATGTCACTCATACCGGCTATGGGAATAGTGAATTTTTACCGGGGCGCCTCCCGTTCATTACCAAGGCGCCTGACAGGAATATGCAGAAATGAAGAGAATGCTTATCAACGCAACTCAATCGGAGGAGTTGCGAGTCGCCCTTGTCGACGGACAACGCCTTTACGACCTTGATATTGAGGCCACCAGCCGCGAACAAAGAAAATCGAATATTTATAAGGGGAAGGTCGTACGCATCGAACCGAGCCTCGAAGCGGCCTTCGTCGACTATGGCGCCGGACGGCATGGATTCTTGCCGTTGAAGGAGGTCGCACGGTCCTTATTTGTCGAATCGCCGCGCGGCGGAGCACGTGTCAACATCCGGGAGGTGCTTAGGGAGGGGCAAGAATTAACTGTACAGGTCGAGAAAGACGAGCGCGGCACCAAAGGCGCTTCGCTGAGCACCTTCATTAGTATTCCCGGACGCTATCTCGTATTGATGCCCAATAACCCGCGCGCTGGGGGTGTCTCGCGGCAGATCGAAGGCCTGGAACGCGAGGAGGCGCGAGACGCCATGAGCGGCCTCAATATCCCCGAAAGCATGGGACTCATCCTCCGCACCGCCGGTATGGGCAAGGCGGCCGAGGAGCTGCAGTGGGACCTCGACTATCTGCTGCACTTGTGGGGCGCGATCGAGGAAGCATCGAAAAACCGCCCGGCCCCCTTTCTGATTTATCAGGATCGGGACGTAATCATCCGCGCGATCCGCGATTACCTGCGTAATGACATCGCCGAGATTCTCATCGACGACCCGGGCCTATGCGAAAAGGCCCGGGATTTCATGCAGCAGGTGATGCCGCAAAACCTCAACAAACTCAAGCTATATCAGGATGGTGTGCCGCTTTTCACTCGCTACCAGATCGAAAGCCAGATTGAATCTGCCTTTGCCCGCAAGATCGAGCTTCCCTCGGGCGGTTCGTTAGTCATCGAGCCCACCGAGGCTTTGATCACGATCGATATCAACTCGGCCCGTGCTACGCGAGGCGGCGATATCGAAGAGACCGCGTTCAATACGAACGTGGAGGCCGCCGAAGAAGTCGCGCGCCAACTTCGGTTGCGTGATCTCGGGGGCTTGATCGTGATTGATTTTATCGATATGGAGAATCAAAAGAACCAGCGCCAGGTCGAAAATCGCCTACAGGAAGCCCTTAAGATGGATCGGGCTCGCGTGCAGTTAGGCCGCATTTCGAGATTCGGGCTCCTTGAGATGTCGCGGCAACGGCTTAGGCCTTCCCTCGATGAGTTTAGCCATATCGTGTGTCCGCGGTGCAGCGGTTTAGGCAGCATTCGCGGTGTCGAATCGCTCGCGCTTTCAGTATTACGCGTCATGGAAGAAGAGGCGATGAAGGAATCGACCGCCAAAATCGTGGTGCATTTGCCGGTGGAGGTCGCGACCTTTCTGGTCAATGAGAAGCGTCAAGAGATTAGCGGTATTGAAACTCGCCAACAGATTCGCGTGATTGTCATTCCGAATCCCATCCTCGAAACACCTCACTACGAGCTTAAGCGCATCCGCCAGCATGATCTTCACGGCGCGGCCGATCCTAGCTATCGCCTGATACCCGCGCCAGTGGTGGACGCGGGGGACATGGGAAGCAGAGATAAACGGCCGCAAGAAGAACCTGCTGTCAAGGAGGTCTTGAGGGATAGTCCAGCACCCCGGATCCGCAGTGAACAACCGCTGCTGCCAACCACACCGTCGCACCCGGGATTCATCCGCAGGTTTATATCGACTTTGTTCGGTGACGAGAGAGAGGAACCACAGTCGGTCCAACCCGGTGCGGAAGAGATCGGAGCGCCAGAAGAAGTCACATCACCCCCACAGCAACCCCCCGCTATGGATGGTGACCGTCCACCGCGCCGGCGCGGCGGGCGATCGTCCCGAGGCGGCCGCGGCCGGCAGCAGCGATCACCGGCGCGTGCGCCAGCCCCAGCCGCCTTTGAGGCTACTTTCGCGGCGGCTTCTGAAGCGCCCGCCGCTGCGCCGGTCCCGGCGGTAGAAAACGAAACCCCCGGCGCGGTCATCGGCGAACAGCATGTCTCGCAGCGGCCGAGGGGCCGCTCTCGCTCCGGCCACCGTGGTGGGCGTGGCGGGCGCCGCTCCTCACGGGGAACGGGCTCACGGTTCGGTGGACCGGCCGATGGCCAACGAGTCTCGACCCCGAGCGAGGACGGCGGGCGTCCGAGCGACACCAACGAAACGACAGACCCGTTGCCCGAGCGTCCGGCCGGCTTAGACGCAAGCCCGCCGCATGGTTTGCCGGGCAGCGCTCCCGAACCCGAGGGTTACGCTCCACGAGAAGACCGGGTTGCCGTAACTAACCCACCGTCGGTCCCGGAAGAGCTAAGCTAAGCGCTCGCATCGAGTTCCGGGCCTCCAAAACCACGAAGGCCACGGCAAAATCGATTTCATCGCTAAGCGACAGGTGGATGCTGCCAATATCGAGATCTTCGATGATCTCGGCCGCGCGGCCCGCGCAAATCATCAGCGGCCGCCCCAGCGGGTCGTTACTTACGCTTAGGGTATGTAGTGTGAGACCGTCTCGGAATCCCGTACCGAGGGCTTTCGAACAAGCCTCTTTTGCGGCGAAACGGCTCGCGAGAAACCGGGCTGGGCAGCGACGGGATTCGAACTCGGCGTGCTCTTGAGCGGTGAGGATCCGGCGTGAAAACCGGTGCCCGAAACGCTGTAAGGCTGCGCGCATGCGCTCGACCCTGACGATGTCGACACCGATCCCATGGATCATCGCCGTGCTTCCAGCATCAGCCTTTTCATCTCACGCACCGCCTCCGCGAGACCGCTGAACACCGCGCGCGCGACGATCGCGTGCCCAATATTGAGCTCCTCTACCTCGGCTATAGCCGCAATTGGGCCAACGTTCTGATAATTGAGCCCGTGTCCGGCATGGACTCGCAACCCCTGACTTGCGGCCATCCGACCCGCCGCAACGATACGCTGGAGCTCGCGCTCCCGCGCGCTGGCATCCGCCGCGTCCGCATAGCGTCCGGTGTGGATTTCGATGACTGTCACGCCCGCCTCGCGGGCGGCTTCGATCTGGCGCGGTTCAGGGTCGACAAACAGCGACGCGCGAGCGCCCACACCCTCGATACGTTTGCATGCCCCTGAAATTGCGTCGAGTTGTGCCGCGACATCCAACCCTCCTTCGGTGGTCAATTCCTGTCGTCTTTCGGGCACAAAACAACAGTCCGCCGGACGGATCCGCTCGGCCAACGCGAGCATAGCGTCGGTCACCGCCATTTCGAGGTTCATGCGCACTTGAAGCACGGCGGCGAGCAGTTCCACATCACGCTCCTGCATATGGCGCCGGTCCTCACGCAAATGTATCGTGATGGCGTCCGCTCCGGCGTGCTGCGCTTCCATGGCGGCTTGAACGGGATCGGGGTACTGGGTTCCCCGCGCTTGCCTTAACGTCGCCACATGGTCGATGTTGACTCCAAGCAGAATTGGTCCTCGTGTAACCATTGACCTCGACGCTCTAACTGAACAACTGCCGGCTGGCCAACGGCCGGCCGCCGATATGAGAAGCAAGGATAAATCGCATCAACCGCTTCGACTCACTGAGTGCTTCAGGTTCATGGAATAGCGCGGCGGCTAAGGCGATCAAGGTGCGCCCCTTTACCTTAACGGTGTCGATGTGCGCGGGTGGATCGCGCCAGGGACCTTTATCACTTTGATAGTAATAATCGCGCTCAGGTTCAATGGGGGCATTGGTATCCACATCAAAGCTCAGACTAAGGCCATAGCCGATGTCTTCGAGCAGACGTTTCTCGAACAAGCGCAAGGCCGGCTCCTCGTTCCCGGCTTGCGCGAGGCTTTCCAAGGCTTGGCGATAGGCCGCGAAGAGCGCCGGATGCGGATCGTCCCGATGCAATACCCGCATCAAGAGCTCGTTGAGATAGAAAGCGCTTAAGAGCGCCCGGCCGCTCAATGCAGAGAAGGGTCCGTCGACCTCGGCGCCGACGAGCGTCGACAGCTCCCCCCGTCCTGCCCAGGCCAGAAGGAGCGGCCTAAAGAATTGCAGAGCGCCGCGGAACGCCGAACGCTGCCGGTTTGCGCCCTTCGCGATCAATCCCACCCTTCCTGAGCGCAAGGAGAAAACGTCTAAAAGTAAGCTCGTCTCTCGATACGAACGCTGGTGCAGGACAAACGCGCTGTGCAGGTCAACACGCACCGGCCACCCCTATCGAGACACAAGCCACGTCTTAAGCGTGAAACCCTAGCTGGCCCAACGCCCGAATATCATCGGACCACCTTTCCTTGACCTTGACCCAAGTCCGCAGAAAAACTCGGCTGCCGAACAAGCGTTCCATCTCCAATCGTGCGTGTTGACCCGCGGCTTTCAGCACCGCTCCATGCGCGCCGACCACGATTCGCTTTTGGCCCGGCCGCTCTACCCAAATCGTGGCATCGATACATGTTATGTGCGGTTTTGAGACGAACTCGTCTATCATTACGGTCAAGCGGTGCGGCACCTCCGCCCCGAGCCTGAGCAGCAACTGCTCGCGGATCAGCTCGGCCGCGAAAAATCGCTCGCCGCGATCGGTCATTTCGCCCGCGGGAAATAGTGCGGCCCCCTCGGGAAGCCTGGACTTCAATGCCTCCTCCAATGCGACGATGTTGTCACCGGTGGAGCTCGACAGTGGAACGATCTCGGCGAGATCCATGAATCCGCTGACTTCGCTGAGGTAAGGCAAGAGTTTGGATTTATCCGCGACGGTGTCGACTTTATTAACCGCGACCAAGACCGGACGCGCGGCCGGCTTTATACAGTTCAAGGCGTACTGATCATCCTCCGTCCAGCGCAACGCCTCCACCATGAATAGGATAATATCGACCTGTGCAATCGCCTTAATGGCCTCCCGATTTAAGGCGCGATCGAGCGCCCCGTGCCGCCCGTGATGCAGTCCAGGTGTATCCACGAACACGATCTGATGGAAACCTTCTGTCTTAATGCCCAGGATCTGATAACGGGTTGTTTGAGGCTTGCGTGACGTGATGCTGAGCTTCTGTCCGATCACTCGGTTAAGAAACGTTGATTTGCCGACGTTGGGGCGCCCGACGATGGCAACCATTCCGCAGCGGCTCACGGGGCTAGCAAGGATCATTGGCGATCAGGAATCACTCGCCTCGCGCAGTAGCCGCAGGGCGTGCTCCGCTGCCGCCTGCTCCGCGCGCCTGCGGCTCGAGCCCTGCGCCGACACCGGTGAGGGCAACGGTACGCACTGGCAGGTGACGGTAAAAAGCTGCTTGTGAGGTTTACCGGCAACTCGGGCCACCGCGTAGGTGGGAAGCGGAAGGCGGCGTGCTTGCAGTATTTCCTGAAGCTCCGTTTTCGGATCCTTTCTGATCGCCTCCGGCAGGGTTCGATCCAACATCGATGAGAACCACGCTAGCACCCGTTCGCGACAGACTGCTAGTCCCCCATCGAGATAGATGGCGCCGATAATCGCTTCGAGCGCGTTGGCGAGTATCGATTCACGCTGCATCCCGCCGCTTCTTATCTCGCCTTGACCCAAGGTGAGATGGGTTGGCAGGTCGAGATCACGCGCCACTACGGCCAGCGTTTCCCGGTTGACGAGTGTTGAACGCAAGCGGCTCAACTCACCTTCTTGCGCGAACGGGAAACGCTCGAAAAGCGTTTCCGCAACCACCAAATCGAGCACGGCGTCACCGAGGAATTCCAGCCGTTCGTTGTTGTTTCCTCCCGCGCTGCTGTGAGTAAGGGCGGACGTTAATAAGCTTCTAGTCTTAAAACCATACCCGAGCGACTCGCTAATTCCTGGAGTCGCTGTCACTCGATACCCATGCCTGGAATGGCGATGCTTTCGTTGAACTTCAAGACGACATCCAGATCACCAAAGAGCGGTCCGCGATCTTCATAGGTCATGGTCATGAGACGGCCCTTGCCATCGGGGTTAGCTACGACCTTCAAATATTTCTGGAGATCCCTGCCGGTAATCGTGTCCACATCGGAGACTTCGAAATTACGCTCGATCAACCCCCTGATCTCCTGAACGCCTTTTTGGCCGATTTCCGGCATACCGGCCACGGCTTGCATGGCGGCACGCACTTTGAAACTTTGGTTGTAGAGCGGAAACAGCTTCATAAGGGTCAGTGCCGCGAATCCGAGGAGCGCGCCGCCCATCAAAAGCCCCCAGAGGGTGAGTCCCCGCTGCTTTGCCGGTATCTTGTCATGCTTCATGACGTACTCCTTAGTGTTATGAGTGTGCGTTAACGAATCGAACGGCCAAGGCGCTGCCAATCAATTCCCCCGTTCTGACTGTCCCAGTTCATCCAGATCACAAATGCTTTCCCGATGAGGTGATCATCGGGTACGGTGCCCCAGTAGCGGCTGTCCTTGCTGTTGTCGCGATTGTCGCCCATTACAAAATAATGACCATCGGGCACCACCGTCTCGGTCTCCAATGATGGCCGCTCGGGTTCGACGAGAATAGCATGCTTGACATCATAGAGATCTTCGTCGATTAAAGCCGCTCCGGTCATCGAGGTGCCAGCGCCTACGCCCTCATAGGGACCCAACCGCGTTTGCGAAATCCGTTCGTCGTTAATCCACAATGCCTTGTCGTGGTAAGCAATACGGTCCCCAGGCAAACCTACAACGCGTTTGATAAACGGAGTCGAGGGGTCTTCCGGGTATCGAAATACGACGACATCACCGCGTTCGGGCGCGCCCAATTGTATGACCTTCGTATTGAGAACCGGGAGCCTAAGACCATAAACATACTTGTTGACGAGAATATAATCTCCGATCAAGAGCGTTGGCATCATGGAGCCCGAAGGAATGCGAAAAGGCTCGACCAGAAACGACCGCAGGAGCAGCACGATGAGGAAAATCGGAAACAAGGAGCGCGCATAGTCCACCATAAGCGGGAGCTTGGCGGCCGGATCGCGGCGTGGCGCGAAAAACACGGCGTCCGCCAGCCAGACCAGTCCGCTGACGAATACCAACACTACCATGACCAAGGCGAAATCTACGTTCATTTCACCTTACCCACGGTCAGCACGGCCATGAAGGCTTCCTGTGGGATCTCGACCGTTCCTACTTGTTTCATGCGCCGCTTGCCGGCCTTTTGTTTTTCTAGAAGTTTCCGTTTTCGAGTCACATCGCCTCCGTAACATTTCGCAGTAACGTTTTTTCGCAACGGTTTTACCGTCTCTCGCGCCACGATTTGCGCCCCTATCGCCGCTTGTATCACGACCTCAAACATTTGCCGCGGGATCAATTCCCGCATCTTTTCGGCAAGCTCGCGGCCGCGCCGTCTGGCTTGATTCTGATGAACGATGGCGGACAAGGCGTCCACCCGCTCGCCATTGATCAAGATATCAAGCTTCACCAGTGACGCCGGTTGAAACCGGAGAAAGCTATAGTCCAACGACGCATAACCGCGGGTTAAAGACTTCAGCCGATCGAAAAAATCGAGCACCATCTCGCTCATGGGCAGCTCGTAGCTCACGGCGACCTGTCGCCGCCCGTAGTGGAGTTTCGTTTGCGAACCGCGCCGATCCACGCATAGCGTAATCACGTTGCCGAGGTGCGCCTGCGGCACCAGTATGTCAACTTGAATGATGGGTTCCCGGATCTCGGCGATTTCGTTCTGGGGCGGGAGCTTGGCCGGATTCTCGATGCGTAGGACCTCGCCCGAGGTGGTGGCGACCTCATACACGACCGTGGGCGCGGTGGTAATGAGGGCGAGTTTATACTCCCGCTCCAAACGCTCCTGGACGATCTCCATATGCAACAAGCCCAGAAATCCACACCGGAATCCAAATCCCAGCGCTTGCGAGGTCTCGGGTTCATAACGCAGCGCCGAGTCGTTTAAGCGCAGTTTCGCCAAGGCCTCACGAAACGCTTCGTAATCGTTTGAGTCGCTGGGATAAAGGCCGGCGAAGACGTTGGGTTTTATCTCCTTAAAGCCCGCGAGCGGCTCGGCGGCCGGCCGCCTTGCGCCGGTAAACGTATCCCCGACCGGGGCGCCGTCGATTTCTTTTATGCCGGCCACGATGAAACCCACCTCCCCCGTACGCAATGTCTTGCATACCACGCGCTTTGGTGTGAAGACACCGAGCTCGGTGATTTCGTATTCGCGCCCCGCCGACATGACCCGAACCTTAGCACCGGTTTCGATCACGCCATCGAATACCCGGACCAAGGACACGACCCCCAGGTAATTGTCGAACCAGGAGTCGATAATCAAGGCTTTCAAAGGCGCTTCCGGGTTCCCGTGCGGCTTGGGCACCCGTTTTACGATCGCGTTCAGAAGATCGCGCACAGCCTGTCCCGTTTTCGCGCTGACTGCGAGCGCCTCGCTCGAATCGATACCGATAATATCCTCAATCTCGGCGCGCACGCGTTCCGGATCGGCGGCGGGTAAATCGACCTTATTGAGAACCGGAATAATCTCGAGTCGGTGCTCGGCAGCCGTATGGCAGTTAGCGACGGTCTGGGCTTCCACACCCTGCGCCGCATCGACGACCAACAGTGCCCCCTCGCAGGCGGCGAGCGAGCGCGATACCTCGTAGCTAAAGTCAACATGCCCCGGAGTATCGATGAAATTAAGCTGGTAGGTAATGCCGTCATCGGCGCGAAAGGCCAAGCTTACGCTCTGAGCCTTGATGGTGATCCCACGCTCGCGCTCGATGTCCATCGAGTCCAGCACTTGTTCGGCCATCTCGCGCTGACTGAGTCCGCCGCACAACTGGATAAAACGATCGGCCAAGGTGGACTTACCATGATCGATATGGGCAATGATCGAGAAGTTTCGCACGTGCTCCATGGCGCTCGCGCTCGCTGGCGCTAGACCACAGGGCAGGCGAAAGCCCGGCCATTGCGACGCACGGCTAAAATCTATTCCCCGCGGTCTTGCCGCGGGCACCTTAGCGATGGGGTTTCCAAAGGGGAGAGGCGCAGCTCTCCCCTTTGGTCGCCCCACGGGGTTGCAGGCCCCGTGGTGGCGAAATCTATGTTGACCTTGGCCAGCACGAGAATTATACGGGGATTCGACTTCGCAATGTGGACGGCCTGACGTTCGCAGGCCGTCATTCTAGTCGATCGCGACCGGCGCCTGAACACCTCATACCGCGGCGGAATTCCACGCTGAACCCCCTACTCGGCGATTTTGATCGCTAGAAAAATCGGACCGCCCTGGCGTTGAATAAGGGCCGGTACGGGCTTCCCCGCGGGCAAGGCCGCCACTATTTCGGTGAAATGCTTGCTGTCCTTGACCTTCACGTTGTCGATTAGCAATATGGCGTCGCCCTTACGGATCCCGGCGTTTTTCGCCGGTCCCGGTTTCACCGCTTCCACAACCACGCCGTGATCGCCTTCGATTTCGAGCGCTTTACGTTGCTTGCCGGAAAGATCTTTCACCGCAATCTTCAAGCGATTATCCGTGATCGCGTCCGCCGTACCTCGATCCGAGGACGCCAGCTTCAGCTCTTCTTCTTGCGGAAGCTCCCCGACGGCAATTTCCACCACCTTCGGTTCGCCCTCGCGAATAAGCTTTAAAGGGACCCGTTTGCCAACCTCCGTGTTACCGACGAGCGGCGGTAAATCCGAGGACAGATCGATCTCGATACCGTTAAATTCGACCACCACGTCGCCGGGCTGAATCCCGGCTTCGGCGGCCGGGCTGTCCGGAAGCACCTTGGCGACCAAAGCCCCATGCGGGCGAGCCATTCCGAAGGATTCCGCAAGCTCTCGGGTGACCTCCTGAATCAGCACGCCTAACCAGCCTCGTGACACCTTGCCCTTGGCGACGATCTGGCGATACACATTCATCACGACTTCGACCGGGATCGCAAACGACAATCCCATAAAACCGCCCGTCCGGCTGTAAATCTGCGAATTCACACCGACGACCTTTCCGTCCAGATTAAACAGCGGGCCGCCCGAGTTTCCCGGGTTGATCGCGACATCGGTTTGAATAAAGGGGACGTAGTTTTCATTCGGCAACGCCCGCCCCTTCGCGCTCACGATCCCCGCCGTCACAGAGTGATCGAATCCGAACGGTGAGCCGATGGCTAAAACCCATTCTCCGACCTTAAGATCCGAGGAACGGCCGAGCGTAACAGTCGGCAAATCGGCGGCTTCAATTTTCAATACTGCCAAATCGCTGCGCTCGTCGTGACCAATCGGCTTGGCCAGAAATTCGCGCCGATCGCTCAGGCGCACCCAAATCTCATCCGCATCCTTGACGACGTGATAGTTGGAGATCACGTAGCCGTCCTTGGAGAGGATAAAGCCGGACCCCAATGATGATCGTGGAGAGAGATCAGGGCCCTCGATATTATCGCCAAAAAAGCGGCGAAAGAACTCATTTAACGGGCTGTCTTCAGGAATATCAGGTATTTGGAGCTGAGGGGGCGCACCATCGGCGCGTTTTTCGGATTCTTTCAGTGTCGTCCCGATATTCACCACGGCCGGGGCGTTCTCCGAGGCAAGATCGGTAAAGTCCGGCAGCGAGCTGCCAACGGCTGCCTGCATGCTGAATAGCGCCGCGAGCGCCAAGAGCGCTCTAGAAAAAGAGTGTGTTAGGCCCATCGTGACTTCGCCTTCCTCCCGTAAAGGATAAGATTTTCCAATGCAAACTCTTATAACTCGAACAAAGCGTGACGAGGGTCGGCCGTGAGATTTGCACGGGCCGCTTAGGGGACAGCCGGGCTTACGGAGGTGGCTATCTGCCGCACCGTCGCCGCCGGCACCTCGCCGACAACGGTGATTTGATATCCGTCCGCTAAGGTACTGTAAGTATTCAATGCCCCAAACGCGGAATATCCCTGCACCGGGACCGCCTGCTCCTCATTTTTCTCGATAAATACCGAGACCGTCGCCAAGCC
>JBIMKD010000097.1:0-5763 GCA_043673815.1 Chromatiales bacterium
CCTCTTCCGACGGCAAAGGCATACTCGATGACATTCTTTAGTTCCCGCACGTTTCCCGGCCAGGAATGATCGAGCAGCACCCGCATGGCGTCGGGAGCGATGCGCTCGATGCTCCGCAGGCCGCGCGCGTAATGGCGCTCGATAAATACCCATCAGAGCAGCCCCACGTCCTCGAGCCGCTCGCGCAGCGCCGGCAGAAAAATCGGCACCACCCGCAAGCGGTACATGAGATCCTCGCGGAAGCGCCCGGCTTTGACCTCTTCCCTCAGCGCCCGGTGCGTCGCCGCGACGATGCGCACATCCACGGTAACGCTGCGATCTCCGCCCACCGGCACGAAGCTGCGTTCTTGCAGCACCCGCAAGAGCTTGGCCTGGAGGTCCAAGGGCAGCTCTGCGACCTCATCGAGAAACACCGTGCCGCCGTCGGCCCGTTGAAACAAGCCCGGGTGGTCCCGCAGCGCTCCGGTGAAAGCACCCCGTACATGCCCGAAAAGCTCACTCTCCAGCAGGCTCGGTGTGAGGGCCGCGCAGTTGACCGCGAGGAAGGGACCGTCTTTGCGGTGGCTTAAGGTGTGGATCGCCCGCGCTACGAGCTCTTTGCCGGTACCGCTCTCCCCGCGCACCAGCACCGTGCTCTCGGTCTCGGCGGCATTGGCGATGATCGGAAAGACTTGGCGCATGGCCGGGGAGCGTGTGAGGAGCCCGTGGAACACTTCACGCTGAGCGTTTGATAAAAGCAAACGGTCGCGCAACGTTCGTGTGTCTTCCACGGCCTCTGGGACCAGCACCTCGATCCCGCCCGCGAAGCTCCCGTCGGCATCGAAAAACGCCTGGGCGTGTTTGCGCACCGCGACGCTCTGGCCATCGGCGCGGTAAAGCGTGAGCGGGGCACCCTCAACCCGTCCATGCTCCGCTATCCCGCAACCCCGCATGCATTGGGGACAGCGGTTGGACTTCAGGCAATGCTGGCCGAGCACTTCTTCGGCTCGGAATCCAAGCAGTTTCTCCGCCCCCGTATTCCAATATTGGACCGCCCGGTCACGGTCGACCACGAACACCGCTGCCTGGTCGATGAGCCCGGCCAAGGTGGTAAAGCCGACGCTGGGCTCAATCGCGTCCAGCCAGCGCTGGAGACCCTCCGGGCCCAAACTCGTCGCAGCCGGCGCAGCACGTTTCATCATGTCTCAGTTCAGCCTGATATGTATCATTGAAACTTATAGTGAAACTATCTCTGGGTCAAGCAACCCGAGCCTGTTTTATATTACACACAATATAATCAGTAAGTTAAATTAAATTACACGATTCCTCTGGGCATGGCACGAAATCAGCCATTAAGCAAGTGTTTTCAACGATGCAACGCTGCCTAGGGAATTACGCCATGAATCTTTTGCTACGCCTCGCCTGGTTCGCCATCACCTGCGGGTATAAGCCTGCGATCGGGCTCCATCAGGAAGTAAAGAAGCATTTTCGCGTCTTGCCGACCGATCTCGATGTCAACGGCCATATGACCAACAGCCGTTACCTCGCGATCATGGATCTGGCTTCGCTCGAGCTCCTGGTCCGCGCCGGTCTGCTGAAGCGCGTCCTCAAGAAGCGCTGGCGACCTGTGCTCGGCGGCACCTTGACCAGTCACCGGCGCGCGCTCAAACCGTTCGACAGGTACACGGTCCAAACGCAGGCCATCTACTGGGACCAGTGCTGGAGCTACCTCGAGCATCGCTTTGAACGCGACGGGGAAGTCGTCGCGGTGGCGCTCAGCAAAGTGGTTTTCCTAAGTTCACAAGGCATGATGCCGGTGCTTGAAGTTATGGGTGAACTCGCCACGACGCCACCGGCCCTTCCCGAGCCGGTGCGATTGTGGCTTGAGGCCGAGGAGCAGCTCACCTCTTGTATGGCCGGGGCTTGCATAGAGGCCGGCCGGATCGGTGCTGCGCGTTCAGAGAGTGAGAATCTCGGCCAAAGCCATTCGATAGAGGAGGGCGCGGTATGCTCGTTTGGCTAGGCGTTCTCGGAATCGGCCTGTCTCTAGGACTCCTAGGCGGAGGCGGTTCGATCCTCACCGTGCCGCTCCTGGTCTACGGCTTCGGGATCGAAACCAAAGCGGCGATGGCTACCTCGCTCCTCGTGGTGGGGGTTACGAGCATCCTCGCCACGATCCCCTACGCGCGCCGCGGTCAGGTTTGCCGGCGGGTGGGCCTGGTGTTTGGTCTCGCCGCTATGATCGGTGCCTACGCGGGAGGCTGGGGAGCTCGCTTCATCTCGGCCGAGGTGTTGCTCTTGCTTTTCACCGCGATCATGCTCGCCACGGCCCTGGCGATGTTGCGTAGCCGCCCCGAAGAGGAAGGTATAGCGCTCCCCTACGTGTCGCCTTGTCAGAAGGCCAGCACCCTGTCGTTACCGTGGATTCTAGTCGAAGGGCTCTTGATCGGTGGCGCGACTGGTCTCGTTGGTGCGGGCGGCGGCTTCCTGGTGGTGCCAGCACTGCACCTCTTGGGCCGCCTGCCGATGCATGCGGCGATCGGCACCTCGGTGCTGGTCATCGCGATGAAGTCCTTTGCCGGATTCGCCGCCTATGTGCAACATGTGGAGGTAAGCTATCCCCTCGCCGGGATGCTCATCTTAGTGGCCTCAATCGGTACGCTGCTGGGCAGCCTGGTGGCGAACCGCCTGCAGAGCGCTCGTTTGAATCAAGGGTTTAGTATTTTTATCCTGAGCATTGCGGGGTATTCTCTGTATCGAGAGTTCTCTTTAGCATGGCTCATGGGGAGCGTCCACGAGCACCCGGTGCTTTGGCTCATCGGGCTTGCTCTTGGGGCCATTGCCCTGATCATGAGGCAAGTCCTGAAGGCGGCGTCACGCCGAAGCCAGGCGCGACGCGCTTGAAAACAACTAGAAAACTGAGAGGGGGATAATCCCGTGACTAAGCACCATCATCGTATTCTTATCGTCGGGGGCGGGGCCGCCGGGATCTCGGTGCGTGGAGCACTTGCTCGCGGCGGCGTGAGCTAGGAGTTCCAATGGATCACGTCTTTCCAGTGACAGCGCTTTTGGGTGGTGCGCTCATCGGCCTCGCGGTCGTGCTGTTCGCGCTCTTGAACGGGCGCCTGCTCGGCGTGAGCGGGATCGTGTACGGCCTGCTCGATCGGGATCCTAGGGAGAGCGGATGGCGCTCCGCCTTTTTGGGCGGTCTCATGAGCGGCGGGCTGCTGTTATTGCTTGCATACCCCCAGGCTTTTGGCGTGTCCCCTGACCGCTCGCTCATGGCAACGGCAGCCGCAGGACTTCTGGTTGGCTTCGGCTCGCGGCTCGGTAACGGCTGTACCAGCGGGCACGGTGTCTGCGGGGTGAGCCGGCTATCCCCGCGCTCGATCGCAGCAACCCTTACCTTCATCGCCACGGGGATGCTGACCGTGCTCGCGATCAACACCTGGTTTGGAGGAAGCGTATGAAGAGCCCGCTTGCAGCCTTTGTTTGCGGTCTGTTGTTCGCCCTTGGGCTCGGCATCGCCGGCATGACACGCCCCGAGAAGATCATCAGTTTTCTCGATGTGACTGGGCGCTGGGACCCGGATCTGCTCTGGGTGATGGCAGCGGCGATCAGCGTCACCACTTTGGGTTATCGCTGGACCTTAAGGCGGGACCGCCCGCTCGTCGAGGCGGTCTTCCATCTGCCCAAGCTCGGTAGCTTGGACGTTCGCCTCATCGCAGGAAGCGCCCTCTTCGGCGTGGGCTGGGGACTTGGGGGATTTTGCCCCGGCCCTGCACTCACCTCACTGGTGAGCGGCTTGCCCACGGTATGGGTGTTCGTGCTCGCCATGGCCGTGGGGATGAAAAGTTATCAGTGGATATCGCGCCAAGCGACCCAAGGGGCAACGTCACGGCAGGATGCGTAGTAGAGGAAAAAGTCATAACGAATTCAGTGTCCGCTGATTTGATGCCTTGGGGTACGGTGACAGGGTTTGGTCCATGTCCTCGACCCAAACCCCGGGACATCGAATCGACCGCGCTGGATGGGGAGTGCCCCCCACTATGAGGCACGCGCGCTGGGCCCCAGAGGGCACAGCGGATCGTAACTGCTACAACAATTGGAGAATAGTCATGCTGAAGAAATTTCACCTAATCGCAACGGCTGCCACCTTAACCCTGGCAACACCATCGTTGTTTGCTGCCGGAAGCCCGGCGGAGGGTTTCAACATCCATGTCCTGGCACCGCATCGGCATGAAGACGGCACGGTGGGCGGTCCTTATCACCACTATTGCAAATCGATCAAGCCCGAGATCTTGCAGTGCATGATCTTCCTCTCGACCGATCCCAACGCCGAGCTGGTGGAGATCGAGTATTTCATCGACAAGAAGCTGGCGCGCAGCAACGTGACCCTGAAGCAATGGAACAAGCACTTCCACGACCACAAGGACGAGGTCGCGACCGGGCGGGTGCAGGTGCTGGATGTGACACCCGAGAAGGCCAAGGAGATCGCGGAAGCGGCCTCGAAGACGGACGGCATTCTGTTCCATCTCTGGCCAGTGGGTGGCAAGATCCCGAATGGCGAGGTCATGTTCCCGACCGCAGTGGGCCACAAGCCGGTAGAGAAACTCGTGATCCCGAAGTAAAAAAGCGCTCGTAACGCGGAGGGGCGCTCGCCCCTCCGCGCATTCAGGGACCGCCAGCGGCTGTGTAAAAATCAAAATATACGATGAAATACGCAACAAATTTCCTCATCGGTTTAGCGTTGCTCTTCGTCTCGGGCAGCGCCTTGGTGGCCGGCGTCTTACGCCCCCGGGTACCCGAAGCGGAACTTACCGCAGCGCGCGCTCTCAAAAACCCGATCGCGCGCACGTCCACGGTCATCGCACGAGGGCGGGAGATCTATAACGGCAAAGGATTTTGTGTCGCCTGCCACGGGCGCGATGGGCGCGGGATCAGCGGTGTCGATCCCACCCTCCTCAAGGGCGCCTTGCCCACCGACTTCACGGATAAGGAATGGCAAACCGCTCGCGCGGATGGGGAGGTAATGTGGGTGCTGAAGCATGGCAGCTCCGGCACCGCGATGGCATCCTTCGTCCCTTCCGTCCTGACCGAAGAGGAGGGCTGGACCCCGATCCACTACCTGCGTACGCTTGTGACACCATAGCGCTTGATTCCACCCCAGGAGGAAATTAGCATGCGTCTACCAAGCCTAATTGGAATGATTCTTCTCGTCACCGCCGCTTCAGCTTTCGGGGGCGCAGTGAACCTCGCTTCCTTGCCCGCTACCAAGCACACCAGGGCCGGGCTTTACCTGACTTCCAACGAAGCGTTCGCGCTGGTCCAACAAGAAGGGGAGAAACTCCTCTTTATCGATGTGCGCACGCAGCCCGAGCTGATGTTCGTCGGCATGCCCACCGTGGTCGATGCCAACATCCCCTCGCTTTTGCTCGACTACCCCTATGCCTTCGATGAAAACAAGTCGGCGTTTAACATGGAACCTAATCCAGACTTTGTTCGCGCCGTGGAAAGGCGGCTGCAGCAAAAGCGCTTAAGCAAAGACGCCAAAGTTCTGGTCCTATGCCGCTCTGGGGACCGCAGCGCCAAGGCTGCCGATCTATTGACGGGCGCGGGCTTTACACAGGTTTATTCGATTACCGACGGCTTTGAGGGTGATAAGGCTGAAGCGGGTCCCGATAAAGGTAAGCGCGTCGTCAACGGCTGGAAGGTGTCCGGCCTGCCTTGGAGCTACACCCTAGATAAGGCCAAGATGTATCTCCCCAGTGATTCCCACTAGAA
>JBIMKD010000098.1:0-3795 GCA_043673815.1 Chromatiales bacterium
CAAGAGGAAGAACGTCGGCGCCTTACACTCGAGGCCTTAACGGAGGTCGATGCTGGCCGCGTCATCGATCATCAGGCCGTGCAAGCTTGGGCGGATAGTCTCGACGCCAACAAGCCCTTGCCCGTACCGCGTTGATGGAGTTGAAATGGACGAGCAAGGCACTTTCCGATCTGGCGCGGCTATATGAGTTCCTGGCTACGGTGAACCAGCGGGCCGCAGCGCGCACGGTACAAACGCTGGCTGCCGCGCCGGCCAAGCTTCTGGAACATCCACGCATTGGTGAAAAGCTTGAAGAGTTTGATCCGCTCGATGCGCCCATCCCTTCTGCACCACCAACACCCCGATGAGTGTCAAGTCGGCGGCTTCATGACCAGTGCAGCGAGGGACGCTAAAAGCCCTGTCACCGCCCCCCCTCGCGGGCGGTAACACGAATGGCTCGGAGAAAAAAAGCACAGGCTTCAACGGATGCCTAGCTGTCGAAGGGCCTGTGGGACGAAGGCAAAGGTCGCGCTTCCCTCATCATCGCACGGGCCGCTTGTTCGCGGGTATAAAAACGGCCTTCGCGAACGAAGCCTGCGCTCACCGAGCCCTTGAGGGCAACGACCTTGCCGGAGGCCTCCCGCCTCAAAACCAGTTGCTCCGGCAAACCGTCCAGCAAATGAACCGGAGCCCGGCGCCCATCGGCGAAGCGCGAGAGATGGACGTTACCGGTTGCGCTATCGTGATAGGCAGGGAGGAAGCCGAGACCTCGATTTTCCTCGCTGATGCCGCCGCGGCCCTGATAGTGGCGGTTGTCATCTTCTAGAGTCTTGCGTGTCAGCGCTGGTAGCGCTGAGCGGCTTGTGTTCATCGCACACTTCCAGGCCAAGAGTCATCTATGGGCGCTCACCGGTACGTAAGTTAAGACACTTGTCCGATCGGTGGGCAGTTCGCGAGCGGCGGACTATCCGCTCGACTGCAACCACATGTTCCTCTCCTTATATTCGTACATTACGCTCCAAATTTGCGAAGGGATTTTGGTGATTTTTCACCCGTCGACTTCTGCGAACTCAATGCACGGGGAGAGAAGGGGTACTGGGCTAGCCGAAGGTCGGCCATACGCATTCACGGGGTCCGAGTCGAAAGGAATCGGGTTTGGCTTGGCACATAAACCAGCGCCTCCTGGTCGAGGTCCCATCTGCCTAAGGCATCGAGCGGACCCCTTGCACAGCGCTACTTTCGACTTGATCTCGCGCCGTGCAAAAGCCAACCTGAAAAAATTTTTGCACTCGACCGGCAAATTTTTGGGTCCTTGTACGTGTGTGATCTATACCGGTGCGCACATCTCAAGCAGGAGGTTTCCTGATGCGGCACGAGGCCAATATGCGCGCTAGAGGATGTACGTAACGTCAACTTAACACATTAATTTATCGACAGTTTCTAAGGAGTAAAACCATGAGCATCAACACGACTCTACCGCAGAACCACCGGAGGTTTACAACAGAAAGGTTATGGAAAAGAGAGAGGAGAAAAGACATGCTTAAACGAGTTAACGCAATGTGGGGCCTCCTGCTATTGGGAACGCTTGCCCTTCCCGTCGAGGCCCAGTTCGCTCGCTGCGATGAGGTTTGTTCAAACCCTAATCCATTTATGCCGACCGAAGTGCAATGTAACACGGCCTGCACCCTCCTTTATCCTGACCTTCCCGAGCACGGGCTTGCGACCACCTGTGAAGCGGCCACTTACGACTGTACAAGAGACACGGGGGGCGGAAGTGGTGGCGGAGATGGAGGAAGCGACGGCGGCGGCGGAGGCGAGAGCACCGCCGGAGTTCCGGGCTATGGCGATTTGCTGAGCCGCGCCCCCGGCACG
Source organism: Chromatiales bacterium (assembly GCA_043673815.1). Taxonomy (GTDB): domain Bacteria; phylum Pseudomonadota; class Gammaproteobacteria; order JACCXJ01; family JACCXJ01; genus USCg-Taylor. The sequence goes on from JBIMKD010000098.1 coordinate 1,852, forward strand.
CGGGTCTGGCAGAGCAGCACCGCGTTTGGCGGCGATGCCTCCCGGGCGGTGGACTACCACTACGACGGTAACTTTGCCAGCGGCTCCGTCACCCACACCGACATCAACGTCCGCCCCGAGTGGCGCATCCACACGGATCATAATGTCTACAGGTCGGTCAGGATCTTCAACCGCACTGACTGCTGCGGCGAACGCCTCGGAGGAGCCAGCGTTTGGGTGCACCACTGGGATACGAAGAGCCAGACGTACAAATGGCGCCAGGTGGCGACGATCGGGAAGAACCCGGGCCGCGAGATTCACATCAGCTTTTTGGGCAAGCTGCCCAACCACTACGCCGACGCCCTGAGGATCATGTTGCCCGAAGGATCGAAAGTGCCACTCAGCTTGGCGGAGGTCGAACTGTGGGGCTGCCTCGGCGACCCGCAGCGCTGCTAGCAGAGGAGAACGGGGCCCAGCGCGTCCCCGTTCTCCTCCCGCTCATCTACGGCTCCACGCGGCTTTAGGCTATATGACGCCCTCGACCTGGCATCGCGGGCAACCGAACGAAGTTCGAGCCGAGCGTGCGCGGCGAATCGCTGCGGCTCGTGCGCATCGCAAACTGATCAACCAGCAGCGATTTGTCGAGGCTGCTTAGGCAGGAAAAGTCTCCCTTCTTGGCGAAGACGTTTTGTCCAAGTTGACATGAAGCGCGACAACAACACTTCTGTCCGTCGGCGGAAACCTGGTGTCATACGCCAATGTCTTGGCTCCTTGCAAGCTTCTGCACTAACCATTCGCCGATAAAGTCGTCCGGCCCTGTTTACCGAGCAAAAAAAAGCGCTTGCTTTTGCAGGCCGGAGACAAGGCGCCACTTAAGAGCTGATTTTCTTAGTCCCCATCGGCAAATTTCCACGACCCTGTACGTGAGTAATAAATTAAGCCGTCAGAACGCCTTCCAGGCACAGGGCTTCAAACCCTACGGTGCGGATCGAGTGCTTGGGCACTCACACCGTCGTTCGGATCGTAAAGAAAGGCGGAGGGTGCGTTGTTCCCTCTTTTTTCAACCAAGGATTCTGTCCGTAGAGAAATGCAAATGAAAACTAACAGGTATCTCTTCTTAGTTCTGACCTTGTTCGTGGGGCTATCGCCACCTGCCGCGCACGCCGATAAGCCCGAGACTGCCGAGCCGCTCGCCATTCACTACGTCAAGGGCCTGCTCAATGCCCGCGTCCGTGGTGCCCCGCTAGGACAGGTACTGCGTCAACTTGGGGTCGCAACCGGCGCACGGTTTACCCTCATCGATCCCGCAACCGAGGCTCAGCCAGTATTCGCCCAGGTGGCCGCGCTGCCCTTCACCGAAGGCGTCAAGAGGATCCTCGATGGTTTCTCGTATGCGATCTATCCCCTCGAGGGGAGTCACCTGCCGGCGGTGACGGTGTTGTCTACGCCGCGCGCCCTCAGACCCAAGGCTTCAGCCGCCACGGCTGAGCAGCCATCGACGGTTTATCCGGTGCAGCAAGGTCCTGTACCCCCGCCCCCCTTCGCTGAGACCTACCCTGGCGCGATGCCAGACGACGCTTCGGATGCTAGCCTAGACACTGCGATGACCCCGGACCCGCAGGAAACAATGTGAAACGCGCCTCTCATGAGGGCGCCGGAAGGGGCCGGGCCACAAAAACCCGGGATAGCTTCTGCTGGCCCCTTTCGCCGCGCACTGCCCCTTTCGCCGCACACACTGTACGAGCGGTTTTCCGCATTCGAACGTCCTCGATAGGCTGGCGCCAGTTCTCATCCGCAAAGCGACCAAACTTGATCAACCGAGTTTTAGTATCGAGTATCGAGTTGGGGGAGCACACAATTTGGCAATAGCCTCTTGTGCTAATCATTGTTAATCACTACGATTGAAATTTCTTCAACTGTCCAAGAGATGCCCTGTGACGAACAAGGTTTTGACTGCACACGTAC
>JBIMKD010000099.1:0-13152 GCA_043673815.1 Chromatiales bacterium
GCCGCTACCGATGATAGCTATGCTAGATACCCCGCCTCACATGCGCCGGCGGTAGCGGCCGCCGACCTCATAGAGCGCCTGAGTGATCTGGCCGAGCGAACAGTCACGCACGGTATCCATCAGCTCGGCGAAGGTATTGCCGCCCGCATCGACCACCGCTTGCAGGCGCCTTAACGCTTGCGGGGCCTTATCGGCATGCTGTCGTTTGAAACCTGCGACGGCTTCGATCTGCGCCCGCTTCTCCTCCTCGCTCGCGCGTACCAGGCGGCCTGCCGCGGCGTGTGGCTCGGCGTCCTCGCGCACGAAGGTATTGACCCCGATGAGCGCTAAGTCGCCGCTTTGTTTGCGGGATTCGTAGTACAGGCTTTCTTCCTGGATCTTCATGCGCTGATAGAGGGTTTCCATGGCCCCGAGCACGCCGCCGCGCTGAGACAAACGCGTGAACTCCTCGTAGACCGCCTCTTCGACGCGATCCGTCAGCTCCTCGATGATAAAGGAGCCTTGCAAGGGATTCTCGTTGTAATTGAGACCGAGCTCGCGGTTGATGATGAGTTGTATCGCGAGCGCCCGGCGGGCAGACTCCTCGGTCGGGGTCGTCACCGCTTCGTCGTAGGCATTCGTGTGCAGGCTATTGCAGTTATCGTAAATGGCATAGAGCGCTTGCAAGCTCGTGCGGATATCGTTGAACTCGATCTCGCGCGCATGCAGGCTGCGTCCCGAGGTCTGAACATGATATTTGAGCATCTGGCTGCGCGGACCCGCCCGGTAAATCTCTCGCAATGCCCGCGCCCAGATGCGCCGCGCGACCCGCCCGAGCACGGCATATTCCGGGTCCATGCCGTTACTGAAGAAGAAGCTGAGGCTGGGCGCGAATTGGTCGATCGCCATGCCTCGGCCGAGGTAATACTCGACCAAGGTAAAGCCGTTCGCGAGCGTGAAGGCGAGTTGGCTCACAGGGTTGGCGCCGGCCTCGGCGATGTGATAGCCGGAGACCGAGACGCTATAGTAATTGCGCACGCGGTGGGCGATAAAGAATTCCTGGATATCGCCCATCATGCGGAGCGCGAACTCGATGGCGAAGATGCACTCGTTTTGCGCCTGGTCTTCCTTCAAGATATCGGCCTGCACCGTGCCGCGAACTCTAGCCAAGGTGTCGGCGCGGATGCGCGCGTAGGTCTCGGGGTCCAGCCATTGCCCGCCGCTCACTCCCAAGAGCCCGAGGCCCAAGCCGTCATGCCCTTGAGGAAGCGGGCCGCGATATTGCGGCCGCGGTAGATCCTGGTATAAGGCCGCGATCCGCGGCTCGACTTCCTGCCAGCGGCCCGACTCGCGCAGGTATTTTTCCACCTGTTGATCGATGGCCGCGTTCATGAAGCAGGCGAGCAGGATGGGCGCGGGACCGTTGATGGTCATCGACACCGAGGTCGCCGGATCGCAGAGACCGAAGCCCGAGTAGAGCTTTTTCACATCGTCCAAGGTCGCCACCGAAACCCCCGACATGCCCAGGCGCCCGTAGATATCGGGGCGCGTGTCCGGGTCTTCGCCGTAAAGCACGATCGGATCGAAGGCAGTGGACAGGCGGGTCGCTTTTTGGCCGGCGGCCAGATAATGGAAGCGCCGGTTGGTGCGCTCGGGGCCACCCTCGCCCGCGAACATGCGCGTGGGCTCCTCGGTGCCGCGGCGATAAGGATAGACGCCGGCGGTGTAAGGGTACCGGCCGGGCAGGTTTTCCTTGAGCAGAAAGCGCAGCAAGCTGCCCCAGTCTTGGTATTGAGGCAGCGCCAGCCTCGGAATGCGCAGATGGCTCAGGCTCTCGGTGGCGTTATCGCCAGTGATCTCGGCCCCACGCACACGATAGGCATAGCGTTCCTGCTGGGCCTGGGCGCGCATCTGGGGCCACTCGTCGAGCACGGCGAGAGCCTCGGGGCTTAAGGTCGCCAAGGCCTGTTGGTAACAGCGGCGCAGCCGCACGAGGGCATCATCACCGCCCGAGTGGGCGAGATCTCCGAGATAAGGCTTAAGGGGCGCTGGCAACTGCGGATCGCCTAGCGCTCGTAAGCCGAGATAATAACCATGGGCCTGGGAAGCCGCCCGGACCTGCTGTTCGATCGCCGCGGTCTCGGCCCGGCCCTGCTCGGCGATTTCCCCGAGATAGCGGCTCCGCCGTGGGGGGATGAGCGGTTCCATCCCACGCGTCGCCGCAAGCTGCTCCATCGGCGGCGTCCACGGCTCGCGATCGCGAGAGCGAATGCGATCGAGCTGCTCGCAGAGTGCATAAAACAAATGCGCGACACCCGGATCACGGACCCGGCTTGCGACCGTGGCGTAGACCGGGACTTCAGTGTCCGGCAGAGTAAAGGCATTGCGATTGCGCCGCCATTGTTTGCGCACGTCCCGCAAGGCGTCTTGCGACTCGCGCGCGTCGCATTTATTGAGCGCGATGAGATCGGCATAGTCCAGCATCTGGATCTTCTCGAGCTGCGTAGGCCCGCCGTAGTCGGCGGTCATGACGTAGAGCGAGACATCGGCGAGCCCCACGATCTCGGTGCCCCCTTGCCCCGCGCCGGCGGTCTCGATGATGATGAGATCGAAGTCCAATGACTTGAGAAAATCGACGCAATCGCCGAGGACTTCGTTGGTGGCCAGATGCCGCCGCCGGGTGGCCATGGAACGCATGAAGACGCGGGGATCGGCGGCAAAGTTCATACGCAGGCGATCACCGAGCAAGGCCCCGCCGCTCTTCTGGCGCGTGGGATCGAGGGCGATGACCGCAAACGTGCGTGTCGGGAAGCTGCGCAAGCACTCCCCGAGCAGCTCGTCGATCACCGTGCTTTTGCCTGAACCGCCGCTGCCGGTGACGCCCACGACCGGGACGCTCCGATCTTTGCGCTTGCGCCGCGCGGGGATGCAGGGCAGACCGGTCTCGATGAGCGAGAGCCGGCGGCCGACCGCGCGGATGTTTTCCCGGCCGAAGCGGCGCGGCGCGGCGTAAGCGGATTTCAGCGCGCGCGCGCGGGCGATGATGTCCTTCGCCATGCCTTCGAGACCGAGCCGCTGGCCGTCCTCGGGCCGATAGATCTTCTCCACCCCGTAGGCCTCGAGGGTATTCGCTTCCTCATCCGTGATGGTTCCCCCGCCTCCGGCAAAAACCCGGATCTCACCGGCGCCCGCGGCTTTCAGAGAATCCAGCAAATAACGGAAAAATTCCAGATGTCCGCCCTGATATGAGCTGACCGCGATCCCGTCGACATCCTCTTGCAGCGCCGCGCGCACGATGTCCTCGACACCCCGGTTGTGCCCTAGATGCACCACTTCCGCCCCTTGGCCTTGCAACAAACGCCGGATGATGTTGATCGCGGCGTCATGGCCATCGAAAATGGAAGTCGCGGTGACGAAGCGCAGCGGCCCTTGGGCCACGAGCCTCGGGGAGGAGGGTTGAGTAACGCTTGCCATCGCAGCTACCTGTTGGTAGACGCCTTAGTAGTGCGTTTCAGTTAAACGTTCACAATAATCTTCCCGTCATGCCAGCGAAAGCTGGCATCCAGAAGGAAAGTAGAAAGGCTGGATTCCAGCTTGCGCTGGAATGACGAATTAGCAATAGCATGACACCTTCAGTGATTCTGACGTAACCGTATCGTTGAAACGATACTAGTTGTCGAGCGACTCAGTTTGCAGACTAAGACCCCTCATTCCGGGCGGCGTTCCGGCGGACGGGGACCCAGGTCCGCTAATTCCGCTAGGTACGTGGCGGCAAACAGCAAGGCCTGACGCCCAAAGCTGACCCTTAAGGACCGATACCGGCGAAAGGTCATCTTGCCATGCTCTCCTCGACCAGTTTGATTTCGGCGGGGGTTAGTGCGTACAGGTCATAGACCAGCCGGTCGATGTCTCGCTCCCAAGCCGTCGTGTCCGCCGCGGGATCGCGCTTCTTCGCAGCCAGGATCTGCCCCGCGAGCTTGGCAATTTCATCCTGATGCATCTCTCCATTCTTCGGCAGAGGAAAATCGGCAAGTTCATTGACTTTGAACTGCGGAAACGTTTCCCGCTGCATCTTGCCGAACTTGTGGATGAACCAAAATGACGTGAGTCGAGAATTCAGGATGCCAAGCACGCACTCGGGCACCTCCCGAATGTTGATAATGTTCATGGAATTGAGATCATTTAAGGCTGGTTCTTCGACCAAGCAGGCATGTATGCAGTAGGGCGGTTTAGCTGGAATTTGGCGCACTAGGATGCGCTTCGTAGAAAACAGCCGAAAGTCTTTCCGCGGCTCGGCCAAGTGATCACCATACTTAAGATATTCACCGCTCCAATCCATTCGGTATCGTTTCACATCCTTGCCATCAAGGTACTTGTAGTAACTATTGTCAACTTTGCGTGTTGAATGAAAGACCCTACCTTCCTTGATCTTGAGATTCTGCGTCGGCTTTCCCTTCCCGACTTGATAGGCTTTTAGCCCGACTTTCACGTCTGCAATACTCCCAAGCCTCGCGGACCCAGCATCGATCTTCCCCATCAAACCGGAAACGCCGCCATCACCTTTGAAAGCGCCGATGTTAATGACATGATCACGCTGCTCTAGAAAGATCGCACAGTCCGCCTGCTTGATAAAGTGGAAGCCGTCGCTGTACTCAAACAGACGGATGCGTCCGTTGTCGGTGGATTTTCTGTAAATGACAATTGAACTGTCTACATCGGCACTCTCGAAAACTCGGGCGTAAAAATTGACGATCGTGATGTCAGATTGCCCAAGCACGAATTTCCGCATGGTCTTATTTGTGTTGATCGTAAGCCAGTTATTTGGTGTGATGAAACAGAGGCAACCTCCCGATCGCAGAAGTCGCGTGCCCTTTTCAAGGAACAGCGGATACAGGTTCACCTGGTATTCAGCTAGGTCGTATTGTTTGTAGAAGTGCTTCTTGTCTTCGTTTGTTAGGCCCTTTTTCTTGCTTTCCCTGGCAAAAATGTACGGTGGGTTCGCAAAGACCACATCGAACCCACCGTTTGAATGGAAGACCTCTGAGAAAACCACCTCAAAGTCAAAAGTCACCTGGTATCCCAAGCTTTTCTTTGACGCTTCGAAACACTCCTTTAGTTTCTCGTCAATCCTCAGCCTCAGCTCGGACTTTGCTTTATGGTCGTTTGCGTCGAAGAATTGCCGTTTCAAGCTTTCGATCTCTGCCAGCCCCCGCGACTTGAACGGAAAACCTATCAATGAGTTTCCACCCACAACCTTGTAATCCAAATTCGGCAGCGGTTTGATCTGCTTCACGTCCTCCTCGTCCACGACGAGCGAGAGCCACAGGCGGAGCTTGGCAATCTCGACGGCACCGGGGTCAATGTCCACACCGTAGAGGCAGTTCTGGATGGCGTGGCGCTTGAAGTGATAGGGCGTGCGTTCGTAAACGTCGTTGAAATAGGGCGTGAGGGAGGAACGGGCGCGGACGATCTCGGTCATCATCCCGACCGGGAACGCACCCGATCCGACGGCGGGATCGCAGATGGTGATGTCGGCCAGCTTTTCGTCAATCAGCCGAGCATGTTTTTGGATGCTTTTGGGCAGGTGAAGGCGGTAGCTCTTCGTGCCGGACAGGCGCGCGGCTTCGTACAGCGCCGCCTGATCGCCTAGGTGGATGAATGTTTCGATATCGGCGCGTGGAACAATTTCCACGTATTCTACCGCTTCGAGCGCGGTCTGAAACGGCTCCGGTTCACCAAAGAGTCTTGCCTGTTTCAGTTTCTCCAACGTGAGTGATTTCTGACGCGCGTTGATCGCCGTGTCGAGATAGTTGATGAGGCTTTCCTGGCACATGTAGTGGACGATCTCGCGCGGGGTGTAGTATGCGCCGAGACCCTTGCGCCGATTTTCTTCGATGAGATTCTCGAAGACTTTGCCGAGCATTTCGGGGTCAATAGCGACTTCCTTTTCCAGCGGCTCGGCTTCATTGACGGTGAAGTTGTAGCGATCAAAGACATCGAGCACGCCGGTGCCGGTGATCCCTTCCTCGACAGGGTCGGAATTGGTGAACAGCGGATTGGGCAAGATGACGTCAGTTTTGCGCCAGTCGTAGTCGCCAAGCGGCTCGAACAGGCCGCCGTTGAGGAATGGGATACGGCACTTAAAACGATGGCACCACGCTTCGTGGCCGCGGTCGGTGGCCAGCGTGTCGTAAAAAAGCGGTTCGAGAATATCGTTGAAAAGGTTGTCGTACTTGCCGTATTCCCCGTTGGCAAGCTTACGTAGGAAGTCTCGCGGGCCGGTGCCCCAGTCCTCGCCCTTGGCAACGCCGAGCCAGCCTTTTTTCTGGAGGAAGTAGAGGAAAACGATCTGACCCATGAGCTTCTTGGCAAACTCCACGGTGCTGATGTTCTTGGCCTTGAACTCGTCGCGGATTGCCTCGTCCTTTTCGACGAGCTTTTCCAACGCCTTGTGAATGCCGCCAAACAGCTCGGCGTAGTTGGTGAAGAATTTCTTGGTGATCGCTTCGACGCTGAAGGCTTGCTCGATGTCGGCCAGCGCGGGGTCGCTGTCGGTGTCCTGAAGCAGCTTGAGAAAGCGGGTCTGGGCGGTGTGGCAGCTCTCGCCTTCGCCGACGAGGTAGGAGAAGCGTCGGGCGGGCGTGAGCCGCGCCTCGACGCCGACCTTGCCGGCTTTTTCGACGGTGGCGTATTCCATCTTGACGTAGGAGAACCGCCACTGGTGTTCAGTAGGTGAGACGAAGGCGACGAGCGCGGCGTCCTTTTCGTCGCGGGTCTTGAGATGATCGGCCACGAAGTTGCGGATCGCGGTGCGGGCGCGTTCGAGCTTCGACTCTTTCGTGAGGTGGACGATCAGGACATCGAGTTTCTCGTTGTTGGGAGATGTGTACGTGCCAAGCCGCTCATACCGTTGGACGTGGTCCTTGAAGGCGTCCTTGACGTATTGGGTGTTCCAACCCTGCGCTTTGGACTGGTCAATGCGATTGAGCAGGTTGACGGCGAAGTTGCCGAACCGGGGCTTGTCGAACGCCTGGATTAACGTTTGGCTGATGAGACCACGGGCCTGGTCGCGGTTCATTTGGCTTCCAACAAGTAGGATGAGAGGATCACTTCCCGCGGGCTGAAGGCGTGCGCGGTCTGTTGCGCGCGCGTGGCTTGGAAAAACGGCGAGGGAATGTCCCGGCGCAGAATGCCCAGGACTTTCAAGGGCTCGATCTCCTTCTTCAGTGCTTCCGTCACTTTCTTCGTCGTCGGTCGTGGGAGTGCGCCGTCAGTCAGAAGCTGCATGACTCGCTGTATGTATACTTCATCGTCTTCGGTGAAGCCGTGATAGCGCTGGATTTCTTTCGCTTTGAGTCGCTTCAAGATGTAGGTATCGTTCGCTCCGTCCTTGTACTTGGGGATGGCGTCGTCCAGTTCTGGGCTGGTCGCCGCCTCGAAGGCAGCCTTGTTCTTGCCGAGTAAGGTATAGAAATCATGCGAGATGGTCTGGCGCTTTTCCGAAGAGGCGGCTGGTCTGAGGATCTTAGCCGAGGCGAGGAAGTCGAGTTCCAAAGACGTGTTCGGGCCTGGTGGGGCGAGAAAGGACTTGTCGAGCCGACCCTGTCGGAAATACGTGAGCAACGACGGGAATTCTTTCGGGGTTGGGTAGGGTCCAGAGGTCACAAGTTTGGTCGAGCGCGCTTTCTTGGGCAGCCGTTTGATGCGGGCGAAAAGTTCGGGTTGCGTGTCCCGCACCTCGCGGATTTCCGTTAGATACTCCAACTCGCTTTCCTCCTCCTCGTCCTCGCCGGTGATCGTTTCCTTGGAGGTCAACTTCGCGAACAGGTCATGCGACTTGATCTCTTCGCCCTCGGTGAGCAGACGGGCATCGGCGCCGAGCATTTCGATGAACGCATGGATTTTAGCCTCGGCGGCTTCCTTTAGCTTGATGAGGTCATTGCTCTCTTCGGTCGGGAAGAAGTTATAGGTGTGGATGATATCGAAGGTCGTATCCACACGGTTCACGCGCCCGACCCGTTGGATCAGGCGGGTCGGATTCCAAGGAATGTCGTAGTTGATGACGATGTTGGAGCGATGAAGGTTGACGCCTTCGGAAAGCACCTCGGTGGCAACAAGGATTCGGTATTGGTCTTTGGGTTGAAACGCACGCGCGTCAAAGTTATTGATAACTTCCTTGCGGGCGGATTCGTCGGAATCGCCGCTAAACACGAGCACGTCGCGCTCGATTTCGTCAGCGATCCGTTCCGCGAGGTATTCGGCGGTCTCTTTCGATTCGGTGAAGATGATAAGTTTGCCTTTCTTCAACTTTGGCTCGCCATGCAGCATCTCGCGGAAAGACTCCCATTTGGGGTCGCGTTTGATGCGTTTCCAAAATCCCTGAATCTTGCGCAGGATTTCTCGGTCGCTCTCCAGGTCTTTTATGAAGTCGGCGTTGAAATCCTTAGCGTCCAACCGATCTGCCTTGTCCGCTTCAAGCAAGCGGTCGATGGCCTCCTGGTTGTCTGTCTCCAGCAGGTCGAAGATTTTGTTGATGTGCTTCTTGCTGATGTAAACGTGGCCTTTGTCGAGCTCCTCGATAACACGCTCATAGGAACGGATGAAGCGCTCGAGGGTCAGACGGAACGCGTGGAAGCTGCTCTCAAGGCGTTTGATCAGCAAAATCTTCATGAATTTGGCCAGGTTGCGCTGGCTCTGCCGTTGTTGTTCCTCGACATCACCCTGGTAATAGGTCAGCGGTTCGTAGCGCGCATAGGTAAAGGCTTTCGTCAACAGTCGAACTGTCTCGTTGAAGACTTCGTTTTCGGTTTCGGTGAACTTGTAGAACAGCGGCTGCGGGTTGGCAACGTCGGGGAATTTCAAGCCCTGGATGCTCAGGTCATCGCCGTAATATTTCACGATCTCGTTTCGCGTGCGGCGGATCATGAGGTGCTTGAGGACTTGCTCGCGGGTGGCCTTGGCGTTGGCTTGGACTGCCTTGAAATACCTCTCGCGGTCGCGTTGCCGGTCGAGCCCTTGAAGGTTTTTCTCAAGCCGCGCGAAGAAGGCTTCGAGATTTCGGACGTTGGGAATGGTGCTGTTCTTGCCATTCTGGAACAACTTCACTTGACTGAGGATGTCACGTGGCGTGTTATTTAGCGGAGTCGCAGACACCAGAATCACCCGCTTGCCACGGCAGATTTGGGCAAGCATTTCGTACGTCAGGTTTGTCTCGGTGCGAAAGCGGTGCGACTCATCGATGAACACGTTTGTATATTTGGACAGATCACGCTGGAGTAAGTCCTCTAGTTTCCCAACAGATCGAAGTCGGTATGCGGAACTCGGAAATCGCCAAAGACATTGGGCCATGATCCGCGGTTGTGTTTATCCAGCAGGTGCGGCGGCGCGATGACTAGAGAGCGACCGTCGAGTTGCTGTGCGAGCAGAGCTGCCATGTAGGTCTTGCCGAGTCCAACTACGTCGGATAGGAACAAGCCGCCGTACTCTTGCAGAACCTTCCGGGCACTGAGAACAGCCTCTTCTTGGTATTTCAATCTTTTGAAGCCCTCTGGCACATAGATGTCTTCCAGTTCGTCAGGACGGTTCAGTTCGTCCTGGAAGTATTCGTAGAGAAACTTGAGGTAAAGCTCCTGCGGCGTGAAATGAGCGAAGGGTGACCGGTTGACGACGGTGTCTTCGTAGGGCTTGCGAACGTCTACGGCAAGCGCCCAGAGTTCATTAAACTTGTTGATGGCGAAGTCATAGTCAGCGGGGTTTTTGAGCTCGACGTTGAATTCGAGATTCCCCTGCAGACCGGATTGGGTGAGATTGCTAGAGCCGGTGATGACGCGCCCCTTGTCCCGATCGCCCTCATGGAACGTCATGATATAGACCTTCGCGTGGAGGTTTTCAGCGGGATGGGCTTTGATCTCCAGCTTACCCGACCGAACCCACTCGACAAACTTGTGAACGCCGGTTTCGATCTCGGCGCTATCGGGAGATTTTTCGAGTTCGCTCAGCACATCTTTGGCGACTTGCTCTTTCGTGGACGCGTGGGACTTGAGAATCGATTCGCCCTGATCTTTGGCTCTTTGCAGGAGTTCATATGCGGTACGATCTGTTTGGAGGCCGATCAAAATGCGAATCTTCTCAACCTTCTCTAAGGCCGGGTACAGCTTGTAAAAGCCGCTGATAAAAAAGTACCCAACAAGGCAGTTGAAACAGCGCGTGTCGTCTCCAAGCAATACGGCAAACCGCTCGCGCAAAGTCTTGCCGGGCTCGTTGGTAAGAAAGGTAAGGTCAAATGACATGGACGCGGTGCCGCCTCTTGTTTCAACTTGATAACGAAATCATAGCGGATCTATCCTTCTCCGCGTCTGTTCGAGGACATGGAGCCGTTGGCAAGCATGAAACCTGGTGTATCCTTTCAGGATTCGGGACGAATTTTGCCGCTACGAATTGATGGAGGGCCGCACAGGCCTCGCCTTCGCCGATCGAGATCAAAACCCCGTTGCTGCGCTGTTCATCGGCTCGTAGCTCTCGAAGGTATGATACAAGAGGCCGGTCTTCTATCTAACCTTTAACGTGCTTTGTATTTCGGTTGTGCACGATAGGGTCGTCCAGCGGTATGTGGCGAGCCCTCCCCGCATCGCTACGAGTGGTCCAGAACCTATCTACGCTGACCTTCCGAAGTCTGGGACTACCGCCGCCGTGCTGCTCACTTTCCGGATAATCCAACAGCCATCGGTCACCAGTACCGTCGTCTATATACTCGATTTCCCATCGGTCCGCATCAACACCAACTTTTCGCAGCCGTTTCGTCTATTCCAAAGCTTCTGCTCCGCGACACATAGCAGTTAAAAGCTCTCAGGAATTAGGAAGCTGTTTTTTTGCGTAATCAAGTTTCCTGTTTTCTGTCTCAGTGAGCATATCCTTAATCGTTTCGTACAGACTCACCACAGTACCATAGTCCTTTCTGTTCCAAGCTGACAGGACCTTTTTTCTAATACCGTTCACTCTCTCTTGCTCATGCCACACTTTGACGGCGCTGTCGCGCCTTGCTTTCATTTCTTCAAACGTTGCCTGATCGCCTGTTAAACAAGCCGCCCCGCATTCTCGCAATACCTGAGCAAGTCCTGAAATAAGCTCAACCAAGACCGCATTGTTTGGACTAGCCGGATCCCATTTCCAACCAGCGGAACTGTTTAGCTGAACCAAGTCACCCTGATCAAAGCGATATGCCCCAGGTGCATCATCAATACCAATCCGTCCGAAAGATATTGTAGGTTCATATGCTGGCGGCCCGTAAAACAGGTTGACATAAATTAATGGTGATTCAAATCTGATTACTTTCGCATAACCGACTTGCTTGATCGGGGTACGTCGAAACCCGTACTGCTGTTCAAGGAAGTAAAAATTCCTTTTTACTTCATCTTCAAACACAGCATAGTTGTCCGGCGTAGATGAGTTCATGTTCATTATCTCTCTGGAGGATTCCAATATTCACCATCGAACGTCGAACCTTTATTCGTTAGCTGGTTTCGCTCGGCGCCAGTGAACGTCTGCCTAATAGTTCGTTCAGGATTTAGCTTCGTTGGGGCAAGAGCAGTATCGGGTTTAGATAAATCTCGAATAGGAACGCCTTTGCGCATTTCTTCGCGCAAAACCGACATGTTTTGGTAGTAGTTGGCTCTTGGATTGCCGAGATTTGGCAAACGATCCAACAACGTGTACTCGCCAGGCTTAATTGCGCCAGGGGCAGTCAGATCATCCATCCTGCCAATAACCGGCCCTCCCTTTGCTACCGCCGAGCTAGGTACGGCACCACGATTTACGCCGCCAGCCTCCGCTACCCCCTCACCGGTGCTACGAGAGGGAGCCTGCGCACGAGAAGTACGGCCATACCCGAGGCCATAACTCCCTCCTCCGATGCCGAGATCAAAATTCAATTGGTAGGGAACTTTTGGCGCTCTTCCATCTGGATCCACGTACCTGTAGGGGTTGTTGTTCGCATACGCATACCGATTGAAGCTCTGGGGGTTCTGGGGGTCGAACCCGGCGGGATCGATGGCGAGGAAGCGGCCGATCCGGGGGTCGTACCAGCGGGCACCGAAGTTCTGGATCCCGAGGTCGGGCTCCTCGAACTTGCCGGTGTAGCCGGGCTCGTTCGGGGCCGCGGGGCCGATCGGCTGGCCGTAAGGCGCATAGGACTTGCGCCACACCACGCGACCATCTTGATCGGTCGCGGCGATGGGGGAGCCCAAGGCGTCGTTGTGGTAGTGGATGACCTCCTCGACGCCCTGAGCCATGAGGCTCAAGCACGCGAGGAACAGGGTTGCGATAAAGCGCACCATTCCGTGATTCATCTGAGTCTCCTTGCGATTTGGCACTTGAGGGCCTCGGCATCCCCCGGTCCATCGGCGCAGAACGCCCCCGCGGTTCGCCTCGGGCGAGCCGGCGAAGGGGCTGCTGTACGCGCGCGGGACGAGGGGTTGTTCTTGAGGAATGTCACGTTATCGGCGCGCCCTTGTTTCGGTACAGCGTACTTCTTCATCCGCAACCCGGTAGGCGCTCCTGACCGACACACAAGTCCCCGCAGCGTTCGGGAAGCCGTGCACACCCATACTATATAGCTCGATGCCCACGTTAACAGCACAAGACCTCGCGTGATTGACAACTTACAGGTCCATCAGTACTGTTCCTTTCGACGAAAAGGGTGTTTATTTTTCCGATACCCCAAGCTAGTTGGTTTGGGCGTCTAATAGGTGACGACATAATGGCGAGATCAGTTGTGGACTTATTCGACGAGGCATCGGAGCTCGACGAACACGACCGAGCCACATTAGCTGGCTTGTTGCTAGAAAGCATTGAGCAAGAACCAGACCCTGACGTCGAGGAGACGTGGAAGCGCGAAATTGCGCGCAGAATAGAGGAGCTCGATTCTGGCTCTGTTTCCTTGGTCCCCTGGGAAGAGGTGAAGGCGAAGCTGTTCCGTGCAGCGAGCGACGAATATTGATCGTGCGGTTTCATGCCGATGCCGAGGCAGAAACTTTGGGCTCTTCGGCAGAATCTATGGGTATTCCGTTAACTCCCTCTCCCACCGGGAGAGGGCTGGGGTGAGGGGATCTCAACCAAGGCAGCGCGAATACTCTCCAACACCGCCTCAGGATCTCCAAGCACTTCATGATTCCAAAA
>JBIMKD010000100.1:0-8265 GCA_043673815.1 Chromatiales bacterium
ATGTTGCTCGAACCGCTCAGCCCGGACTATGTGGACGATTTGCGGCGGCACAACATGATCTATCCGCTGGCACGGAAGAAGCCGAATGCCCGCTACGTGGGCGAGATCTACCACACCAAGGATCGCGACGAGACCCGCAAAGTCTTGGAATCGCACAATGTGCGATTCCACTATCCCGGCGAGACGGAGAACGGGCAGCGAGTCTTGCGGATCCCCTCGAGCCGCAGGCGGGAGTCGTCGTTGGCCTTACCGTGGGTCCCACCCAGGTCTTGAGGTACGGCTGGATATTTTGTAGCTTTCGGGCTATCGCCGCATAGTCTGTGGGCATGGTCCTTAGCTTCTCAAGCTTTGGTACGTCACGGGGCGTCTCGACGCCTGGATGGAGCGGGATTTGGGCACAGTCCGCAAAGGCCAATTTCCGTTCCGTCTCGCGAGATAAGAGATAATCGACGAGCCTCTTTGCCTCGAGGGGGTGGGGAGCACCCTTGAGTAACAGGGCTGCGTTGGGCAGGATGAGGCAACCGAGTTGTCCCGTCGCTTGATCCGGGCAGATCATGTCTACGGGCTTGCCTTGTCGTATGCGATTCACGGCATCATCGCTATCGACCAGGCCAAAATCCACCTCGCCCTTGGCTACGAGATCGGCACTCTCACCGTTGCTTGTCGAGATCGTGGTGGCGTTCCCCTTGAGATCATTCATAAACTTACGCGCTCGCTCCTCTCCCCACGCAACGAAAAGTGCGGCCACCTGGGCAGTGGTGGTGCCAAAGAGGGGATTCGCGATGACTGCCCTGCCTTTCCACCGGGGATCGGTGTAGGCGAGGATGGAATCAGGTTTATCCGCTAGCTAGTCGCTTATGGGCGATCAGCACTCTGGCGCGGGCAGAAAACCCGGTCCAATAACCCTCGGGATCCTTGAACGCTGCGGAGATCTCCTTCGCATTTGGCGAAAGGTAGCGTTCTGCGATTCCCCGCCGCTTTAAAACCTCCGCGCGAATGGGTTCATTCGCCCAGTAGACGTCGGCCTGCGGATTATTCTTCTCTGCGATGAGGCGATTCATGACGCCGGTGCTCTTGGTCTCCTCCGTATCGTAGACCGCCTTAACCTCGATACCCGTTTCTCGCTCGAAGTCCTTCAGGATGGGTTCGGAGAACACTTGATCTTCGCTGACATAGACAGTGACAGTTGGGGTAGCGGCCGGTAAGAAAATCGGACACCCAAGCAGCGTACCGATCATCACGAGAGCCCAGGATGGCCATGTTAACCAAACCTTTGTCATAGTATGAGACTCCATATCTGATATACATTAAGGGGGTATCAAGAATCTTAGTCCGAGGAAGAGCATGAGTTCCGGGTCGGACCGAAAAGAACGACCGGCCGAGGCCATCAGTATGTTGCCGGGGGAGAGGCCATACTTAAAACCGACGTTGAAACTGACGTTGTATTCGCCTCTAGAGGCCTGTGGGGTGGTGGTGAAGATCTCGGCCCCGAGCTTGAGATGCGTGCTCATCGGCCGCTCCGCCGCAACGCCAAGAAACCAAAAACTCTTGCCTTCTTCCCCCGCCCGCCATTTGTACCGCAGGTCGCTATAGAACAGAGTCTTACCCCACTTTTTCTGATACAAGAGCGGTAGCTGCACGGTCACGCGCCCGGCACCCAATCCCCGCTCCTGGTCGCCCGTGGGTGCGGTGAGTTGTGGGTTGATGCCAAAGTAGCCGGCCTCTGCGTCCGTTCCGAAACGCCGCTTGTATTCGAAGAGGACATCACCCGTACCGGCGCTGAACCCACCTTCCTTAGACCAACTATAAGGGATCGGCAGTTCAATGCTGAGCTGGGTGAAGGGATCATAGCCGTAGTTGGGATCGAGGGTGAGGATCTCGCCACTGAGGCCCCCGTCTTTGGCCAGCCTTAAGGTCCAGGGGAGATTGATCTCCCACTGTCCTACCTCGGGCGGATCCGGGTCGTTGGTGACGAACGGCGGGCCCGCCTCTGCCGATGGTTGCCACAGAAGGGCCATGGGTCCCATGAGCGAGGCTACCCCTCGCACCCACCACCCTCGGCCCTTCATTGAGTCCTCGACTCACTTTTGGCCGATCCGTACGATGACAAGGTCATCGAAGGAGGACGCCGCATCGGCCTTGGTCCAAAACCCAATGCCACCCGTCTCTTGAAAGGTGTGATCCGTGACCTCGAGGTATTTCTTGTCGTTCAGATAACCCTCGATTTTGTCGCCGTCCTGGATGATCTTGAGCTTGAACCATTCGCCCGCCAGGATACCGACGGGCTCGGCACTGGCGAGCTGCTTGCGGCTGCCGTTCTTGACGTAGTAGATCCGGAAATTGTTTTCGAGTGGATTGTAGCGGGCGATGTAATAGTTGTTGGCATCCCTGGCACGCCAGATAACTCCGCCGCCCTGGTCTTCCTTGCCGGTATTGGCCCGGACCTTGACTTCGATCTCACCGTCCTCAAAGGCGATATCTCGCGTCCAGCACAGATTGAACACAGATCCCGACGTATCATGCGCTCTCTTGAGGGTCATGACGTTCGGCTTGCTGGGGGCGTTCGAGTCTGTGACGACGCTCCACTCGGCGAGTGTTCCTCCTGGATTCGTGGCGTCGATCGTCCAGCCTGTCGGTAGCTTTCCTTGCGTCACATGGTCAAAGTTTACGGTCAAGTCCTCTGCGGCGAACGTTTCCGCTGCCTGAAAGGCGCCGATAACGATCCATGCCACAGCTACAAAAAGCCTTTGCCAGCTATTGGTTGTCATGTGTTTGCTCCTCTCGTGCGTGCCGTTCGCCGATGTGATCTGCTCGGCACGCGTGGGTTGTACTTGCCTACCGCGTTGGCAAAGCGGCTACGATGGGTGTCGCGATACTAGCGAAACGCTGAGCGACCTTGCCCCAATGGATGTTCTGCACGAAGGCATCCACATAGGCCGCGGCCTTAGCGCCGTAATCCATGTGATAGGAATGCTCGTACATGTCGAGCGCGAGGATCGGCATACCACCGGCAAGGGTGTGCGCGTGATCGGGCGCCCACTGATTGAGGAGTCGCCCGCCGCGCGAAGAGAAGGTAAGAAGCACCCAGCCCGACCCACCACCCAGCGCTTTCCCGATCGCTACGAACTCGGCCAGCCAGCGCTCGACGCTGCCAAAGTCTCGCACCAAGGCATCCAGAAGGGTCTCCGAGGGCAACCCTCCTTGTCCACCCAGCCCGTCAAAATAGACCTCGTGCAGGATCATGGAATTGGTTGCGATCAGCTCCTCACGCTTGAGCCCATTTATCACGTAGACCGGCGCGGTCGCATAATCGAGCGACCGCAGTTGCTCAGTGATGGCGTTCAGACGCTTCACCGCCCCGCCATAGTTGTTTTCGTAGTGACTCACGATGAGGCGTTCGGAGAGCCCGGCCAGTGCGTCAGGGGCGAAAGATAATGGCTTCATGATATAGGTCATGGGGTCTTCCTCTGGGTATCGAGCGCTGACTTGAGCGCTTTCGCGAGATCGGTGGTAGACCCGATCCCCCAATAATGCAGAAACATCACCTTGGGCGACTCCATGCTCATGTGGCTATGGATGGCCACGATGTGGATGCCGGATGCACGCAGCGCTTTAAGCACGGCTTGAAGCTCGTCCTCGTACATCGCGAAATCGCCATCGACGACGGCCTGCGCGTCACTGCCGACAAAGGCTGCCCAGGTATTGACCCCCATCGTATTCCCGATGGCGTGCTCGCCCATCTTGGTAGTCCGGCCCCAGGTGAGCTTGTAGACGCCATCGGTCATTTCACCTTGCACGCCGAGTATGCCCTCGATCTTCTTCGGATCCAGTGAGGTGTTCGCCGGCTCAATCTCGGTGTGCGGTGCCTGACCCCTGTCTTCACTCGTTTCCTTGATCTTGGCGAAGACCTTTCCTACCGCCGCGGCGAGCGTGTCCTCGCCGCCACGGCCACCGATGTGCATGAACATCACCTTGGGCGAATCCCAGAAGAAGTGATTGTGTAACGCCGTTACCTCCAAGCCCTGGTCTAAGGCCACACTCATCACGGGATTGACCTGCCTTTCAAGCAAGACTATATCGCCCATGACCAGCGTCTGCTCACCGCCTTTCGTAAAGGCGGCCCAGGAGGTAAGTCCCATCGGAGGGCTCATGTGTACACCCGCCACAGTGACCTTGAGATCCGAGCGCGGCACGGCTACCTTGAAGACGCCTTCCTTGTCATTGAGCTTGCCTTTGAGGCCGGTCAGTTGCTCGATCTTGGCCGTGTCGACGGTCTGGGTCTCTGCCCATGGAGCGGGGCTAGTACATGAATTACTCATGAGAAGTAGGGTAAGGGCGGCGAGCTTGTTGGATAGTGTACGTGCGTTCATAGTGGTGATCCTCGATTAATTGCGCCCGGCGTTGATCTCTTCCTGACAATAGGCATACAGGGCGTCGTAGACGATGAACTCCTTTGCGATAACCTCTTGGTCCTCCTTGAGACCCAGATGCCGGAAGCCCTCGGCGATGGCCTCGAGCCCCGCGGCCTCGGGCCGGCCGTAGAGGTCTTGAGCCACATCGGCTCCGTGTACGATTTGGGACAAGAGCAGGATGGCGGGGTCTGCGATGCGATACTTTGAGACGATGGCCTCGAAGCTACATTTGCCGTCGTGATGACCCAACTCGACGTTCGGGACGTCATAGGGAATAGCTCCTACGCGCTCCGCGATCACGAGCACCTGATCGGGTGGCACGAAGAAAAACTCCGCCTCGGGGTCTACGAATTTCTTGATGAGCCAGGGGCAGGCTACTCGATCGACCTTCACCCGCTCGCGCGTGATCCACTTCATCGCTTATCGCCTCCTGGTAGAACGTCTGGTGTGGTGCATGGAATCGCCTCGCTCGCGCCCCAGGCCGCATACGTGAGAGCCGCTATCACGCCGACGCCGCAAGCTACGTAAAACGGCAAATGCGCGTCGATCGTCCAAAGCCACCCGCCGACGAGGGAGGCCGGGAAAACCACGAGCCCGCGTACGAGGTAGTATATCCCGACCGCACGGCCCCGTGCCGCGGCATGCGCCAGATCCACGATCAAGGCTTTGCGTGCCGGCTCGCCCACTTCCCGGAAGCCCGCGATCACAAAGGCCGCGGTGACCAACGTGAGGCTTGTTGCCTTCGCGAGCACGAGAGGAAACAAGGCAAAGAATACGAAGGTCAGTAATACGAAAGGCTTGCGGTTCATCCGATCGGCCAGTTTAGCGATCGGGATATAGATGAGGATGGCAGTGAGCATCTGCACGCCGGTGAGCCAACCGAAGTCGAAAGCCCCGAGTTGCAGGACGTTCATGACGTAGACCACGATGAAGACCTTGGGTATGCCCTCGGCCCAACGCGCGAGGCAATCGGCGACGAGCAAGCGCTTGAGGCTCGGATCCAGGCGCCGCCAGATGTCACGAAAGTCTACGCCATCGGAACCCGCAGGTGCCTTTTCGATGTAATAGCGAAGCACGATACCCATCGCGACCAGCGCCAAGACGAGCGTGATGCCGAGACCGACTTGCATGCCACCCACAAACCCCGCAGCCGCGATCAAAGCACCCCCCAGCGGTGGTGCGAGAATGATGGGGACCCGCTTCAAGATCGACTGCACCCCAAACCCGATGGCGCGCTGGGTCGCGGGGAGAGTGTCGCCGATGATGGCGAAGACGGCGGGCAGCGTGAGGCTACTCCAGGCCATGACGAAGATTGTCCCCACGAGGACCCATTCCCAACGGGGTGCGACGAAGTACACGCCGTAACCGACGATCGCGAGCACGGTAAATAGAACGAGAGCCAGGCGCCGTCCGAGGCGGTCGGCGAGCCAGCCGCCCGGGTATTGATAGACGGCATCGAGAAAATCCTTGAGCACGCCGTAGGCGCCAATGCCCCAGGCCCCAGCCCCCAGGACCTCCAAATACTTCGGCACGAACCGCACCCAGAGCTCTTCGCCCATCCCCAAGAGCAGCGTTGCCGTCAACATGACGACGATATTCCGCTGGAGTCCTAGCGATCCCTGCAGCCGGCCGAGCAGGATCAGGGAGGACATGCGGGTCTACTCAAGAGGAATGCACTGGGAACCGCTTGCTCGGGCGCCATTGCCGATCCGCCGGAGCAGCTCTTCGAAGTGGGCTCGGACCGGCGCGACGGCCCCGATGCGATCGATGCGACCCGCTTTCATGACCACGACGCGCGTCGCGATAGCAAAGGCTTCCTCCAAATTGTGCGTCACATAAATGAGCGTGAACCCAAGCTCGCCTTGCAGTCGCAGCAGTTCGTGCCGCAGCTGTAAGTTCAACTCGAAGTCCAGGCTTGATAAGGGCTCATCCATGAGCAAGAGCCGTGGCTGGAGCACCAAGGCCCGGGCGAGCGCGACGCGTTGCTGCTGGCCTCCCGAGAGCCCTGCGGGCCAGGCCTCCGCATAGCTCTGCAGTTGCATCAGTTCCAGCGTTTCGCAGACACGTTTTTGCCGTTCGGCTACGGGAACTCCCTGTGCTTTCAGGCCAAACTCGAGATTGCCCCTGACAGTCAAATGCGGCCAAAGCGCCAGGTCCTGAAAGACCAGGCCTAGATTTCGTTCCTCCGGTCCTTTGAGGTTCCTGCCATCCTTCGCCACAATCTCGCCGTCGATGTCGATCTGTCCACGGTCGGGTGTGCCGAGACCGGCCAGGAGCCGCAGCACCGTGGTCTTGCCACAACCCGACGGCCCGAGCAGCACGAGCCGCTCCTCGCGCTGCACTTGCAACGTGAACTCCGTGACCGCCGGCCGCTCACGATAGTGCTTGGAGACGTCTTGAAACCCCACCGCCATTATGGCACTCGACTCCACCTGTTCATGACGAGGCCAAGGGGTGCGAGTGGCAGACATGTCGCCGTCGTCATGAGAACACAGAGGGCGGCAACAAGCCCTTCGGGGCTATTGGCCATAAGGGTAAAAATGCGAACCGGAAGCGTATCGTGCCCCGGGGGATAGACCAGCATGGCGATGCCGGTATCACGCAGACAAAAAATATAGGACACAAGCCACGCAGCGAGCAGCCCAGGCTTCGCCAGCGGCGCCGTGATGGTTAACAGCCTGCGAAACCAGCCAGCGCCGGTGACCGCCGCCGCCTCGTCCATGGAGGCGGGGATCTGGGCAAGTGCGGCGGCCGTGGTTCGGCTCGTGAGCGCCAGATACTGCGCCGTATAGCCCAGGAGAATCATCATCGGCGTGCCGTAGATCCAGTCTGTCGCCGGTTGGTTCCATAAGCTGATGAGACCCATGCCGATCACGGGAGCGGGCAGGACCAGTAGCAAAAGGGTGAGGAAGTCCACCCAGCGCCAAGCGCGGAGAGCATGCGTGTGTATCAGATAGCCACAGAAAAATCCGAGCAGCGTCAAGAGGGTCGCACCTATCGCCGCATAGAGCAGGCTATGGAACAGGCTGTCTCCCGCACGGCTCAGGGCATCGACATAATCGGCGAGAGAGGCTTGGACCACCAGCCCGCCTAGAGGCACGATCACGAGAACCACGCACGACAACCCTACGCCGAAGAGCCATCCAATATCGGCCGCACCCAGGCGGATCACCGACCCCTCGGTCTCCCCCAAGAAGCCCCGCACAGACAGGCGAGGTGGGGACAAGAATCGCCCTTCTACCAACAGTAATGCCACCGTGAGGAGTGCGAGCGGGACGGCCGCTGCGGTAGCGGCGCCAAAGTCGTAGAAGGCGGAGAACTGGGTGAGGATTTCCACCGGAAAGACGTCGTAACGCAGATACATCGGCACGCTGAACTCACCGATGGCGAGAAGAAAGATGAGCAGCGCAGCCGAGGAGAGCCCCGGACGGATCACCGGGAGCGTGATCCCAGAGAGCACCCGCGGCCAGCGAGCGACCAGCCGTCCCGCTTCTTCGACACGGGGAGCGACGGTTTTCAGATGGGTGATCGTCAGTAACATCGCGACCGGCATGAACACGGTGGTCAGCACCAGCACACAGCCGGGCAGGCCGAATAGCCAGTCGGAACTCGCAGCGAGGCTCGCCCCTGTCAGATCCGACAACCAACCCTCCCGCCCCAAGGCAGCCGACCACGCCACGGCGAGAAGGTAGGGCGGTAGCAAGAGTGGCAGGGTGAAGAGGACGACGAATAGATACCTGAGCGGCAGGTCGGTCTTCCCGAGCAAGATGCCGAGCGGTACACCGATGACCGTTCCACAGAGCGCCGTCAGGGACGAGAGCGTGAGGCTCTGCCCAAGGAGGGCCCAGGCTCG
>JBIMKD010000101.1:0-36759 GCA_043673815.1 Chromatiales bacterium
AAAGAACCCCGGTTGCCCCATGATCATCTCCCCTTGCTGCTCTTATAGATGAAGGCCCATATTCTAACACGAGTTATATATCCGATCAGCTACTAAAAGCTCTAATAAGGCCCGAGTCGAGGAATTAATCGAAGTGCCCTCAAGTGAAGTTTAATATTGGCAATGAAAGCGTGCTTTTGATGCCCCTGCCGCCCGATGAACCCTCACCCTATATCTCCGATGAAACAGCCTATACCCTCGACGAGACCAAGGACTTGATCATCGCCTTTGACATCGGAAGCAATCCGGAGGACGGTGCCCGCCGGGGGCCTAAGGCCGGTTGCCGGGCGTATCGCAGCGCGACTAACGACCAGGCGGGGAAGGACGACGGAGACAGATCAAACTTTCAGCTTGAAAGGGTCAACACAGTCTATCTTGTAGAGAAAATCGAAGTTCTCTCCTGAGCCTGGGTTAGCGCGCAGGTTGGGGTCTGCTTCAAGCCGACGGTACAAGAGACAAACAACAGATTCAATCATGGCCAACTCGTCGATGGGGCTCGACCCGATCACGCCCCGCCTCTGAGCTCATTCACCACGGCCCGTATCCCCTTTGCAACGTCGGTGAACGCCTCGTCGATATCCGTCCAGCTCTTGATAGGCTTGGCGTCTTTCGGCAGGGCCTGCAATTTACCGAAAGGCGCGCCCGCCCAGTCGACGTTGCGCAGAATGACCGGGATGACCCGCGCAGTTCTGGCCTCATGCCGCGCCATGCCGCGCTTGAGCTCGATGTCCCAGCAGTAGTCGGAGGCGAGGAAATCGTCGCTGACAAGCAGCAGGATGATCTCGGCGGATTCGAGGTGCTCGTCGATCGCACCGGCCCATTCGTTGCCGGCGCCGATCTTGCGGTCGTGCCAGTCTTCGATCACGCCCTGCCGCTTCAGAATGCTGAGGTGCTTGACCAGCTTGTCCTTGTACTCTTCGTCTTTATGGGAATAAGAGAAGAAGATGCGAATCTTCTTTTTCTGTTCGTTCGTAGGCTCCTCCTTGTCCCTGAGCGTGATGCCGAGCACTTCGGCCAGATCATGCGTGCCGTCGAGCGCGCGCGTTATGTAACTCCAGGGAATGAACCTTCCATCGATCTTATCGTGATTCGTCCAATCGGCCAACCGTTTGTCGAGGCCGAACCACGGGACGTCGAGGTCCTCCGCGATGAGCCGGATCGACTTCGACCGGAACAAGTAGCGGATCCCCTCCACAGCGGCGACGTGATTACCGTCCCCCAGGATCCACTTGGGGATCTGGAGAATGGCGAGCTCCGTGTTCCCGCCACCCTGGATCGATGTGAAGCGCCGCACCATCGAACCGCCGTAAGGATCCTTGACTTCGGCATCCGTCACGTTCATCCCGCGCGAAGCAAGCCCCGACCGCATCCACTCGCTCAACTCCGGGCGGAGACGCATGTCGACGAGAGCGGCCTCGGGGTCGGGGCGTGGAGCCGACGGCGTCAGACGATCGAACAGATTCGCAAATCCGCTCGAACGCGCCACGGCCTCGCCGCCGGACTGGATGCCTTTGAGCGAGATCTCGGTCGCCTGCGGATCCATCTCGCCGCTCACACGCTTGCGGACGTCCGGTTGGAGTCGCCCCTGATCCTTGGCACGCTCAGGAGCTGCGCGGCACGCTCGGCGAGTGCGTCGGGATCAGAGTCGCCCAGCACCTCGTGGATGACCGAGTCACTCTGCAGGTGGACCAGGCTGACGCCTTCGC
Source organism: Chromatiales bacterium (assembly GCA_043673815.1). Taxonomy (GTDB): domain Bacteria; phylum Pseudomonadota; class Gammaproteobacteria; order JACCXJ01; family JACCXJ01; genus USCg-Taylor. The sequence continues at coordinate 1,746 of JBIMKD010000101.1, forward strand.
GCTCACCGAATGTGCGCAGGCTGTCACCGATTGCTCCGCCGATCAGTACGAGGAACGGGCGTACGCCGAGTCCAAGTCCTCCGTCCTTGGCTAGCCGCTCCTGGAGGATGTTCGCAGCCGAGAGCAGGGGGCTTGCCATCGACCAATCCGAGGTTTTGGCGCCGGTCGCACCCCGTTTGACGACCACGGCAAGAACGCGCTCCCCACCGTAGGCGAGAAAATCGATTTCCTTCAAGAGTGGATCCACTTCCGGATCTCCGGTCGTGGGGGAGGTGATCGCCTTGTAGCCCGCGGCTTCGAGGAGCTTCCTGACGCTCTCCTCGGCACCCCGGTCTGCGGCGCCAAGCTGCTTCTCTTTTCCGATTTCGGAAAGCGGCAAGCTCGTGTAGAACAGGACGACGGTCAGAACCGCGGCGAACGCTGTCCCTCCCGGCTCAAGAAGGAATATCGAGACCAGCACGACTCCAATCGCCAGCGCGGCCACCAGCCACAATTTCGCGGGATCCGCCAGCAGGGCGAGAAACGGCGTGCGGGTCCCCGGGACCGTCGGGTACAGTTTTACCGAGAGAGCTTTCGCTACTTCGGCGGGGACGGAAAAAAAAGTGACGATCACCAGGGCCGCGGACGCTCGCTTTCCCCAGACAGACGGATTCCCGATCAGGTCGGCGCCAACGATGAGGACGCTACCGCTAGCAATCCAGTAGAACAGTGCATAGACAATGAAACCCGTCAGGCTGATGGCAGCGGCCTGTCCTACCGAGCTCCACAGGCCCAGGGCCCACTCCCCCAGAGTGGGCTGAAACGTCGATCTCGACTCGATTTTCCTGATGCCCACGAAGCCGCCGACCGCTGCCGCAGCCGCCACGAGCGGAAGCCATCGCCATTCGTCGATCAGCAGCAGAAAAGGAAGCAGGCCGAGTACGAAGCCGAACGCCGTGGCAAGCACCAGCGCGGGCTTGTTCGGGGCAAACGTCTCGGGATCAGAGGGGATCATGCCTTGAACCTTGCGCCTTGTCCGAGGCGACCGGCGCCATCATACGTCCATCGCGTGCCCGATCCCAGCCTCCGACCTTCGGACCCTCCCATGGGCTACCCCGAATTGCTCAAAATTGCGCGATCATCCACCTCCTTGCGGGAAGGATATCGGATCGCATGGGCGGCTCACCTTGTGCGTCAAACCATACACGCGTTACACCCGGTCCAAGCTCATGCGGCCCGGGCCGTTAAACACAACGTAGAGCATACCGCCCATAATTGCCAGGTTTTTCTGGAACTGGATTAGCTGCATCTTTACTTGCTCGGGGTCTACCGCCCAGAAGTCGTGAAAGATCAGGGTGGCCGGAATCAGGAAGAGGACAATCGCGAGCGCCGCCCAGCGAGCTTTGTAGCCGAGGGCGAGCAGCAGGCCGCAGCCCAACTCGATGAGGATAGCGATAATCAGCGACACCTCCACCATCGGTATGCCCTTGCCGGCCATGGAGGCCGCAGTGTCCGCAAATCCGGTGATCTTGCTGAAGCCCGAGCTAATGAAGATGAGCGCCAGTAGGACGCGGCCCACGAGGAGGCCAAGTGGCTGTATGGTGTTCATGCTTATGCTCCTTACAAGTGGTTGGGATCGAGCGTGTCGATCGTGTTTCCCCAGGCATGGGCTAACCGCCGTTGTACGTCACGCGCGGCGTCTGCTTCAATTTAATGTCCACCGAATTGTACCCTCCCTTTGAAAGCAACCCCACCGATATCCGGCCCGCCACGTGTATTTTTTTGACTGAGCGGCGGTACAATAACCCTGGCTACGGCAGGGGACATGGGGAAAGTAATCGCGATCACCAACCAGAAGGGAGGCGTGGGTAAGACCACGACCAGCGTCAATCTCGCCGCCTCGCTGGCCGCGACCAAGCGGCGTGTCCTGCTCGTGGACCTGGACCCGCAAGGGAACGCTACCATGGGAAGCGGGATCGACAAGCGCTCGCTGTCCACATCCGCCTACGATGTCCTCATCGGTGAGGTCTCGATCGCGGGCTCCGCCATCCCGGCGGCCGCAGGCGGCTACGATCTGGTGCCGGCCAACAGTGACCTCACCGGGGCCGAGGTGCAATTACTCTCGTTGGACAGCCGCGAGTCCTGCCTGCGCGCGGCACTGGCGCCGGTGACGGAGAGCTATGACTATATTTTTATCGACTGCCCGCCGGCGCTCAACATGCTTACCGTGAACGCATTGGTGGCGGCGGACTCGGTCATCATTCCCATGCAATGCGAGTACTACGCGCTGGAAGGGTTGACCGCGCTTCTCGCCACCATTGCTACGATCAAGAACCGTTTGAATCCCGCGCTCGGCGTCGAGGGGCTGTTGCGCACCATGTTCGATCCCAGGAATACCCTCGCGAACGATGTCTCGGCGCAGTTGCTGAACCATTTTGGGACCCAGGTCTATCGTACGACCATCCCGCGCAACGTGCGCTTGGCCGAAGCCCCGAGTTACGGGTTGCCGGCCTTGCAGTACGACAAGACCTCGAGCGGGGCGATCGCTTATCTCGCGTTGGCAGGGGAGATCCTGCGCCGCCATGCGCTCCTCGCGGCCCCGGGCGTGCCGGCGCAAACCGTAGCGGACGGAGCCATGCACAATGAGCATTAAGAAACGGGGACTCGGGAGAGGTTTGGAGGCCTTGCTGGGGGTGGTGGACGCCGCGCCCGGCCTTGCCCCCGCTGGAGAAGTCCGCGCCCTCCCGATCGAACTGATCCAAAAAGGCCGCTATCAACCCCGGCTCGACCTCCGTCCGGAAGCGCTCGAGGACCTGGCCCAATCGATCCGCGCCCAGGGGGTGGTACAGCCCATCGTCGTCCGTCCGCTCGGCGGCGGTCAGCGTTACGAGCTCATCGCGGGGGAACGGCGCTGGCGCGCCTCGCAGCTCGCGGGTCTGCACGAGATCCCGGCGATCGTGCGCGATGTCACCGATGCGGTCGCGCTCAGCATCGCGCTCATCGAAAATATACAGCGCGAGGATCTCAATCCCTTGGAAGAAGCGACGGCGTTTTCGCGCCTGGTGAACGAATTCAGCATGACCCACCAAGAGGTGGCGGATGCCGTCGGCCGATCGCGCGCCGCCGTGAGCAACCTGTTGCGGCTTTTGGAGTTGCAGGAGGAGGTTAAGCGCAGGCTCGAGGCAGGGGATCTCGAGATGGGCCATGCCCGCGCCCTGTTAGCCCTGGAGGGGCGGGCGCAGATCGAAGCGGCGCAACGGGTCGTTGCCCAGCGTCTGTCCGTGCGGGAATCGGAGCGCTTGGTGCGCCGGCTCCAGGAGGCTAAGCTAGCGGACGAGCGGCCGCTGAAAGACGCCAATATCGCGGCCTTGGAGCAACAGATCTCGGAGCGCTTGGGCGCCAAGACCAGCGTACGCCATGATGGGCACGGCCGCGGCAGCGTGGTGATCTATTACACCTCGCTCGATGAGCTTGACGGGATCCTGAACCATATCAAATAAGGTCAGCACGCGGAAAAGGTTCAAACCCGGCGGGTAGTGTCTCATGAATTTCGGCTATCGGCCAAAACCTACCGCTCGCCGGATGAAGCGGACAGCGGATTGTGATCGTATCGCACATGCTGCGAAGTGTTGCACTTTTCACTTGACAGCCCTATCGGAGTATGAAACAAGGGTCTAGAGAACCCCATAAGAATTGTCCGGATCCCAATACGATCCAATGAATAGGACTTAAGTACACGCTGGGGTGACGGGATACTTCTCGGGAGCGAGGATTGCACATGGCTAACGCGGCTCCGAGTGAAGTCATCGCACTACCCAAAGGTGGTGGGGCGCTGCATGGCATCGGTGAGAAATTCTCACCGGATCTCCACACGGGAACCGGGAATTTCACGGTTCCGATAGCCCTCCCGCCAGGCCGCAATGGCTTTCAGCCCCAATTGAACCTCGTCTATAGTACGGGAAACGGCAACGGCCCATTTGGGATGGGGTGGAGCCTCAGCATCCCTGGAGTCGGCCGCAAGACATCCCAAGGTATCCCTGCTTACGACGATTCCAAGGACACTTTTGTCCTCTCGGGCGCGGAAGACCTTGTGCCCGTGGAAAGGCAAGGGACGGCGACCCGCTACCGTCCCCGCACCGAGGGCCTGTTCGCCCGCATTCTCCACCATCGTGACACCGGCGATGACTACTGGGAAGTGCGGAGTAAGGACGGGTTGGTCAGCTTTTATGGGACGCCGCGACCTGACACAGCCGCTCAAGGCTGCAGCGACCCCGCCGTCATCCGCGATCCCGATCCTCTGAAGCGGCAGCACATCTTCGCCTGGAAACTTACCCTCACCACCGATCCCTTTGGCAACCGTATTGAATATCTGTACGAGTGGGACAGCGTTCAAACGGACGGTCCTCATCACTGGGACCAGCGTTATCTTTCGGAGATCCGCTACGTGGACTATGGGGATCCGGCTGACCCTCAGTTCTTGGTCAAAGTGAGGTTCTTCTATGAAGATCGCCCCGATCCCTTTTCCGAATACCGCTCCGGTTTTGAGATCCGCACGATTCGCCGATGTACCCGTCTTGAGATCTCCACACACCCCGGTACCGATCTCCTGACGCGGACCTATCATCTGATCTACCTCGATCAGCGCGTCCAAGCTGGCGAGATCGCCCAAGAACAGCTGCCGCCTAACGGTGTCTCGCTCCTCAATCGAATAAGGGTCGTCGGGCACGATGGCGACCGCACAGAAGAGCTCCCGCCGCTGGAATTCGGTTATACGCGCTTTGAGCCCGATGGGCGAGATTTTTTTCCCCTCCAAGGGATGGATTTGCCAGCCCGCTCCCTGGCAAACCCAAACCTGGAGCTCGCCGATCTCTTTGGCAATGGCCTGCCCGACATGCTGGAGATGAACGGCACGGTGCGCTATTGGCGCAACCTGGGAAACGGCCGTTTTGATCTCCCGCGCCCGATGCAGGAAGCGCCGGCCGGCCTTGTCCTCGCTGATCCCGGGGTACAGCTCATCGATGCTGACGGCGATGGCCGTATTGACCTCCTGACCATGACCAATGGTCTCTCCGGTTATTTTCCACTTCGCTTTGGCGGTTTGTGGGACCGCCGCTCGTTCCAGCGCCACCGCGTAGTCCCAAGCTTTAATCTCCAAGACCCGGAGGTGCGGCTGGTCGATCTGGACGGCGATGGGGTCACCGATGCGATACGGTCTGGGAGCCGGTTGGAGTGCTTCTTTAACGATCCTCGGGAAGGCTGGAACAGAACCCGCTGGGTGGAGCGCCGCGACATTGATGAATTCCCCAACATGAACTTCTCCGACCCGCGGGTGAAGTGGGCCGACATGTCTGGGGATGGGCTCCAGGACATCGTCCTAGTCTATGACGGTAATATCGAGTACTGGCCCAACCTGGGCTATGGCAGCTGGGGCAGGCGCATCCATATGGAGAACGGCCCACGCTTCCCCTACGGCTACGATCCCAACCGCATCCTGGTGGGTGATGTGGATGGCGACGGCCTGGCCGACCTCATCTACGTGGATGACACCAAGGTGACACTGTGGATAAACCAGAGCGGCAATCGCTGGGACGATCCCATCACCATCCAGGGCACGCCGCCGGTCTCCGACAGGGACGCGGTCCGGCTGACCGATATGCTCGGCACCGGCATCAGTGGCGTCTTGTGGAGCGCGGATGCAGGCGGACTGTCGCGGGAGCACCTGTTCTTTCTCGATTTTACCGGCGGGGTCAAACCTTATCTGCTGAACGAGATGGACAACCATATGGGGGCGGTGACGCGAGTGAAGTACAAGCCCTCTACCAGGTTTTACCTGGAAGACCAGCAGCGCCCCGAGACCCGCTGGCAGACGCCGCTGCCGTTCCCGGTGCACGTGGTGGCCTGCGTGGGAGTTATCGACGAGATCTCTCGAGGAAAGCTGACCACCGAGTACAGCTATCACCACGGCTACTGGGATGGCGCCGAGCGGGAGTTTCGGGGCTTTGGGCGGGTGGATCAGCGGGACACCGAGGTCTTTGAGGAATATCATGGCTCTGGCTTGCACCCGGACCGTCCGTTTGAAGGCGTAGACATCAAAGCGTTTTCGTCACCCACGGAAACGCGCACCTGGTTCCATCAAGGCCCCATTGGCGACGAGTTTGGCGAGTGGGAAGAGACCGACTTCCGCTACGAGTTTTGGCCTGGCGATCCCCAGGCCTTTTCACGCCCACCGTCCATGACCGCGTTTCTCAAGGGCCTGCCGCGTCGCGTCAAGCGCGATGCACTGCGCGCTTTGCGCGGCAGCGTTCTGCGCACCGAGCTGTACGCTTTGGACGATACGGACCGTCAAGACCGGCCCTATACCGTGACCGAAAATCTCTATGGGGTGCGTGAACAATCTCCGCCAGGATCTGAGGAAGGGGACCGTCTGCACATCTTCTTCCCTCATATTCTCGCTCAGCGCACTACACAATGGGAACGCGGCGACGACCCGATGACCCAGTACACCTTTACCGACGATTACGACGCCTTCGGGCAACCGCGCCAGCAGACCGCCGCGGCCCTGCCCAGGTGTGCGGCCAGAAGGGGAGTGGCAGACGAGGCACGTATTCTTGCAAATCACACCTGGACCGAGTATGCGGTACCTGCTCGCAATCTTTACCTTCATGACCGCGTAGCGCAGGTACGATCCTTTGAGCTGAGGAGTCCTCCCGGCGTCTCTGAAACAGAGCCAAGTGATCTGATTCAAGTGCTGGCCGAGCAAACGAATGCTGCACAAGCAATTCATCAGCAGTTCCGCACGCGGCTGGATCCCTGGACCCCCGGACAAACGTTGCCGGCGGAGGTTCATCTCATCAGCCATACGGTCAATCATTATGACGGCACTCCCGAACAAGCTTTCATCGGGCGGCCTGCCGGAGAGGTCGGCCCCTATGGAGCGCTGACGCACAGTGAATCGCTGGCTTTTACAGATGTTGAACTGGATGCCGCATACGGCGCGCAACGACCTGCCTACCTGGGCGGCACGGCAGTACTGCCAGCTGGGGCTCCAACCGGCTTCGGCGGCAACCTTGGGTACCGTCGCGAGCAGAACGCCGCCAATGGCCACCACGACGGTTACTACTTCGATACTCAACGGCGGAAATTCGATTTCCACGACGCTGAGTCCCCGCAATGGCGCGGTCTGGTGATCGGCGCACAGGACACCCTGGGCCACGAATCCGCCATCCGGCCCGATGACTACTGGCTGCTCCACAGCGAAGTAACTGACCCGGCCGGTCTCACCACCAGCGCCGTGTGTGACTATCGGGTGCTGCAGCCCCGTGAGGTCACTGACCCCAACGGCAATCGCACGGCATACGCTTTCACACCATTAGGCCTGTTGGCGAGCACGGCAGTTCGAGGAAAGGCTAGCAACAACGAGGGCGATCAAAACCGGGCCAGCGTGCGGATGAGCTATGATTTTCTTGCTTTTGAAAACAGCCCGCTAGATGTGCGTCAACCGGTTTACGTCCGTACGCGCCGCTACGTCCACCACGACACTGAAACCGACGTGCCGCTCCCGGAGCGCGATGAGACCATCGAGGTCGTCGAGTACTCCGACGGTTTTGGTCGCCTGCTGCAGACCCGCACCCAGGCGGAGGATGTGCTATTCGACGACCCCAGCCTCGACAACGCGATCTTCGGCGATGCGGGCCTGCCAGCGGACCAGGCCAGCCCCCCCGGCAATGCCGTCGGCACGGCGAGAAGCGCCAACGATCCGCCGAACGTGGTGGTGAGTGGCCAGCAAACCTATGACAACAAGGGGCGCGTCGTGGAGAAGTACGAGCCTTTCTTCTCGCCAGGCTGGGACTATGCCCCGCCCACCGACAGTCAGCTCGGCCAGAAGGCGATGATGGTCTACGATCCGCGCGGGCAGATAATCCGCACTGTCAACCCTGACGGTTCTGAACAGCGGGTGATTTACGGTGTGCCGCACGACCTGGCCGATCCCGAGCGGTTTATGCCGACCCCTTGGGAGACCTACACCTACGACGCCAACGACAACGCTGGACGCACCCATCCCACCGCCGCTCACGGATACGAGCATCACTGGAATACCCCGGCCAGTGCCCGGGTGGAGGCGCTGGGCCGAACTATAGAAACGGTCGAGCGCAATCGGGCCCGGCACGATCTGGGTCAGCCGCTGCGCTCAATTGAGGAATACCACACTCGATCGACGTACGATATCCAAGGCAACCTGCTGACTGTGACCGATGCGTTGGGGCGAGTGGCGTTCCGGCATGGCTATGACCTGATCAAGCGACCGCTCCGGGTGGACAGCATTGACGCTGGCACGCGCCGGACCATGCTCGACGCCCTGGGCAATCCCATCGAACAGCGGGATAGCAAGGGTGCAATCCTGCTGCGCATCTATGACATACTCAACCGGCCTATCCTGCTTTGGGCCAGCGAGGGCAGTGGGCAACCGCTGACCCTGCGCGAGCGGATCGAGTACGGCGACGGGGGCAGCCCCAACCAGCCAACAACAGAACGTGAGGCTAACCGATCAGCCAATCGTCTTGGCAAACTATATCACCACTACGACGAGGCCGGGCTGCTGACCTTTGAGTCCTACGACTTTAAGGGCAACGTATTGGAAAAAACACGCCGGATAATCAACGATGCGCAAATCCTGAGCGTGTTTGCAGGCGCGGCAGCGAACAACTGGCAGGTACCCGCCTTTCGCGTCAACTGGCAGCCCCAAACGGGAACCAGCCTGCAAGACCACGTAAACCATCTGCTTGATGTGGCGGAGTATCGCACCTCGCTGACTTATGATGCCCTCAACCGCATCAAGGGCATGCGCTATCCGCAGGATGTGGACGGGGAGCGTGGGATGTTGCTGCCGCATTACAACCGGGCCGGAGCGCTGGAGAGCGTTGAACTGGACGGCGAGACCTATGTCGAACGCATCGCCTATAACGCCAAAGGCCAGCGTCTGCTGATTGCTTATGGCAACGGCGTCATGACCCGCTATGCCTACGACCCTAAGACATTTCGTCTGGTGCGTATGCGCACTGAACGCTACTTCAAGCCCGATGCGCTGACCTATCAGCCTAACGGCGGACTCCTTCAGGATTTTGCCTACACATATGACCTCGCGGGTAACATCTTGACCATCACCGACCGCGCGCCCGGCAGCGGTTTTCTCAACAACCCGGACGCCCTGCACGTCCAGGCCAGTGACTCGCCACTGGCCCACCGGCTCATCAATGGTGATGCCCTTATTCGCTACTTTGAATACGACCCGCTCTACCGCCTGACCAGAGCAACCGGCCGAGAAGCGAACAACATCCCCAACCCGCGGACATGGACGGATGACCTTCGCCACGGTTACAACTCTGGAAACCACGGCACCCCAAACCAGGACAATGCCCCGAACCTGACCACGAGTTATTGGGAAAGCTATGCCTATGACCCGGCGGGTAACATGGTCATGCTGCGGCATGGAAACAACGGGGGCGCAGCCTGGACGCGCCACTTTGGCATCGGCGGCTTTACGCCTCAGCAATGGGAGCAGGAATGGCAGATGCATCTAAATGCGCCCGGCGACTGGCTTAATCCGTCCGGCAATCAACTGACCCACCTGGATGATAACACAACGGCATTCCCCCCGACTCATATATATGACGTCAACGGCAACCTGATTCGCGAAACCACCTCGCGCCACTTTGAGTGGGATCATAGCGATCGGATGCAGGTCTTCCGTAATCAGACAGCTGGCGCTGAACCATCCATGTATACCCATTACCTTTACGATGCCAGCGGCCAGCAGATGAAGAAGCTGGTGCGCAGCGGGGCGAATAATTACGACATTACGGTTTATATTGATGGCCTCTTTGAGTACCACCGCCGGGTGAGGTCTAGCGAAACTAGGGAAAATAATGCGCTACACGTGATGGATGACCAAAGTCGCGTAGCCTTGGTGCGGGTGGGGACTGCCCCTCCGAATGATGGCGCGCCCGAAGCGCCGGTAAAGTACCACCTGGGCGATCACCTGGGCAGCAGTAGTGTGGTAATTGGTGGATGGAACGCTGCCGCAAGCAACTTCATAAACCGCGAGGAGTATTTTCCTTACGGCGAGACTAGCTTCGGCAGCTTCGCCAGGAAACGGTATCGGTTCACAGGCAAGGAGCGGGATGAGGAAAGCGGAATGTCTTACCACGGAGCGCGATACTTTGCCCCGTGGGCAGCCAGGTGGGTGAGTTGCGATCCTGCAGGTATCGCCAACAACCAATCGGGTCAAACTGGATATATAGCCGATCTCAATCTTTTCACCTACGCTGTGAATAACCCTATCAAATATCATGACCCAACCGGACTTCAATGGAAGATTTCGGGTACACAAAAAGAGATAGATGATTTTGTGAATCTTGTAAGCAGAGTTTCTGGAGTCCCGTTAAAGGTAGTATCAGGAGAGATACAACGCGAGGTAGGTCCGCCTGCACCACCCACCATGAAGGGGGTATCAAAAGCCGCGCAAGCCCTAGTCGAGGATATTCTGAAACATGTGAGTGGTGGGGGTATCTTTGAAATCCGTGCAGTTTCACATGCCTCTCGACCGAGCGAAGGTGTCGTAATTGGTGAGCTTAACAGACCCACAGGCAGCCTGAGTCCTGTTATTGATGTGGGTGACATCGTGAAGGTTGAGAAGCTTCTCCCTGGTCATGGTGCTGCATTTGCATTTCATGAGCTTCGTGAGAAATTTGAGGCTTCAAAATTGCCAGGGATCTCCACCGGTACCGCTCACAGCTTGGCTTCAGGCACAGAAACTCAGGTTCTCCAAGACCTAGGATTGCTCTCGCCGAGTGGTCAACGGGTGGCCCGTAGGGATCCGTTATATCCTACGAGCCCGACGTTTAAATGGGCAGGCCGCGGCAATCCCTTTACTACAAAGGTTGCTACACAATTCTGGGAATTTGATTACGGCGACTATTATGTCGAATTGGAACTTCGAGATGTACACAGTCAGGTAACTGGTGACATTGATTCTCAAATCGTGGCAGCGCGGAAGTTTTCCGACGCTCCAAGTGGGATGTCTCCACAGCTGAGGCAACTGCGTCGAAATCATTATGATGTCAAACAAGCACACCCGGCAATGTTTCGGTGACCCATAAAGTGTCCAAATGAGGGCCAGGACTAAGATAAGCTTGCTAGCCAAGCATTGAGTAATGACACAGGGTCAGGTTTGCGGAGTTTGAATAACGTGAGCCTTCTTTTTTCTTGATTAGCAGATATGACAGGGTGGGCACTGCCCCCGAACACTGCAGATGGGATCATGCCTGCGTAGTTTATATTTTCAACAAACAAAGCGCAATTCTATTTTTCGAATAGAAGACATGAACTACATGGATTGGCTTAGGCAAAAGCGTTGAAGATATGAGTGATATCTTTATTTCCAAAGAAACAGAACATATTGGAGTGTAAACAACCACAGAGGAGACATCAAAATGAACCTCGGAAGAGAAAAACTTGACTGGAGCAAAGACATCTGGGACCGAATTGATCAGGCAGTGCATAACGAATGCAAGCGCACCAAAATAGCGGCAAAGTTAGTAGGGTTGGCCGTGCCCACCGAACAAGTATTGACATAAGGACAGAAACTACATTTATTCACTCTGCCAGAAGATTGCAACCAAGTGTTTTACCTATGAGGTAAAATGTATCAGGCAGGTAGTGCCTGCCCTACAGAACTTCTCTTTATTTACTCAATGCAAAAGTCTACAAATGAACCCGGGTCAAGAAAGGCTAAGCTGGTCGCAACCCCTTTGGGATCGACTCAACAAGGCGGTGCACGATGAAACCCAGCGCATAAGAGTGGCTTCGAAATTTCTTCCCCTCCACGGCCCTGTCGAGGTCGGCACGCTGACCGTGCCATCCGACACTATCGTTATCGCTGCTCAGCAGCCCTTGATGGTGAATGAGGCTATTTGTGAACCCCTGATCGAAATTTGGGTGGAATTCCTGCTGACCGCCCAACAGGTCGCCCGCGAGGATGAGTTGATGACAGCTATTACGCTGGCGACACGTGCAACAAATCTGCTTTCGCAGGCCGAGGATGCGCTGCTTCTGCTGGGCCAATCGGCGATCGCAGGCCGACGGGCGGGACCTGGCGGACAACCTCCTGCAATTCCGCAAAATCCCTTGTTCGTCAATAACCAAGTACGTTGGCGCTCCGGACCGGCAGGGACTGGCCTGCTAGGTTGGAATCTCCCCGCCACTCAAGTCGTCCCCGTTCCGATTGATAATCCAGGTCCTCCGGTCAGGTATGGCGAGAACACTTTTGGCGCCGTGGAAGACGCGTACGCCCGCCTCCAAGGCAACGGACATTACGGTCCTTATGCCTTGGTTCTTCCCACACGCGCCTACGCGGACGCCCATGCCCCGTTGGCAAACACCCTCATCATGCCTGCCGATCGCATAAGACCGCTCGTCACACACGGTGAGATGACGCATTTCTATGGTACCGGTACGCTCCCTGAAGACAGCGGTGTCATGGTTTCTCTGGGTGGGAACAGCATGGACCTCGTGGTCGGGATGGATGCGACGGCGGCATTTATGCAGGACGATACCGAGGGGCGTTGTCGCTTTCGCGTTTTCGAGCGCTTTGCACTGCGGCTTAAGGACAACACCGCCGTCATACGCCTCAACTTTGAACAACGACAGCCGTGATCCCAACCGGCTGGTTGGCATCCGTCCAGCCTTCTATACTGCACCCTCCCGGCGCGGCACCGACTTTGGAAGCGGGATAGGGGCGTTCGTAGAAGGACCAAGTGAGTGCCGGCTGAACTGCGTTAGCGAGGAATTGGCCTATGCCACGCGTCGAACATGATGGCATGTCCCTTTGGTATGGGACGGCCGACGCACCCGCACCCTTGGGTAACGTTTCTGCAGCGGAGGAGGTCGTCATCAGCGTTGGCGTCACGCCTGTTGATGCCAGTAATTCGGTTAAGGTTCGTTATCGCGTCAACCAAGGACCGATACAGACCGTGACCGCCAAGTGGATGCGAAACGACATCGCTCGCAAGGCGCAGTATTTCAAAGCCAGCCTACCGAATCTCCGCGTGGGCGATACGGTGGAATACGCTGTGCTCTGCCGCTGCGCCGGCCGGCAGGTGCCGAGCGCAGAACAAGCGAAGCACCTGGAGCATTCGTTCCGTGTCGTCGATGGGGCAACCGAGTCTGCGAAGGAGACACAGCCCACTATCATGCCGCAGCCCGGTGTGTCAGAGACGCGTGTTGTACCAGAGATGCGCGCAGGTTCCGCAACATCCGCTGGAGTACCTCCGCCGCTCGCCCGTTCACCAGAGCGTCGGCCCTCACGGGTCTCCGTCGAGGCACCAAGGGTAAGCCGATCCCTTCCGGAGCCTCGCCTCCGGCCCCGCATCGAACCAAAAGCACCTCCGCCCACACTGGCCGAGGTCGCCAGCACGATGCGGATCGAGCGCAGCCGGGAATTGCTGCAGGCGCTGGAGCGCCACAGTATACGCACCCTCGAAGACATCCGCAGCACGGGTGGTCTTACGCATCTCGAAGGCCTGTCCACCATGCCGAAAGATACGGTGCGGAACCTGGAAGCCCACGCGGATCTGAGTCTCCTCCCGTCGAACTTGCAGCTCAACAGTAAGCTCATCGAGCGCGGCTATTCAGGCGTGACCGCGATTGCGGCCACGCCGCGCCGTCAGTTCGTCGAGAGTATCCAGGATACCCTCAATGCCAGTGAGGCGGGGCAGATGCATGCCGGCGCACAGGCCCTCACCCACTTTGCCGAGTTCACCCTGCTGGCGCACACCGTCGGCAATAGCTTCGACCTACCCGGGGAGGTGGTGATTAAGGTCCCGGAGGTGTTTCCGCGGGCGTGCGGGTGCAAGAACTGCGACTCGGCCGTAAGCCCAGCGGCTTATCTCGCCGACCTGCTCGACTACGTAACGGAGCACATGGGTGTCTGGAGTCGGCAGTCGTCTATCCTAGACCCGCCCCCGATGTTTTATCCGGTCACCCTGTCCAACCTCCGCGACACCTTTCATCAGGACTTCGAGAATCTCGTGGTCTCCTGCGAGGCGGTCGATGCACCCGTGCGGCAGGTGCGGATCTGCATCGAGGTGCTGCGCAGCTACCTGGGGCCGGGCCCCCACCCGGGGCTGGACGTACCGGTCCGGGGGTACCTGCAGACGGCCTACCGAGCCCTGCTGGCTCGGATCGGCACCTCTTTCGAGTCGCTCCGGCTGGCGCTGATCGCCGGCCCTGAGCAGCAGGCGACGGCGGCGGACCGGCTGGGCATCGCCGCGGCGCACCTGCCGGCGCTGTTCTTCGACCCCTCGGCGCTTCCTCCGCAGCCCCGCGTCCTGACCGAGGAGGCGCTCGAGCGCGTATTCGGTCTCGCCGCTACCCAACTGGAGGACGGCAGGCTGCCCGACCCGTTCCGCCCGCGCGCCGAGCCCCTGCTGTTGGAGTGGCGACGCGAGCACCTCCGCGCCCTCTGGCAGGTGCAGGACATCCCCGCCGACCCGTATACACAGCGCGAGCTGCCCATTATTGACCCGGATATCGTCGGTCCGGACGACTTTCGGGGGCCGCGGCCCAAACCGAACCCGACCGACCCTGACGAGCCCTTCGATATCTGGATCACACGGCGGGTCGAGGTGGACCGGATGCTGACCGATCTGCGCGCCGCGCGCGCGGCCGGCGGCTTGCAAGCGATGCTGCAGCAGGTATTCGGAACCCCACTCCCCGACCTGGATAGTCTGCTGACGCGGTTACGGCAGGGTGATGACCCGCAGGCCACGCGGAGCAAGATCGAAGCGCTGCAGCTGACGGTGGAAAGCTTCGGCCATCTGATGGAGCTGCGGGAGAAAGCGCGGCAAGCCCAGGGTACCCCGCCCACGCCTCCGCTCACGGGGGAGGAATGGGGGCAGGTGGAGGACCTCCTGACTCAGGCGCGCAAGCAGGCCCGCTTCCCAGACTGGATCACGGAGGAGCGGAACAAGAATGTTCGGCTTGGCCCCCGTGCTTTCTGGATTTCGCTGCGGGAGCCGGAGGCGGGCACCTGGCCGCCCCCACCGGACGTGGCGCGCCCCCTTATCGACCCGGAGGCGCTCGAGCGGAGCGATCTGCCCGAGCCGCAGGTGGGGCAGCAGGCCCAGACACTGTGGGAGGACCGCCGCACCGCTCTCCAGAACGTTTCTAATATGCTACGAATGCAGCGTGAGGCTAACGGGTTCGACGCCATGCTCCGGCAGGCGCTCGGCCACCCGAACCCGGGAAATCCGCTCCAGCACGATCTGCTGACCCTGCGGAACGACTTGGCCGCCGCCGATCCCGCGGTAGCGGATGCCGCCCGCGCCCGGATCACCGACGATCTGTACCTGAGCGTCGAGGCCTTCAGCCTGCTGGTGACGGTGCGCGACGCGGCCGGGGCGGGAGGTACCGCACCTTCCGCTTCGCAGTGGGCGGAGGTGTACGCCCTCCTCACTATGGCGCACAAGCGGAAGCACCTCTTCCCGGCCTGGATCCGGGAGGAGAACGCAGGGGGTCTGGTCTACTGGCGCGCCCGCAAGGCCAGGCTCCCCCGCTGGCGCGCTTCTGTTGAGGCACGCCCGGGGTGGCAGCAGGCGCTCCGCTCCCGCAGTGCCCTCCCCATCATTGACCCGGACCTGACCGGCCCGGCTGACCTACGGGATCCCGATCCGGGCACCAGCGCGGCTGCCAGGCTGTGGACCGAGCGCGGTACCTGGGTCGAAACACGCCTGCAGGAGCTGCGGGGCCAGCGGGAAGGCCCGGGTGACGACCTCGCCTGGCTCGACGCCCACCTCCGGGAGATCGTGGGCATCTCGTGGGCGGAGCTAATGGCGCTGCACGAGCAGGAGCAACGCGGGGCCGACACCTCGGGGCGCCTCGAGCAGCTCGACCTGCCGCGCGCCGCCTTCACGTACCTCCGGGAGATCGGGACGCTGGTGGCCAGCGGCCAGCAACCGCTGGCGGACGAGTGGGAGAACGTTTACGCGATCCTGCTGCAGGTGGAGAAGCGCCGCCGGTTCGGCGCCTGGCGGGAGGAAGAGGCGGCCGACGTACTGACGCTCAGCCCGCAGCACTTCCAGCGGCTGGAAACGTCGGAGCCGGTTGCGCTACCGCCGTGGCGGGTGACCCGCTCGGCCCGGCAGGAGTGGCAGGATCGCCTCCAGGCGCGCATCGACCAGCTGGCGACACTCGAGGCCGCCTTGCAGCAGGCCGTGCAGGAGGTCGAAGAGCAGGTGCTGCCGATGCTGCGCGACACGCTGATCCTGGCCAGCGACGCAGCGGGTCCCGACCTGGAAACGAAGGCTGAGGCGCTCACCAGTCGGCTCCTGATCGACATGCGGACGGGCGGCTGCCAGACCACCACCCGCGTCAGCCAAGCGATCGCGACCATCCAGACGCTGATCTGGTCGATCCGCACCGGGCAGTTCGACCGGAGCGAGCTGGGCTGGATCTTGGAGGCACCCTACTTCGAGGAGGAGTGGGCGTGGCTCGGTTCCTACGCTACTTGGCGCGCTGCGGTCTTCGTCCTCCTCTACCCGGAGAACCTCCTTCTCCCCAGCCTCAAGCGCCGGCGGTCGCCGGGCTTCGTGGGCCTCCTCGAGCGTCTGCGCTCGGGCGGTCGCCTCAACCCGGGCAACCTCTGCTCCGTGCTGCAACCGTACGTAGACTACTACCACGACATCACGCACCTGGCGATTAGTGCCTCTTGTCACGCACCGGCAACCCTGCTGTCGGCGCCGTGCGGCGATGAGGCGACCGGCGCCGGGTACTTCACCTTCTGGTACGCCCTCTCCTCCAGCGGGCGCTGCTACTGGAGCAGCTTCCGCCATGGCGAGGAACTCCAGCACGGGCAGTCCTTCTGGACGCGCGTACCGCTTCTCGACAAGATCGTGAATATCCTGGGTGCGGTCCCCTTCGGCGGAACCGACCAGGCGCCGGAGGCTATTCTCGTCTTCGCCAAGCGCGAGGGTGGTAACAGACGGGAGCTAGTGGTGGCCCGGCACGATCTGCAGACAGGCATGTGGGGGGATACCACGGTGCTCCCCATCCCCGGCAATGCAACCGACTTCGCGGCCGTCGTAAACCAGATCCGCACGGTCAACGAGCGGCCGCGCCTCGCCATCGCCATCGCGAAGCAGGAGCTCTACGAGATGCAGATCGATGCCACCGGTGTCAGCTGGCAAGATGAGGCGGGTGATCCCCTGCCGTTCGATCACGAAGGCTACCAGATCGAGCTGAAGGCCATGGTGCCGGTTGGTGCCACCGCGCCCGGGGCGGCGAGGCCCTACTTCCTCTTCGCGCAGCGAACGCTCCCGACTACTATCTATGACCTTCACGATTCGGCTTTCGCGGTCGTGCGGAACAAGACTCAACCCATAAGCTGGCAGAAGATCACGGACCTCGGCATCAGTGCAGGTAGCGGCGCGTGGGTCGGCGCATTTCTGGGGTCCGACGCGCGCGACGTCTTTGCGCTGGAAACCTTCCGGCTCTGGCGGTTCGCCTCCGGGGCGACAACTCCGGTGCAGGCCGGAAGCTGGTCTGGCGGGCTGTCAAGCCTGGCGGTCGACAGCGGCATCCCGGAGCCGACCGGCGAATTACTCCTGGCCTACGATGGCTGGCGGGCCGGCTTATTCGAGTCCCCGGTCGCGGGCTTTCCGATCGGGCTCCACGTCGAGCAGCTCGCGCCGGTGGATACCCAGCCCGAGCCACTCGACCCCGCAGCCGCCAGCGGCACGCCGACCTTCCGTCGCAACCTTCGGCGGAGCCTGTACGAGGGGAACCAGGGCGGTTCTGCGACCAATGCAGAGTACGTCGAGGAGTACTACTACTTCGTCCCCGTCACCATCGCCCTGCAGTTGCAGCGGCGCGGGTATTTTCAGGAGGCGCTCCACTGGTTCCGCCTCGTGTACGATTTCGCCGCACCGAGTGGCGACCGGAAGATCTGGACGCGGCTGCTCGAGGAGGAGGGCCCCGACGCGACGACATATACGCGGGGTCCAGAGTGGCTGCGCGACCCCCTGAACCCGCACCTCATTGCGGCCGGTCGCCCGAACACTTACTCGCGCTACACGCTCCTCGCCATCATCCGCTGCCTGCTCGACTACGCCGATGCCGAGTTCACACGCGACACGCCCGAATCGCTCCCGCGCGCCCGGGAACTCTACCGGACCGCTCGCGCCCTGCTGAATACCCCTTTCCTGAAGCAGCGCCTGGGCGAGTGCGAGGAACTGATCGCCTACCTGGAGCAGGACGTGCGACGGGCCGTCGCGGAAGCATCTTCCGGCTGGGGTCCCGTCTTCTACAGTCAAATACGCGCGCTGCGCGAGATCGACGACCCAGCCCGGCTGGGCGAGGCGGTCCAGCGCGTCCATACCGCCCTCGACGGCGATGGCACCTGGGCCGAGAGGGCGCAGCGCGTGCGGCGCGTCGTCGAGGATATTATCCCGGAGCGCAGCGAGCCCGTCCGCCTGGGGGCGCGGCTAGAGGAGCACAGGCGGCGGAAGATGCAGGCGGTGCGCGTGCTTTTCGGGCAGCCGGCTCTGGCCGCCGCAGGGCGACGGCTCGCCGGTTCCGCTGCGCAGCAGTTCGCCCAGGCAGCATCGCACGTGATCGGGCTTGGCGAAGATCCTTTCCCGCCTGAACGGAGCCCGGTGCGCCGGATCCGGAGCGAGGGGGTTGGCGTCGACGGCGGGACCGGCCGAGAGGCGGCTTCAAGACAAGCCTCCCTCTATGCCGCGTTGCCTTATATGCTGATGACCTGGCCGCGACCGGCCCCGGGGTTCTGCATCCGACCCAACCCGGCGCTGGAGGCGCTGCGACTCTGGGCCGACCTGAACCTCCACAAGCTGCGCCACTGCCAGAACATCGCGGGGTTGGAGCGGGCGGTGGCGCCGTACAGCGCACCAACAGATCAGGAGACCGGCCTCCCCTCCCTCGGGGCCAACGGGGCGCTGCTCCTGCCCGGTAGCGTGACTTTCCAGCCCACCCCGTACCGCTACGAGTACCTCATCGAGCGCGCCAAGCAGCTCACACAGTACGCGGCGCAGATGGAGGCCGCCTTCCTCTCCGCCCTCGAGAAGCGGGACGCCGAGGCCTACAACCTCCTCAAAGCGCGCCAAGATGTCGCCCTCGCGCGGGCTGGGGTCCAGCTTCAGGCAGTGCGCGTGCGCGAAGCGGAGGAGGGGGTGGAGCTGGCTACGCTGCAGCGCGAGCGAGCCGAGCTGCAAGTTGAAACGTACGACGAGTGGCTGGCCACCCCCGTGAGCTACCGGGAGTGGCAGAGCCTGGAGATGCTCAGGGCTTCGCAACTGCTTTCCGTACAGGCCAGCGTCATGGCGGCGATCCCCAACATTATCGCGGGCACGGCCTCCGGCTCGATCATCGATTTCACCGGCATTTACTCCTCACTCGCGCAGTCGTTATCGACTGAGGCCACCATCCTCTCCACCCTCGCCAGCTATGAGCGCCGGGCGCAAGAATGGGCGTTCCAGCGGAACCTTGCGCTGCAGGACGTCGGCATCAACGCACAGCAGGAAGCGGTCGCCCGCAGCCACGTTCTGGTGGTCGAGCAGGAACGCCACATCAGCCAGACCCAGACCGACCACGCCGAAGCGGTGGTCGATTTCCTGGCCAACAAGTTCCTCAACGCCGACTTGTATGACTGGATGAGCCGCGTGCTCGAAGGCATCTACAGCTATTTCCTGCAGCAGGCCACCGCCGTGGCCAAGCTCGCCGAGAATCAGCTGGCCTTCGAGCGCCAGGAGATCCCTCCGAGTGTGATCCGGGCGGACTACTGGGAGGCTCCCTCCGAGCAGGCGCTGCCCGCTGGAGGCGATGGGAATGCCCCGGACCGGCAAGGCCTTACCGGCTCTGCACGGCTGCTGGCCGATATCGTCCGACTCGACCAGTACCGCTTCGAGACCGAACAGCGCAAGCACCAGCTGACGAAGACCATCTCGCTCGCCCGACTGTCTCCTGTCGAGTTCCAGCGCCTCCGTGAGACAGGAGTGATGACCTTCTCCACCCCGCTGGAGCTGTTCGACCGCGACTTTCCCGGCCACTACCTGCGCCTAATCAAGAGCGTGCGCGCCTCGGTGATCGCACTCATCCCTCCTGCCGAAGGGATCAAGGCCACGCTCTCCGCTACCGGCCAGTCGCGCGTCGTGGTCCGCAACAACGGCGTGTTCCAGACGATCCCCGCGTGGCGGCCGCCCGAGTCCGTCGCCCTCAGCTCGCCGCGCGATGCGAACGGGCTCTTCCAGCTCTCTCCCTCCTCGCCGGAGATACTGCTCCCCTTCGAGGGGATGGGCGTGGACGCTACCTGGGGATTCCGCATGCCGAAGGCCGCCAACCTCTTCGACTACCGCACCATCGGCGATGTGCTCCTCACGATCGAGTACACCGCGCTCGACAGCGCTCTCTACCTACAGCAGGTGATCGAGCGACTCGGCGACACCGTCCGCGCCGACCGGCCCTTTAGCTTCCGACACCAGTTCGCCGATGCCTGGTACGATCTGCACAACCCCGAGCAGACCGCCACCCCGATGACCGTCCGCTTCGAGACCCGGCGCGAAGACTTCCCGCCGAACATTCGGGATCTCACGGTTCAACACGTCGTACTCTACTTTGCCCGAGCCGATGGGATTTCCTTCGAAGTCCCGGTCGATCAACTACGTTTCACAGAAAGGGGCGGTGCCGGGTCCGTCGGTGGTGGAGCGCTCTCAGCCGATGGGATCATCAGCACGCGCCGGGGTAACGCTGGAAGTTGGACCGCTATGATCGGCAAATCGCCTTTTGGCGAGTGGGAGCTGGCCTTACCGAATACGCAGGAGATGAGGTACCGCCTTAAGAAGGAGGAGATTGAGGACATCCTGTTTGTGATCACTTATTCTGGTCGCACACCAGAATGGCCGTCGTAGAAAGATAAAGGCTACGACACCGGTCTCTGCGGTTGCGCTGCGTGGGTTCGACAAGCGAAATGAGAGACCACAGGCGAACCATAGCCCATAAAAAAAAACCAATAAATGCGATTTAGCCGGACCTGCACAGAGCGATGGAGCGATTGCCTTGTAAACATAGACTCAACTGCCCG
This sequence comes from Chromatiales bacterium, assembly GCA_043673815.1. GTDB lineage: Bacteria > Pseudomonadota > Gammaproteobacteria > JACCXJ01 > JACCXJ01 > USCg-Taylor. The sequence goes on from JBIMKD010000101.1 coordinate 22,873, forward strand.
AATTTGCTCCCCCATTCTGCATAGCAGCCGAATGACAGGTTTGGGTCGAGACTGTGTGAAAACCGATCGGCATCGGGTCTTGTTTGTGAGATCATGACTTCATGGGAGCGCACGGAGTTGGATGCGGATGAAGCGATTTATCGAAGGCGACGATCGGGAGCAACGCACGCTGTTTCCGGAGTGTCTTGAGGACTATGTCACCGAGGACAATCCGGTCCGAGTGATTGACGTCTTCGTTGATGAACTGGATCTGGCGAAGCTTGGATTCGATGGGGTTCTCCCCGCCGCGACGGGCAGACCCGGCTACCACCCCGCGACGCTGCTGAAACTCTACCTCTACGGCTACCTCAATCGTATACAGTCCAGCCGTCGGCTGGAACGCGAAGCCCAGCGCAATCTGGAGCTGATATGGCTGATCCGGCGTTTGGCGCCGGACTTCAAGACCATCGCTGATTTCCGCAAGGACAATGGTCCGGCGATCCGCAGCGTTGGCCGCGAGTTCATTCTGTTGTGCCGCCGGTTGGATCTGTTTTCGGAAGCGATTGTGGCCATTGACGGGAGTAAATTCAAAGCCGTCAATAACCGCGACAAGAACTTCACCGAGCACAAACTCAAGGCGCGAATTGCGCAGATCGAGGAGAGCATTGGCCGCTACCTGACCGAACTTGACCGCGCGGATCGCGCGCCGAGTCTGGTCACCGAAGCGCGCGTGAGCCGACTCGAGGAGAAGATGGTGGCCGCTAAAGCCCATATTCAAAAGCTGCAGCAGATTGGCGAACAGTTACAGAGTGCGCCGGATAAGCAGATCTCCCTGACCGATCCGGATGCGCGCTCGATGGCGACGAGCGGTCGAGGTACAGGTATCGTCGGCTACAACGTTCAGACGGCGGTGGATACCCAGCATCACTTCATTGTCGCGCATGAGGTCACCAACATCGGCCATGACCGGACCTTACTCCATGCAATGGCTACGCAGGCCCGCGAAGTCGTTGGGGAGGAAGACCTCACCGCCATCGCCGATCGCGGCTACTTCAAGGGCGAAGAAATTGTAGCGTGCGAGGAGGCCGGGATCGCCACCCTGGTTCCCAAGCCACAGACCTCGGGCAATCAGGCCGCTGGCCTGTTCGATAAGAAGGACTTTCGTTACGTGCCCGAGGATGATGAATACGAATGTCCGGCCGGCCAACGCGCCATCTGGCGCTTCACCCGGGTAGAGGGTGGTCAAACGGTCCACAGATATTGGTCATCGGCGTGTCCGCGTTGTCCAATTAAAGCGCGCTGCACGACCGGGACATATCGGCGCATCACGCGGTGGGAGCATGAAGCCGTCATAGAGATGATGCAGGAGAGACTCGATAGGACTCCACAGGCCATGCACGTACGCAGGCAGACTGTCGAGCACCCGTTCGCAACGCTCAAGGCGTGGATGGGTGCGACACATTTCTTGACGAAGACCCTTCCGCACGTCAGAACTGAAATGAGTTTGCACGTCCTGGCTTACAATCTAAAACGAGCGATGCAAATCTTCGGGGTTCCGACACTGATGCAGACCATCGGGGCCTAAGCCCCGCTCTTTTTTCCTGCTTACGCCATCGTGTCACCGAAAAAGTTGCACATCGAACGGTCGGTCGCGGCGCTGTGACTATCTGTACAACGACCCAACCTCGCGTTTTCACACAGCCTCGGTCGAAAGCCGAGATTCCAACTGAGACACTACCAACCGGCGCGAGCAGCGGATCGGTACCGGAACCGGAGCGCAAGCCCCGTTGACGCTGTCCTTGTTTTTGCATTAGCATGCCGCGCTTGTCCTGATTGGGGGTCGCATGGACCGGGGGTTGCGAAAACTCATCGCCCTTCAGCTTGGACTGACGTTGCTCGCGGCGGGTTTAGGTGCGACCCGGGAGATCGACTGGGCCGTCTCCGCATTGGCCGGGGGCGGTATCGGGACGGCGGCGACCGGCGCGGCGGCGGTGTGTATCACCAGAATCAAGGGGGGCTCGCCGGGGACGCTCCTAGGGGCGCAGATCCTCGCCGAGGTGATTAAAATTGGGGTCACGATGGGTCTTTTCGTCGCAGCGTTCCTTTTTTATGAGGAGGTCGCGGTAGGACCGCTTTTTGTCGCGTACGCGGCCACGCTCATCGCGTACGGGTTGGCTATGGTATTGACTTAAAACGAGAGTTAATGGCAGCGCAAGCACCGCAGTCAACGTCTGAATACATCCTGCACCATCTCACCAATAACGCGCAGGGCTCGGGGTTTTGGACCTTTCACGTAGACACGCTCGCGGTCTCGGCGATGATTGGATTCGTGGTTTTCGGCTTGCTGTATTGGGTGGCCCGCAAGGCGAGCCCGGGCGTGCCCGGCCGCTTGCAAAATTTTGTCGAGATGGTCGTGGAGCTTGTGGACGGCTCGGTCAAGGGGATCTTTCACGGCAAGAATGAGCTGGTGGCACCCTTGGCGCTCACGATCTTCGTCTGGGTGTTCATGATGAACGCCATGGATCTCTTGCCCATCGATCTCCTGCCGAAGCTCATGGGTTATGCCGGCGTTCACGAATTCAAGTCGGTTCCGACGACCGATCCCAATCTGACTTTCGCCATGTCCTTGTCGGTCTTCGGCCTCATGATCTATTACAACTACAAGATCAAAGGGGCCAACGGTTTCGCGCACGAAGCCATGTCCACGCCTTTCGGGCCGAAGCTGGCGCCGATCAATGTGCTGTTTAGAATCATCGAGGACATCGCAAAACCGCTGTCGCTGGCGTTGCGGCTCTTCGGGAACATGTACGCCGGTGAGATGGTGTTTATCCTGATCGCGCTCTTGCCGTTCTGGGTACAGTGGCTGCTCGGTGCGCCGTGGGCAATATTTCACATCCTGATCATCACGCTGCAAGCGTATATTTTCATGATGCTGACGATCGTGTACCTCAGCATGGCGCATGAAAGTCATTGACATTTATTCCCCGCGGTGTTGCCGCGGGGACCTTAGCAATGGGGTTTCCAAAGGGGAGAGGCGCAGCTCTCCCCTTTGGTCAAGGGCTGGGTTCATACCCCGCCCGCGAAGTATATTGATTAACTATAGGAGAAAGCTATGGAGCTGGTGAACGTATTGAGCAACGTCCAGGGGCTCGCGGTGCTCGCGGTAGCCTTGATGCTGGGCTTAGGCGCGTTGGGAGCGGCCATCGGCGTCGGTCTCCTAGGAGGTAAATTCCTGGAAGGGGTGGCGCGCCAGCCCGAGCTGGCCAACCTGCTCATCGGCCGGTTCTTCCTGGTCGCCGGCTTGGTCGATGCCGTACCCATGATCAGCGCGGCCATGGGGCTTTATGTGCTCTTTGCCGATCCCTTCGGCTTCAGCGACGCGTTGGCGAAAGTCGCCGGCGGTTAAGCACGCGCCTGGGCGCTAAATCTAAAGTTAAGGACCTCGACCGTGAATATCAACGCCACCTTGCTTGGCCAAGCGATTACCTTCGCGATCCTGGTCTGGTTCACCATGCGTTTCGTGTGGCCGCCCTTGATGGGGGCGATGGAGGAGCGCGCGAAGCGCATCGCCGACGGTCTCGCCGCCGCGGACAAAGGCCGGCACGATCTGGAGTTGGCCGAAACCCGCGCCAAGACCATCTTGCGCGAGGGCAAGCAGCAAGCCCAGGAAAACATTACCCACGCCCAGAAACGCGCCGATGAGATCATCGAGGAGGCGAAGGCAAACGCGCGCACCGAGGGCGAACGCATCGTCGCCGCTGCTCGGGCTCAGATCACGCAAGAGACCCAACAAGCCAAAGAACAACTGCAACGGGAAGTGGCCAGGCTCGCGCTGGTGGGCGCGGAGCAGGTCTTGATGCGCGAGGTCGATGCCAACGCGCATCGGGACGTACTGGATAAACTCGCGGCCCGCCTGTAAAGCGATGCAAGAGACAGCAACCCTGGCGCGCCCCTATGCGCAAGCGGTGTTTGAACGCGCCCGGGAGGGCGGTCAATGGGAGGAATGGTCCGGCGCCTTGGTGTTTCTAGGGTTGTTGATGGAGGATCCAATGATGCACAAGATCGCCCTCGATCCGCGCATCGAGCGCTCCAAGCTGGAGCGGCTGGTCTTCGATCTCGCCGGGGATAGACTCACGCCGGAACCTGCCAATCTTGTCCGCGTGCTCCTGGACGCCGGGCGCCTGCAGATTCTGCCCGAGATCGCCCGGCTTTTCGAGGAGCTGCGCGCCGAGGCCCAGGGGAGTGTCGATGTGGAGGTCATATCCGCTTTTGATTTGAGTGCCGAGCAAGAGCACGTGATCGCCGCGGCCATGAAACGGCGCGTCGGCAAGGATCTCAAGGTGACAACGCGCATCGATCGGGGCTTGATCGGCGGTGCGATCGTGCGCGTCGGAGATCTCGTGATCGACGCCTCCTTGCGGGGACGCTTACAGCAATTGAGCACGCGGTTTAATTAGTCAACGATATACCTGCAACGGTAGACTATCCGTTTTCCGACGTCATGCCGGCGAAAGCCGGCATCCAGGAAGGACTTCGCAATCCGCGCTGGACCCCGGCTTCCGCCGGGGTGACGGATAGTGAGCTAAGGTGCCCGCCGGGAACGGCGGCGTAATAGTGAATAAAGTGAGACTCAAAGATGCCAATTAGCGCAATCGAGATCAGCGATCTCATAAAGAAGAAGATCCAGGAATATGATCTCCCGACCGAGGCCCGCACCGAAGGCACGGTCGTGAGCTTGACCGACGGCATTGCCCGCATTCACGGCCTCTCCGATGTGATGCAGGGCGAGATGATCGAGTTTCCCGGCGGCGTATACGGCCTCGCGCTCAATCTCGAGCGGGATTCCGTGGGCGCCGTCATTATGGGAGGCTACGAGCACCTCAAGGAGGGTGAGGTCGTACGCTGCACCAAGCGCATCTTGGAAGTCCCGGTCGGACCGGCTTTGCTCGGCCGTGTCGTCGATTCGCTTGGGAAACCCGTCGACGGCAAAGGACCGATCGCGGCGCAGGAATCCTCGCCGATCGAGAAGATTGCGCCCGGCGTCATCACCCGGCAATCGGTCAGCCAGCCGGTGCAGACGGGACTGAAATCTATCGACGCGATGGTGCCCATCGGCCGCGGCCAGCGCGAGCTCATCATCGGCGACCGGCAGACCGGCAAGACCGCGCTCGCCATCGATACCATCATCAATCAGCGCGGCACCGGTGTGAAGTGCATTTACGTGGCGATCGGTCAGAAGGCCTCGTCCATCATTACCGTCGTGCATAAGCTAGAAGAGCACGGGGCGCTGGAACATACCATCGTGGTCGCGGCGAGCGCCTCGGAATCCGCGGCGATGCAATACATCGCGCCCTACTCGGGTTGCGCCATGGGAGAGTACTTCCGCGATCGCGGTGAAGACGCCTTGATCATTTACGACGATCTCACCAAGCAAGCGTGGGCGTACCGGCAAGTCTCCCTGCTGTTGCGGCGGCCGCCCGGACGTGAGGCCTATCCCGGCGATATCTTCTACCTCCATTCGCGCCTGCTGGAACGGGCCTCGCGCCTGAACGCCGCCGAGGTCGAGAAGCGTACCGGCGGCCGGGTGAAGGGCAAGACCGGTTCGCTCACGGCCTTGCCGATCATCGAGACCCAAGCCGGCGATGTATCCGCCTTCGTGCCGACTAATGTGATCTCGATCACCGACGGGCAAATCTATTTGGAGACCGATCTCTTCAACGCAGGCATACGCCCGGCCATCAACGCGGGGCTCTCGGTGTCGCGCGTGGGCGGCGCCGCCCAAACCAAAATCGTTAAGAAACTCGGTGGCGGTATTCGCTTGGCGCTGGCCCAGTTTCGCGAGCTCGCGGCCTTCGCTCAGTTCGCCTCCGATCTCGACGAGGCGACCCGCAAACAGCTCGAACGCGGACAGCGCATAACGGAATTGATGAAGCAGAAGCAGTATTCGCCGCTCACGGTCGCCGAGATGGCAGCGAGCCTGTATGCCGCCGACCGGGGCTATCTCGATGACGTCCCGCTCGATCAGGTAGGAGCCTTCGAGGCGGCGCTGCATAGTTTCGTGAATAGTGAGCGCGGGGATTTAATGCGACGCATAAACGAGGCCGGTGATTTCAACGAGGACATCGAGGCGGGCTTGAAATCGGCCTTGGATGACTTCAAAACCAACCACGCGTGGTGAGCGCGCTTAGGGGATAACGATGGCGGCCGGAAAAGAAATCCGCACTAAGATCAAGAGCGTTCAAAACACGCAAAAGATCACCCGCGCCATGGAAATGGTCGCGGCCAGTAAGATGCGTAAAGCGCAAGAGCGGATGCGTACCGCGCGCCCCTACGCGGATAAGATCCGCAAGGTGGTTGCGCACCTCGCGCACGCGCATAGCGAATATCACCATCCCTACATGATCGCACGCGAACCGCGGCGCGTGGGCATGATCGTGGTGTCCACCGATCGAGGTCTCTGCGGCGGGCTCAACGCGAACATGTTTCGCGCCACCTTATTGCAGACGAAGGAGTGGGACGCCAAAGGGATCGGTCTCGAGGTGTGTACGATCGGCGCCAAGGCGGCCGGATTTTTCGCCCGGGTGGGCGGCGCCATCGCCGCGCAGGCGAGCCATCTCGGTGATGCCCCGCGCCTCGAAAGTCTGATCGGCACCGTGAAAGTCATGCTCGATGGGTATAACGAGGAGCGCATCGATCGACTGTACATAGTCTATAACCGCTTCGTGAACTCGATGACGCAGCAGCCGCGGATCGAAGCGCTGTTGCCGCTTCAGGCCGATCCCGCCGGGGAGCTTAAACACCACTGGGATTACCTGTATGAACCCGAAGCCAAGGAGGTATTGGACCATCTGCTGCAACGTTACGTGGAGTCCCTGGTGTATCAAGGCGTGGTTGAGAACATCGCCTGCGAGCAGGCCGCCCGGATGGTGGCGATGAAGAGCGCTTCGGATAACGCCGGGAAGCTCATCGACGAATTGCGGCTGGTGTATAACAAGGCCCGGCAGGCGTCCATTACTCAAGAGCTGGCGGAAATCGTGGGCGGCGCCGCGGCGGTTTGAAGGTGCCCGCGGCAAGACCGCAGGGAATCAATTAAAGGGGGCTTCTAAAAATTGCGAAAAGTCCCTTCTCCCTCCGGGAGAAGGTTAGGATGAGGGGATAACAATCATATACTTACACCCCTCACCCTAGCCCTCTCCCTGGGGGAGAGGGAATTATTAGGGTACAAACCGGAGGCGCGGATTAACGATGGCGAGTAGCGGAAAAATAGTACAAATCATCGGCACGGTGGTGGATGCGGAGTTCCCGAGCGATGCGGTGCCCAAAATCTACGACGCGTTATTGGTGGAGGAGAGCGGCACCACGCTCGAGGTACAGCAGCAGCTTGGAGGCGGTGTGGTACGCACCATTGCGCTCGGATCGACCGATGGCTTGCGGCGCGGGTTGAAGGTCGCTAACACGGAGGCGCCGATCTCCGTTCCGGTCGGGCAAAAGACGCTCGGACGCATCATCAACGTGCTCGGCGAGGCCATCGACGAGAAGGGGCCGATCGGCGCCGAGGTGGCCTGGCCCATCCATCGCGATGCCCCGAAATTCATCGAGCTCTCGCCGACCACGGATCTCTTGGAGACCGGGATCAAGGTCATCGATTTGATTTGCCCCTTCGCGAAGGGCGGCAAGGTCGGGCTCTTCGGGGGGGCGGGCGTGGGCAAGACCGTCAACATGCTGGAGCTCATCCGCAACATCGCCATCGAGCACAGCGGCTATTCGGTCTTCGCGGGAGTCGGCGAGCGTACCCGCGAGGGCAATGACTTCTATCACGAGATGACGGAATCCAAGGTGCTCGACAAGGTGTCGCTGGTGTACGGCCAGATGAACGAGCCGCCGGGGAACCGGCTGCGGGTGGGTCTCACGGGTCTTACCTTGGCGGAATATTTCCGCGACGAGGGCCGCGATGTGTTGCTCTTTATCGACAACATCTACCGCTTCACCTTGGCGGGGGTGGAGTGTTCGGCGCTCTTGGGCCGCATGCCCTCGGCGGTGGGTTATCAACCGACCCTCGCCGAAGAGATGGGTAAGCTGCAAGAACGCATCACCTCGACCCGCACCGGATCGATCACTTCCGTTCAGGCGGTCTACGTTCCGGCGGACGATCTCACCGATCCCTCGCCCGCTACAACGTTTGCGCATTTGGACGCGACGGTGGTGTTGTCGCGCCAGATCGCGGAGCTTGGGATCTATCCAGCCGTGGACCCGCTCGATTCCACCAGCCGTCAGCTCGATCCGCTGGTGGTCGGTCAGGAGCACTACGACGCCGCGCGTGCGGTTCAGAAGACCTTACAACGCTATAAGGAGCTTCGGGATATCATCGCCATCCTCGGCATGGACGAGCTGTCCGAGGTAGACAGGCTCACGGTATCGCGGGCGCGCAAGATTCAGCGCTTTCTGTCGCAACCGTTTTTCGTGGCCGAGGTCTTCACCGGGAGCTCCGGAAAGTATGTGCCGTTAAAGGATACCATCAAGGGCTTCCGGGGCATCGTCGAGGGTGAGTACGACCACCTGCCGGAGCAGGCGTTTTACATGGTGGGCGGGATCGAAGAAGCGGCAGAGAAAGCGAAACGTGTCTAGACGACCGCGGCTATGGCCATGACCATCCATGTCGATATCGTGAGCGCCGAGGCCGAGATTTACTCCGGGCAAGCGGAGATGGTGTTCGCGCCGGCGCTGATGGGGGAGGTGGGGATCGCGCCCGGGCATACGCCGATGTTGACGCGGCTCAAGCCCGGCGAAGTGAGGCTCAAGCTTGCCGATGGCAGTGAAGAAGCCTTTTACGTCTCGGGCGGGATGCTCGAGGTGCAGCCGCGCATGGTGACGGTGCTCTCCGATACCGCCGTGCGCGCCCACGATATCGACGAAGCAGCGGCGCTCGAAGCAAAGCAGCGCGCCGAGCAGATGCTCTCTGATCGGAGCGCCGAGATCGACTACGCCAAGGCCCTGGCCGAGTACGCCGAGGCCGCGGCACAACTTCAGGCAATCCAACGCTTGCGGCAGCGATCCGGGCGGGGCTAGCTCACCCTCCGGCGTATATGCGCGGTAGCCCCGACGGATCACGGATTTGGTCGCCCGTCCGTTCCCGATGCCAACTATTGGAACTGGATGACCTCTCCGCCGACGATCTGCAGAATGCGCACCGGTTGTTCTAGCGGTGTTCCCGGTAGGAACAGGACGGGCTCGTCACTCCGAAACGTTATCACGGGCTCGCTTGGCTCAGGACCAAAGTGCACGCCTAACCTCGCATTGATCGGTTGGCCAGTAAAGGTTGCTAAGACCGTGATGGGGACGCCTGGTGGCAAGGTGATCGGTCCGAACGGGAGCGGAACAGTAGACGTGAGGGTGAGCTGACCGAGAAAGTCAGTGACCACAAAGCGTGAGTTCTCTTTACAACCGTCTGATATGGCCGGAGGAGGCGCAGCTTTAGGCACAAACAGAATATCGCCGTGAGCCGTACCCGTTGTTCCTGCAATCACGGCTTGCAGTAACGGACTATTGAGCACCGTGATCGTTGCGGGGAACGTTAGGTCGAATGGCGACTTGGTTGCGGGCGGCGCACACTCTGGAGGTGTAGCGGCCGCGGCCCATCTTTGGGATACGGCAAGAGCGAGACTGCCTATCAGTATGGCCATGCCGAATGCGGCGATCGTTCGATAACGCGCTTTTGCATTTTCCATCTTATCTGCCCTCACATTTCGCGATCTGCGACCGGTGTCGGAGAAAAGACTAGCTTACCGCGCTCGATGCTGCAAGGTAACGCAGCGGACTCAACTTCTTTGCGCGGCAATCAGTCAGCCCGCGTAGGGCGGAACCATTTTTTTGGGTTCCGCCGTATGGGAACGAGCGCCTGGCATTTCTCATTGACGTTCCGTCCAGGTGGGACTAGGGCGCTGCGAAGCGCATCGCTCGCGGAGGTGGCACTCGCGGTCCCGCATGGCGTTGGCGCGTCGTCGATCGCTGGGTGCTCCTTGACCGTGGTATCATAAGTCACGCAAAGCGGCGACTTTATGGAACGACCATGGTTACGATCACCCGCAAACTAGAGATCCCTGAAGACCGCACCGTGGTTATCAAGCTGAGGGACACGGTACCACCCGGTCCGCATGAGGTCGTGGTCATCGTGGATGAGGAGACCACCGACGGTATTAGCTTTGCCTCGAACGCTGAGGAACTCATGCGCTTCGCCGGAACGATCCAAAGCTTTTCCGGGATCGATGGACTGGAATACCAACGTCATATCAGGGTCGAGTGGGAATGAATTTCCTGTTCGACACGAACACGATCATCTACCTCATCAATAATCGCTTGGCCATGGCGCTCCCAGCCGGACGATACGGGTTTCGGTCATCACGGAAATCGAGCTGCTATCGTTCCCAGGCCTGCAGGTCGATGAAGAACAGCGCACCCGTGCCTTTCTTGCTGTCGCCGCGTGGCCATCAGCGAGCCGATTCGCGACCAGCGATCACGTTGCGCCGCCTGCATCGACTGAAGATTCCCGATGCCATCATCGCCGCACCACCATGGTGGCACGCGGATCAGAGTAAGCGTTGGCATACGCCGCGAGCTGTTCGACGGGAGGGCGTCAATGCAAACCTATCGTGCTGTGACCCGTTCTGCTGCTGTCACCGACCCCTTTATATCTTTAACCGAATCGGCGTAGAATTGGTCGCCGGAGGTCTCTCATGGCGCGTCAGTTTGATATCGTTGTCGAAAAGGACTCGGCGGGGTATTTCGTCGCGTCCGTGCCTGCGCTGCCCGGCTGCCATACTCAGGAGAAGTCGCTCGACGAGTTAATGGAGCGCATCCGGGAAGCTATCGAGCTTTGCGTTGAGGTTCAAGGCGAACCACCCGAGTCCCTCGATTTCGTCGGGATCCAGCGGATTACGATTGCCGCGTGACCTTGCTTCCCAGCATCACTGGCAAGCGATTAGTAGCCATATTGAAGAAAGCTGGGTTCGAGGTTATTCGGGTCAAGGGTAACCATCATTTTCTTCGGCACGCCGACGGTCGATCCACCGTTGTTCCGGTGCACGCCGGTGAGACCATCGGCCCTGGGTTGTTCAGCAAAATCCTCCGCGCCTGTGATCTCAATCGAGAGCAGTTCCAGAAACTCCTCTAGGCGACCGTCGTCGCGAGCCGCTACCACACCACAGGTACGCGATAGCGTTTAAAGATGGGGTCGGAAGTCACCACTGTGAAGCCTTCAAGGCGTGCCTGCGCGATCAGCATGCGGTCGAAGGGATCTTTGTGTGGTCCGGGTAAGCGACCCGCCGCGAGCGCATGGGGTAGGGAGATCGCCACCGGCTTGAAACCTTCGCGGCGGAGGTGTTCATCCAGTCCGTCGACAAACGCTGCGGCTACGGATAACTTGCCGAGACGATATTTGGTGGCGATCTCGAAGCCGCTCGCGCTGCTGACGAAGGCCTCGTTTTCCGGGTCGGCGACCACTTCGCGGGCATCTGCGGAGAGCATGGAGAGACCTCCCAGCCACCAGATGAGCACGTGGGTATCCAGTAAGAGGTTCACTTTTGGCGCAACGGATCATGCTTGTAGCCATTTCCCATCACCTCCAGAACGTCATTTGGCAACGGGTCGAAGAAGGCGTCGGACCATTGGACAAGCCCTTTCAGGCGTCCGGGTTCACGCTTCGGCTTCTCGATCGGGACCAGCTTCGCGATGGGCTTTCCGGACTTGGCTATGATGATCTCCTCGCCCGCGGCAGCGGCCTCCAGTAGGCGCGAGAGGTTGGTCTTGGCTTCGTGCACGTTGACAATGGTCATGGTAGGTATCCATGCTGACTTAGCTAAGTAAGCTAGCTTAGTCTAGTGGGTGAGTCAAACGATGAGGTACCGCGCATGAGATGGTTCTGAGTGTTGGTCGACCGCTACGCTGGGCTCGCGATGGCGTTCTCTTGGTGGTGGCTGGACGATCGATCCACCGTTGTTCCGGTGCACGCCGGTGAGACTATCGGCCCGGGGTTGTTCAGCAAAATCCTCCAGGCCGCCTCTCCCGAGGTCAGCCCAAGCGCCATACCCACCAACAACGGTACCGTCGCGACCCTAAAGCCCTTTTTATGAATTCTGTCCGCGGCTTCAGTCAGGCTCCGTTTTATAGTTCACCTTGTCATTAGTAGAGTTAGAATACGCCTTCTCACCAAGTCATTAGTCCCTTATCCATGAAATCTTGTGCAAAAAAGCAAAGAGTGTTATGCGGTGGCGGTACTGAGGGAAGGCATGATCACATACTCTCGGATACATCGCCGGCGGACTTTTCGGCTCAATAACCGAAGCTCGCTCAAGCAGAAACATGCTACTCCGGGCTTAACCGGAAGTAGCGATCAGGCCGTCTAAGTGGTTACTGTTAATGGTGCATGGTATGCTACACGCTTAGCCACCTATATTGATGGATTCGGTTGGCAAAAGCAGATCTTCGTATGGTGGTTAGTGTAGTCGTTCAATGAAAACCACTCCAAGGGACAATATTATGGCTACGAACTATAGCGAAGACGAACTAAATCTGCTTGCCGCTTTTCCCCAGATGGTCGGTGCAGCGATGGCATTTTCGGGAAGTAGCGGGCTATTTGGGACAGGCAAGGAAATGTTTGTAAGTGCCCAATCGGTCTTAGCGGGAGTCAAGGACTATCCGAATAATGGCCTCATTCAGGCCGTGTTGCCGAACCTGCAAGGGGATCGGAGTGATGCCATGGAAAAGATGAAGAAATTCAGAGACTGGGCGATGGCGCGGATGAAGGAAAAGGGGATAAATTCATACGAGAAAATGCGCCAGCAAGCCTTGGAAGACAGCCGCGCGGTGGTAAATCTGCTCTCAGCAAAGTCATCGAGCCAGGAAGCAACGGAATACAAGCAGTGGGCCATGTCGGTTGCAGAGAAGGTTGCCATGGCAACCACCGAAGGGGGCTTTCTTGGTTTTGGCGGCGAGAGGCTGAGTACCAACGAAAAGCAGCTTTTGGGCGAGATTCAGAGCGCCCTCGGAATTCAGAGCACATTGGCCTAAGGCGCCTGTCGAGCGGCCGCAAGTCTGCCCCTCTTCCTAGCCCTAACAGTCCTCGCCCTTTTCTAAGCCGATTCTGCTCCGGAGTCGTTGACTGTGAACAAGATGACCAGACTAAATATGATACGCGCTATTATTGGTCTCCTGTTGCGGGCGGGATTTCTTTGGCTGGCTTTTAAGCCAGTAGCCGGATTCGGGTAAAGATTGCAGCGCTCCGCGGCATCGGCTCTAGGAACCGCAGTCCGCATCGAGATCAGCGCCGGTGCGGCCGGCATGATGTGTTTATGGCGCGTAACTCGGGGTAGATCGGCCGGGTGGGCCGCCACTTAACGGTTAAGTCTCCCATCTTGCGCTCCATCCCTTTGATCACACGAATGCAAGATGGGAGATCTGACCACTCGTGTTCCCTGAGGAGACTACGTCATGAATCCCAGACAAAGCCAGTTACCACTTTGGGTAAATCCCTGCGTGATCGGCGGCGCCGTATCTTTATTAGCGGCCTACTTGGGGTTCTGGGACTATATACAACCGACCGAGAGCGGCGATCTTTGTATAGATACTGAAGAGGGGGCTACCGATCTAGAAATCGCGGGCCTTGCCCTCATTGGCGGACTCGTGACTTTGTATGGTCACTTCAGGCACCCGGTAATCCCCAAGTGAGGTGATCCCAACGCCGCTTCCTCAACCTAGCGGCACCCGGCTCCGGGTGCGGCTAGCCCGGATTTCTCACCGATAGCCAAGAAAAAGGCCGTATCTCGTGGCATAATATGTGTGCGATCAGCATGTTATGCGCAATGACGAGGACGGCCTTATGGAAACACAGTGTAACGGGTGGCAGATGGAATTTCA
>JBIMKD010000102.1:0-24421 GCA_043673815.1 Chromatiales bacterium
TATTTGGAGCACCATTTTGAGCCCAGTCCGAGCGATAGTTTCCAGATGGAGCCCGACTAAGACGCGTCGTTCAGTCGACGCGTATCCGGACTTTCAGTCCGTAACTCAAACCCACCGGCTTCAAGCCGGTGGTTGTTTAGTGCTGGCAGTCGTCGTTGTGGTGGTCGCCACCATCCGCCGCCGCCGGCTGAACCGTCTTGTCAATCGTTCTTGAGGTATTGCTCTTCCTAGAAAGATGCAAGCCTCACCTGTCCCGCAATGCCGCTCGTGCCGATTCCCCGGCTCGTGAATGCACCATTACCCACGAGCGTGTTATCGTGCTCCATTGCCGGCAAGGCGTGCGTGGCGCGCCGGATCGGTTTGACTGCCCGACGTATCAGTGAGAGCCGGGGGCGCATGATATGAGGGAAACAAATGGCGAGTGTGCGAATTCGAAATATGGAATGCCCGATTTGCGGAACGGCGGAGATAGAGCGCCGGGATGTCGGGACTGGTGCCGCAATAGAGTATCGGTGTCGTCGATGTGGGCGATATGAGCTGACTCGCACTGCGGAAGCGGTACTCGCCGCGGCCGATCCGGGAGCGCGCAAGGAGGCGAATGCGAGCGCTTGGCTCCGGGAGCATGAAGGTGTCAGGCTTCGGGATGAGGATCTTAAAGAGTTGTGGGCGATCCGTGCCCCGCCAGTGGCCGAGCGCGCAATGAAGGTGCTTCAAGAAATCGCGAAAAGATGGCCGAACATCGGCTCGATGTTCGATTTCGAGTTCCCTGACCTTGAAGACCCGAGCTGGCTTGCGGTGTCCTGGTCTGAACATTCCATGGAGGTGAGTTTCCTCGTCACTGATTATTTGCATCGCACGATGGAAGCGATCAGTGGCATTGTTACCGTAATAAGCGCCGAAAACAGAATTCTGAAGGGAGGCCAGATCACACCACGCGGTCACCAGCTTCTTCAGGAACTCCGCGAAGGCAATCCGGATAGCCCGATCGGCTTTTGCGCAATGTGGTTCAAGCCTGAATTCCTGCCGCTTTGGACCGATGCGATCGAGCCGGCGATCCGCGCGGCTGGCTACGATCCGAAGCGCATTGACCAGCACGAGCACACGAACCGAATCGACGATGAAATCGTCGCCATGATCCGGCGCAGCCGGTTTGTTGTCGCCGACTTCACCGGGCAGCGCGGGGGTGTGTACTTCGAAGCCGGTTACGCGCTCGGGCTTGGCCTTCGTGTGATCTGGACCTGCCGCGAGGACCACCTAAACGAAGTGCACTTCGACACCCGGCAATACAACTTCCTCGTGTGGAAACAGGGCGAGTACGACGACTTGGCGAAGCGGCTACAGGACCGGATCGAGGCGACGCTAGGGCGGGGGCCGATCAAGGGTTAACGCGCCGGTGGGGTCTGACTGCCCCGCGTACATGAGCGCGCCGGGGCCGGATGAAGGCGAGTTAGTAGGAGTAGCGTGCGCTGTGCGCACAATTTGCGACTGTTTGTTCGTGCTACTCTTGCGAACGTCACAGCATTCAGGTGCATAAACGCGGCGGCCACCGGATCCAATACCCACCGCTTGAGCCGGGGCGCGAATCCATCACATGCCGAACAGGCGGCGAGCCAGCAAGGTCTGTATGTCCCGCCAGCCATCGGCGATGAGAAAAATATACACATGCTGGCCCAACACTCGATAAATCACCCGGTACGGCTTAACGAACGCCTGTCGATACTCACGCATACCCAGCGCCGCAAGCTCCTTCGGGAAAGAGCCACGTTCGGGGAATGTCGAAAGGCCCTCGACTACTTTCTCGACGCGGTCGAGAACATAGTCCGCCTTGGCAGGGCCATCGTGCGCGGCGATGTAGTCGTACATCTCTTCGAGGTCCCGCTCGGCATCCGCGGTCAGCGACACCTCATGGCGCATCAGCCGCGCGCTTTCTTTTCGCGCAGGCGCCTAATGGCGTCCGTTGCCGGAACAACCTTGCCTCCCTCGATCTGCCGGTTGCCGAGAGCCAGGATTTTCAACAAGGCCAGCGTCTCCTGAGTTTCCTCATACGACGCGACGTCCTGGATTACGGCCTTTGCCTCACCGTTCTGCGTGATGACGAGCGGCTTACGCTGCTCCGCGAGTTGCCGGACGACCTCGGCCGCATTCGCCTTGAGGTAACTTATTGGTTTGATCTGGGTTGAAAATTTCATAACATCCCCATCACGGACTGGACTGAATATAGTCTTTTTTTAGGTAAGACGCAATCTGCGAAGATTCAGGAAGGTTCAGACGGTACGATGATCAAGGCCCTTCGATGGGTTAGCATCGAATCGGCCGGGCACGGTGGATAACGGGGACTACGCGGAGCGACCGGACCCTTCCGTTACACCCATCTCGGCAGTCTCGCCAGCGGGCTCCATACCAAGAAACCGGATCGCCTGGGGGGCCCAACGCCACGGCCGAAACTCCGCTATAATCTGACCAAGACGCGTTCCAAACATCGCTGAAGCCATGCCACTAACGAACAGCCCGCGATTCGTCAGCCGCCTGACGCGCTCCACACTGGCGTTGATCCTGGCAGGCGGGCGCGGCGATCGGCTGAAGGACCTGACCCGTTGGCGGGCAAAGCCCGCGGTGCCCTTCGGGGGCAAGTTCCGGATCATCGATTTCCCCCTTTCCAATTGCGTGAATTCCGGCATCCGGCGCATCGGGGTGCTTACGCAGTACAAGGCCCATTCCCTTATCCGCCATCTGCAGGGCGGCTGGGGTTTTCTGCACAAGGAGCTAGGAGAATTCGTCGAGATCCTTCCCGCCTCCCAGCGCGTCCATGAGGCCTGGTATCGGGGCACCGCGGATGCCTTGTATCAAAACATCGATATCCTCCGGACCTACCAGCCCACTTACGTGTTGGTCCTGGCCGGCGACCATGTCTACAAGATGGACTACGGACCGATGCTGGCCTTCCACTTCGAGCACAAGGCCGATCTCACGATCGGTTGCATCGAGGTTCCCTTGAGAGAGGCGAGCGCCTTCGGGATCATGTCGGTCGATGACCATCTCCGGGTCGTGCGCTTCCAGGAAAAACCCGAGGACCCCGAGTCGATGCCCGGTTGCACTGATGCGGCGCTCGTGTCCATGGGGATCTATGTCTTCAATACCGATTTTCTCTACGAGCAACTCATCAAGGACGCCGATGCCGAGGGGTCTAGCCACGATTTCGGAAAAGATCTCATCCCCTCGGTCATCCATCGCTATGCGGTCCACGCCTATCCCTTTCGGCAAGCGGACGGCGGAGCCGAAGCGTACTGGCGCGACGTGGGGACGGTCGATGCTTACTATGCCGCCAACATGGAATTGATCGCCGTGACGCCGAAGCTCAACCTCTACGACCAGCAGTGGCCCATCTGGACCTATCAGGAACAGTTGCCTCCAGCCAAATTCGTGTTCAACGAAGCGCAGCGCCGTGGCACGGCACTCGAATCGATGGTGTCGGGAGGCTGTATCATCTCCGGGGCCCAGGTGTGTCGTTCACTCTTGTTCTCCAATGTTCGCATCGAGTCGTATACCAGGGTGGAAGAATGCGTCGTTCTTCCCGATGTCGAGATCGGTTCCCATTGCCGCATCGGCCGCGCCATCCTCGACAAGAGCTGCGGCATTCCGACCGGTACGGTCATCGGGGAGGATCTGGACGAAGACGGTAAGCGCTTTCACGTGAGTCCCCAAGGGGTGGTCCTGGTCACCCCCGACATGCTCGGCCAGGAAATCCATCATGTCCGCTGATGCGTTACGAACATCCGTCAAGCGAGGGCGGATTCAACGTCGAAGTGCCCGGCGCTTCGTCCGCCACGCGATCAGCAGTTTACGGACAGGCGTAAGCCCCAATCGGTGCTCGCTCACTCGATAGCCGTCACGTTCTATTTCTTCTAGGGTTACCAAGAGCAAATTCGCCATCACCAGGGTGTTCAACTGGCGCATGCGATCGAGGATCGGCACCCGCGCGATGCCATCGGAGAGCAAGCCACGGAGCCGCTCGATGTGCACGGCAAGCATAGGGCGCAAGCGCCCCGGCGCTTGCGGGCCGCACATATCTTGCGGATCGATTCCCTGCGCGCTAAGCTCGGCGGCGGGCAGGACGGCACGGCCGCGGGTGGCGTCGATCCGCAAGTCCTGTAATGACTGGCTCAGATCGATGGCGCTCCCGAGATCAGCGATGCGATCCGGCGTGGCACGATGATCGAACCCGGCGATGCCGGCGGCGATGCGCCAAAATCCGCCGTAAACCCTGCCGAAGTGCGCCGTGAGGTCCGCGAAGGTGGGGCACGCGAGGGGGCCGATGTCATGTTCGACGGCGTTGATGGTCGCGAAGATCTCGGTTTTCGGCGCTGCCGCGCGCGCGATCAGTTCCGCAAGCGCCGTCGCCACCGGATGCGCGGAGCGGCGCCCGGAAAACACCGCTGCGAGCTCCTGCCGCCACCACTCGAGTTTCAAGCGTGCGACGCCCGGATCGGCGCACGTCTTCGGGATGGCCGTCAGTTCCTCTTTGAATGCGAAAATTACGTGCAGCGGCCTTTGCCGTTCCGCCGGTAAAAAAACGGTGCTGTAGTAATAATTCGAACCAGGTACCGCCACTCGTTCGCGGCAATGATCGGCGCCATCCACTTCACACGGTCCAAGACCGTAACGAGTGTACGATGTCGGCGGGCGCATGCGCTTCGCCGTCGAAGAAAACCGGCTGCATGGGCGGACGGCTCATGGAGCAAGCATACAGGCGATATAGTTGATGGCGACGTTATCGGTGATGGTAACTTCCCGCGTCAGCGGGTTGTACGCGAATCCTTTGAGATCGGCGAGCGTCAATGCATGCCGTCTCGCCCAGCGCGCCAACTCCGAGGGGCGGATAAAGCGAGCGTATTGGTGGGTTCCTCTCGGCAGCAAGCCCAGTAGATACTCGGCGCCTATCACCGCCATGAGATAAGCACAGGCGGTCCGGTTGATCGTCGAGAAAAAGACCGGGCCGCTCGGTTTGACCCGGCGCGCGCAGGCTTGAATCACATTCTCCGGTTGCGGCACGTGCTCGAGCAGCTCCAAGCAGGTGACGACATCGTATTCCCCGGCGTGCACGCGGGCGAATTCTTCCGGTGTCGCGGCCGCATACTCAACCACAACCTGGCTCTTGAGCCCGTGCAAAGCCGCGATTTCAATCGCCCCTTCGCTCGCGTCGATCGCGCTCACCTCCGCCCCCAGCCTGGCCATGGCCTCCGACAGGATGCCGCCCCCGCAACCCACATCCAAAACCTTTTTCCCGGCGAGGGATGCGCGTTCGTTGATGTAGCGCAAGCGCGTGGGGTTGATATCATGCAGGGTGCGAAGATCGCCATCGGGGTCCCACCATCGAGACGCCAACGATTCGAACTTTCCCAGTTCCCGCGGATCGATGTTTCGTTCGAGCATTTAAACTAAAGCGATGCTTTGCCCGCGTCTTCGCTCATGCTTAGGCCCGGCAGCGTATCATCCAGGTGAGACGCCGAGTCTTCCGCTTGGCGCGCATTGGCCACATCGATGAGCACCACGGTCACGTTGTCGAGAGCACCCCTGTCCAGCGTGAGATCGACCAAGAGTTGGGCACCGCTGCTGGCGGAGCCTGTCCTGAGCAGGCTGGCGATCTCTTCGTGGCTCAGGTGTCGATAGAGGCCATCCGAGCACAATAGAAAACGATCGCCGGCGCGAGCCTCGATCGTGTCGCTGTCGAGATCCAATGCTTCATGAGTTCCCACGGCGCGAGTCACGATATTCGACAACGGATGGGTTGCGGCTCGATCACTGGCAATCAGACCCAACTTCACGTACAGGTCGATCTGTGAATGGTCGGCGGTCAACTGCTTGAGCGTGCCATCGCGTAATAGATACGCGCGGCTGTCGCCCGCCCACAGAATCGTGCAACCGGGTCCGAGCGCCAGGAACGCCACCACCGTGCTGCCCGTGATGCGATGTTTCTCGGCGCCCATCGCGATGAGCTCTTGATTGACTCGTTGCAGACAGTCGCACACGCGGTCCACGAAAACTCCGAGCGTGGGTGCGGGAGACACGTCGCCGAGGGCGGCGACGATCGACCTGCTCGCCTGGTCTCCGGCCGTGTGTCCTCCCATACCGTCCGCGACCACCCATAGGCCGGCATGCGGCTTATCGAGATAGGCGTCTTCGTTGATCTTGCGCACGTTCCCGATGTGGGAGCACGCGCTCGAAGTCCAAACGAGTTCCGTGGACACAGTGGAATCAGTACCTTAGAACGACCAAACCATTGTTCCGTGACAGCAAATGTGGCGCTTAATTAAATAAACTAAGCTGCCCTCTTGTTTCGAAATGAACCATGTGATCGGTGGGCTCGTTAAAAGAGCACCCAAGCCTCAGTTGCCCTGAACTACAAAGCGGCGATTCCGCGCGCCGGATAAACACGTCCTCGCCGGCGCTCGTCCTGATAAACGTTCCGTTGGTGCTGTAGTCGATCGCGTAAAACTTCCCGCGGCGAAACTCGATGCGCAAGTGCTGCCTCGACACCATCTTATCCTCGACGATCAGATCGCAGGTAGTGCTTCGGCCTATGAGCACGAACGGAAGCCGGCCGTTTAGTTTGAGCTCGCAGTTCTGGTAGCGTAATAACAGCGAAACCTCGGGGTCGGTCGTGGCAAGGATGTCGGCCGCGATGTCGCTCGGACTATGAGTCATCTCATCCTCTTTCCAGATCACTTCGAAGAGATCGACGGGATCGCGTAGCCCTTTGATCGATACCCGATCGACCAAGCGCGTCAGCGAGCGCTTGAGCGGGGTGAGCTGCGTTACCGTACGGCGCGTGGTGAGGGTCTGATTCGACTTAGCCATCGCGACCATGCGTGCGGCGGTGTTAACGGCAAGGCCGAAGATATCGCTGCCGTCACGAATCACCGGCCCATAATGCATTCCTATCCGCAAGGCGCTATCGAGCGTAAGGCCCCCGTTGAGGATCACGTTCTTGGCTTCAAAGGAGCGGTGCATCGCGCCGGCGGCGGTCATTGCCGCATCGGGCTTCGGATAGGTGCAGAGGATCTCGTCGCCGATGGTTTTGATCACGTTACCCTGGTACTGCGCCGCGATCGCCGTCAGTAGATCGAGGTATTCGGCGATTTTTATACGCGCCTCTGTGTCCCCGAGCACGCGATACAGCTCGGCGCTGCCGCTGATATCGGCGAAGACGACGGTGAGAAAAGCTTTCGCGGGCCTCATAGGAGCCCGCCAAGTAAGCTAAAATTGCTGAAACCATCCACGCAGGGTCTAGGATAACAAATCTTGCCGGATGTCGCGACACGGATTGTCCGAAAGCCTTAGTGGATTCGGAACGCACCCTCACACAGTTTGCGGCTCGAAGGGTATGCCATCGTTCCGAGTTACGAGCATGCCGATGTCGCGGTCGTCAATAGCTGTGGATTCATTACCTCGGTCGTGCTCCAAGCAAGCATTAGAATGAATGCCGCTCTAAGCCCATCTCTTGCAAGAGATGCGAGCCGATCTCCTCGATCGACATAGAGGTCACATTCAACGACCGAATACGTTCGCTACGGAACAGAGCTTCAGCGTCGGTGATCTCCTTGCGGCATTGATTGAGCGACGCATAGGCGCTATGCCGGCGGCGCTCGGAGCGGATGCGATGGAGCCGTTCGGGATCGATGGTCAGGCCATAAAGCCGCGGGCGTATCGAAACCAGGGCCTTGGGGAGACTTTGCCGCGTTAAAACTTCCTCCGTGAGCGGGTAGTTCGCGGCGCGCACGCCGAATTGCATGGCGAGATAGATGCACGTGGGTGTCTTACCGGCACGCGAAACGCCGAGCAAGACGAGATCCGCTTGCGGGTAACGCGCCGTGGACATGCCGTCATCGTGGGTGAGGGCAAAATTCAGCGTGTCCATGCGCACGTCATAGGTGCTGTTATCGGCCATTCCATGGAAACGGCCCTTGGCGTGGCTCGAGGGGCGGCCAAGCTCGGCCTCCAGGGGGCCGATGAAGACGCGAAACAAATCCAGTACCAAGGCCCGGCCGCGAGTGAAAAAATCAAGCAGATCAGGGTCGGCCATCGTTGCAAATACCAGCGGACGCGCTCCATCTTGCGCCGCGGCAGTTTCGATCATCGACAGCGCCGATCGGGCGGTCTCCTGGTTATCGACGAAGGGGAGTGTGATACGCTTGAAATCAAGACCGTCGAACTGGGTCAAAAGGCTATTGCCGAGGGTCTCGGCGGTGATTCCCGTGCTGTCGGAGACGAAGAATACCGTGCGCCGCATACAGATCCCATAGTATTAGAATCGAAACGGTGAGGAGATCATAGGGGTGCAACGCTACGTCGTCGATTTCGCGACGCTGAGCATGGCGGATGTCGCGGAGGTCGGGGGAAAAAACGCCTCGCTCGGGGAGATGATCGCCAAGCTTCCGGAAACAGGGGTTCGCGTTCCCTCCGGTTTCGCGACGACCGCGGCCGCTTTCCGGGAGTTCTTGGCCAGCGGCGGGCTCGATGAGCGCATTTGGGCCGCCTTGGGCGCACTGGACGTGGACGACGTTAGCGCACTCGCCAAGACCGGCGCCGCTATCCGCCAATGGGTGTTGGAGGCGCCGTTTACGCAGAGCCTGGAACAGGCGATCGGCGCGGCGTATGCGGAATTACCAGGCGCCACACCGGTCGCGGTGCGGTCCTCCGCTACGGCGGAAGATCTGCCCGAGGCCTCGTTCGCGGGCCAGCAGGAGACCTATCTCAACGTTCGAGGTCTCGGTAATGTCCTGCATGCCGTCAAGCGGGTATTCGCCTCCTTGTATAACGACCGCGCGATCGCCTACCGGGCGCATCATGGGTTCGATCACCGTCAGGTGGCGCTCTCGGCCGGGATCCAAAGGATGGTGCGCAGTGATCTGGGGCAGAGCGGCGTGATTTTCACGCTGGATACCGAGTCGGGATTTCGCGACGTCGTTTTGATCACCGCGGTCTATGGTCTGGGCGAGACGCTGGTGCAGGGCGCGGTGAACCCGGATGAATTCTATGTCTACAAACCGGGCCTCAAAGCGGGCCGGCCCGCTATTCTCCGGCGCAACCTCGGGGATAAAGCCGTCAAGATGGTCTTGGGAGTAGGCGAACCGACGCGCATCGTGGAAGTCGCCGCACCGGAACGCCGCCGCTTCGCGTTGAGCGACTCCGAGATCCATGAGCTGGCCCGCTACGCCCTGCGGATCGAAGCGCATTACGGTTGCCCGATGGATATCGAATGGGCCAGGGACGGCAGCGACGGCCAGTTGTATATCCTTCAGGCGCGCCCGGAAACGGTGAAAAGCCGGGGTCCTGCTCAATCGCTAGAACGGTATTCCCTGAAGGAGAGAGCGGCGGTGCTGGTGAGCGGCCGGAGCATCGGGCAACGTATCGGTGCGGGCCGCGCCCGTGTCATCGCGGGCGTCGAGGATATGCCACGCTTTGAGATCGGTGAGGTGCTGGTCGCGGACATGACCGATCCCGATTGGGAACCCGTCATGAAGCGGGCCGCGGCGATCGTCACCAACCGCGGCGGGCGGACCTGTCACGCCGCGATCGTCGCCCGCGAGCTGGGTGTGCCGGCCGTGGTCGGGACCAACAATGCGACCGAGTGTATCGGCGAGGGGCGCGAGGTGACGGTCTCTTGCGCGGAGGGGGAAGAGGGGTTCGTCTACGACGGCAAGCTTGCGTTCGAGCGCAGTGTGGTCAAGCTCGAGACGATGCCGGCGCTCGCGGTGAAGATCATGATGAACGTCGCCAATCCCGACCGGGCCTTCGAGTGCGCTGCGATCCCGAATCAGGGGATCGGGCTCGCGCGGCTGGAATTTATCATCAACCGCATGATCGGCATCCATCCGCAGGCATTGCTCCAATTCGAGCGGATGCCTCGCCCGCTGCAGGAGAGAATAGCCTTGCGTACGCAGGCTTACCCGGACCCGGTCAGCTTTTTCGTGGACAAGCTGGTCGAAGGCATCGCCGTGCTGGCGGCTGCGTTTGCCCCGAAACCGGTCATCGTCCGGCTTTCGGATTTTAAATCCAACGAATATCGTAGCCTTTTAGGCGGCGAGCATTTCGAGCCGGCGGAAGAGAATCCCATGCTCGGATTCAGAGGGGCTTCGCGCTATATCGCCGATAGCTTCCGCAACTGCTTCGAGCTTGAATGCGCCGCCCTTCGCAAAGTGCGCACGGAGATGGGGCTGACCAATGTCGAGGCGATGGTGCCGTTCGTGCGTACGCGCGAGGAGGCGCGTGCGGTCACGGAGCTCTTAAGACAGCACGGCCTCGAGCGCGGCCGCGAGGGATTACGCGTCATTATGATGTGTGAGATCCCGTCCAACTGCCTGCTGGCGGCGGATTTTCTAGAGTATTTCGACGGTTTCTCGATCGGATCGAACGACCTCACCCAACTGACCCTCGGTGTCGATCGTGATTCGGGGCTGGTCGCCGCTGGCTTCGATGAACGTAATCCCGCGGTCAAGGCCTTGCTTTCCATGGCCATCAAAGCCTGCCGCGACGCCGGTAAGTATATCGGGATCTGCGGGCAGGGCCCTTCCGATCACCCCGAATTCGCCCGCTGGTTGGTCGATCAGGAAATCGAAAGCATTTCGCTCAACCCCGACACGGTGGTCGAGACCTGGCTTTATCTTGCGGGTGAATCGACGGCCTAGCGCGGACCGTTCGACTTACCGGACCCAGGAGTTGCTATAGGCCGAGCTCTTGCTTCACTTGTTCCAAGCGGAACCTTTCTTTTTCCCGGGAGCGATGGGCCAGAAATTCCATCAGCTCCGGGTTATCTCTGATTTGTTCAATCTCTTGGCTCAAGTCATCCACTTCTGACAGGATGTACTCACGCCCATCTGGCGTTTTCAGGAGCAAACTCTCTTGCTCCGCTAGCTCCAATAACTCTTCTAGGCTCGGCGCTGCTTCAGATAAAAGTCGACTGTTTTCATAACTCAAACCTCCGACCGCGGATATAGAGCACGTTGTGTTTTTTGAAACCCACCGCCTTGATTCAGAAGCACTTTCTCGTCTTCCTCCACATCATAGAAGACGCGAAAATCACCTACGCGCAACTCCCAAGCCGATAAATCGTTCGGGCGTAGCGGTTTTCGGCGCCGTGTCTCGGCGAGCGATTCGTGTCGCAGCGACGCCTCGATGTTGTCCAGAGCGAAGGTTTGTTCGGCCTTCTTGAAATAGCCAAAATCGCTAAGCGCGCTGGCGGTAAACTCTAACTTGTACACGCCTCAATCATAGCACCCATCGCCGGGGAGCATGCCACGACGGAGCGCCGAGGACATAACGCTTCGCTTCGGGAGAAGCCGGCCGCAAGCGCGCCGACTACTATGACCACATCAACCCGTGTCCAGGCCAAACAAGGCTTCTCGCTCAACCCCGACATGGTGGTCGAGACGTGGCTTTATCTCGCACGCGAGTAGCCCCCGGTCAAGGAGTAACACACCGCAGAGCCGTCCGCTGCCGTCGGCCGAGACCAGCATGGATCCGTCGGACAGTTGCAAGAGGCCGACCGGCCAGCCCCACGCCAGCCGCTCTCATCTCTGGTCACCTCTCGGATCCTGCGGTACGATCGTTTCCACCGCTTGGTAGTGCCAGCGAACCACGGAGTTGATATTCTGAGTGGATGAAGCTAAGTGAGGTGCTCCGGATGCTTCAAGATGATGGATGGTCTCTCGTCGCTACACGGGGTAGCCACCGACAGTTCAAGCACCCTACAAAACCCGGGCGAGTCACGGTTCCGGGAAAACCGAGTGATGATCTTGCACCTGGAACATTGAACAGCGTTCTTAAGCAAGCTGGGGTTAAGAAGTGAGGTACCGATGCGATACGCAGTTGTGATCGAGAAGGCCCAGAACAACTACTCGGCGTATGTACCCGATCTGCCGGGCTGTGTTGCCACTGGCGCAACTATTGATGAGGTTGAGGCCCAGATTCGTGAAGCTATCGGATTTCATGTTGACGGCCTGCGCGAAGATGGAGCACAAATTCCACAGCCTTCGAGTCGAGTCGAGTACGTCGAAGTAGCGGCATAATATTACGCTTCAGCCGACTCCCGAAATCAGTGCGTGCTTTCTCCAAGCTGCGCGCGTACACGCGTGGGTGCTTACCGCGATAATTGGATTTCGTTCATTGTGTGAATCGCTGCTTCGTGGGGCGCGTCATTGCAGCTCGCGTATTTCCCAGGACATGATCTTTCCCGTATCGAGAAGCTCAACAAGCTTCCGCTCGGTCTGCGTGTCAGAAAATTCTGGACGGCCCTCAACCAGATATTTACGCGCTGCTGAATCGCAAGGTTTTGGGGGACACGGGAGAATAAGAAAATGGCAGGGTAATCCGCGCGGCCAGCAGAAGCAGGAACCGGGTTCTAGTGGTTATTTTCATGCATCGATTTTAGCACTCGTAGACCTCTTCTTGCTTCAGGTTGGCTTACTATTATCGATATCCGATAATGTACATTCCTGCTATAGAGTAGGGCCTGACCCCGATATGTCGCCGCTAGAAATCGAAGTCGCGCGCCTGATGGTTCAAACGCTGAACCTTGACATAGACCCCGCGCATATCAGTCCTGACGATCCGTTATTCCGTGAGGGGCTGGGTCTGGATTCCATCGACGCGCTCGAGCTGTCGTTGGCGGTTTCCCGCTGCTATGGCTATCATTTGCGCTCCGATGATCCGGACATCACGGCGACCTTCTCCTCGTTGCGCGCCCTGTGCAAGTCAATCGAAAAGTACCGGACCAAATAAGAGTGATCGAATGAGCGCCGTGCCCTTGCTCGGCCCCTATGACGATGACGATGTATTAGCCTGGCAAGAGGGTAGGGCGGTCACCTGCGGCCAGTTCCTCGCGCAGGTCGAGATCCTGTCGGGGTTGCTTCCGGACGGACCGGCCGTCATCAACCTCACGGAGAATCGCTACGGCTTCCTCACCGGGTTCGCCGCCGCGCTGATCCGTGGACAGACCACGCTGCTTCCTCCGGGCCGATCGCCGCAAGCACTCTCACAGATAGCCCGGCTGTACCCGGACAGCTATTGCCTAAGCGACGGCGCGGCAGGAGCGCCAGGTCTGCCGTTCTTCTCCTTGCCCGATCTTCACCAGAGCGCCCCGGCACGGATGCCGATTCCAATCATTCCGGCAGCGCAAACGGCGGCGGTGGTATTCACCTCCGGTAGTACGGGAGAGCCGCGCCCCAACGTCAAAACCTGGAGCTCGCTCACCACAGTAGCGCGCCACACCGCGGCTCGCTTGGGTCTGAAAGCTAGGGATAAGATCAGCCTCGTGGCCACGGTGCCGCACTCGCATATGTATGGGCTCGAAACCTCGATCATGCTGCCCACCCAACATGGTTGGGGCTTGCATGCCGGCCGCCCCTTGTTCGCGGAGGACGTGCGCTCGACCCTGGCGCAAGTTCCACCTCGGCGTATACTGGTCACCACGCCCTTGCACATGCGGGCCTGTATTGGCTCGGCATTGAGGTTTCCGGAATTGGAGCTGGTTCTGTCGGCGACGGCGCCGCTATCGATGGACATGGCGCGTGAGGCTGAAGACCTATTTCGCGTGCCAGTCCGGGAGATCTACGGCTTCGCCGAGGCAGGCAGCGTGGCGATGCGGCGCACCACCGCGACTGGTGCCTGGCGGCTCTTGGACGGCTTGAGTCTTGAGCAAGGGGCGGCCGATTGCTACGTGCAGGCCGATTACCTCCCTGGGCGTATCCCCTTTCCCGATCTGATCACGCCTCGCGGCGCACAGGAATTTGTACTCCACGGGCGCGGTGGTGACGTAGTCAACATCGGCGGTCATCGGGCCTCGTTGGGCGATCTGACCCTGAGACTTAACGAGATCGAAGGAGTAGAAGATGGTGAATTCTTCGCGCCCGATGAGCGCGACACCGGCAATACGCGCCTCATCGCCTTCGTGGTGGCGCCGGAGCGTTCAACCGCGCAGATCCTCTCCGCGCTGCGGAACGCGATCGATCCGGTATTCGTCCCACGGCCGCTGTATCGGGTGGCGAGCCTCCCACGCAACGAAACCGGCAAGTTGACTCGCGAGTCTCTGCTGGGACTGGTGCAGGCGTGCCGCGCGCGATTTTCCGATGGTGGCCCGTGAGCCCGGCCTGGCTAGGGCAGCGCGAACGGAGCAACCGCCTGGCCTGCCGGTGGATCGTATGGGTGGCGCTGCGTTTTGGGCGCGCCGCCGCGCGCAGTTTGCTTTACCCTATTTGCGGGTACTACCTGTTGTTCTCACCCCAGGCGTGCGCCTCGATTCGGGGTTTTCTATCCAGGGTGTTGGCGCGCCGCATCGGTTGGCGCGATCTCTTCCGCCACTATTACTACTTCGCCTCCACGGTCCTAGACCGGGTGTACCTTCTCCGCGGACAGTACGATCTCTTCGACATCGACCTGCGGGGCGCCGAGATATTCACCGAATGTTTGGCACGGGGCCAGGGCTGCCTGCTGCTCGGCGCTCACCTGGGCAGCTTCGAGATCGTGCGCGCCACCGGGTTTGCGGGCGGATTCGACGTCCGGATCCTCATGCACGAGGAGAACGCCCCGATGATCCGGGATATCATGAGAGATCTGAACCCTGCGGTTGCGGAAACGGTCATCCCCGCCGGCGCTCCGGACACGATGCTGAAGGTCAAGGAATGCGTGGATCGCGGCGGGATGATCGGGGTCCTCGGTGACCGCTCGTTGCCGGATGCGCGCATCGTACCTTGCGTATTCTTAGGTCAGCCCGCGGGTTTCCCCGCCGGGACCATGCGGCTGGCACACGTCCTCAGGGTTCCGGTGCTCCTCTTCTTCGGTTTATACCGGGGCGGTAACCGTTACGAGATCCACTTCGAGTGGTTTGCGGAGGAAGTGAATATCAATCGGCAGCAACGCGATTGGGATCTCCGGCGCTGGACCCAGCGCTACGTCGATCGCTTGGAACATTATTGCCGCTTAGCGCCCGATAATTGGTTCAACTTTTATGACTTTTGGGATGGGAGCTTGTGAATAAATCTAGCCAAAATTATTTGAAATTTAAGTATTTCGTTAAACTCCCTCTCCCTCCGGGAGAGGGTTGGGGTGAGGGGGTTAGAATAACGATAACTCCTTATTTTATATCCCCTCATCCTAACCTTCTCCCGGAGGGAGAAGGGACTTATCATTTTGTCGTAGTGGTTTTGTTCAACATTGGGGCAGTAAGAATCTGCTGCGCAGCTTGCTCGCTGCTAGCGGCAGAGACGGCCAACCTCGCCGGCACTGAACCTTCAGTCTGGATTCTTGAACAGTTCGCCGATCATGGTAGCAGCGCAAAGTAAAGTCATGGCGCCGCTCTTGATCAGCCATTACACCGTGGTCACGGCGCTCGGGCGCGGCCTGGACTCCACCTTTGCGGCCTTGCGCGCGCGGCGCTCGGGCCTGAGACCTTGCGACTTCGAGGATGCGGGATTGAATACTTACATCGGCCGCGTCGAAGGATTGGAGGATCGTCCGATCACGGGGGCGGAGCTCATGCCGTTCGATTGCCGTAACAACCGCCTGGCTTTGCTTGGCCTGCGGCAGGACGGTTTCGAGGAGGCCGCGCGCGCGGCGGCGCGGCGCTATGGGGCCGGGCGGATCGCAGTCATCCTCGGGACCAGTACCTCGGGGATCAATGAGACCGAGCACGCCTACCGTGATCGGGATCAGGATTCGGGCGCTTTGCCGGCGTCCTTCCTGACTCGCTATCGCTACACCCACAACACCTTCTCTCTCGCCCACTTCGTGCGCAGCTATCTTGGACTCCGGGGTCCCGCAGCCGTGATCTCGACCGCCTGTTCCTCCAGCGCCAAGGTCTTCGCCAGCGCGGCTCGCGTCCTGGCGAGCGGGATCTGCGATGCGGCCATCGTTGGCGGCGTGGATAGTCTCTGTCTTACGACCTTGTACGGCTTCTCCGCGCTGGGCCTGAGCTCGGCCGAGCCTTGCCGCCCCTGGGACGCGGCACGCGATGGGCTGTCGCTGGGCGAAGCGGCGGGATTCGCGCTGTTGGAAAGGATCGAGCGGACCAAAGACTCAGGCGCCGTCGCACTCTACGGCTATGGAGAAAGTTGCGATGGCTATCATATGTCCCACCCGCATCCCGAGGGTCTCGGCGCGATCCTGGCGATGCGCGGCGCGCTGGCACGGGCCGGGCTCGGCCCCGAGGCCATCGATTATATCAATCTGCACGGTACGGCTACCCCGACCAACGACCGCGTCGAGGACCTGGCGGTAAACTCAGTCTTCGGCACGGCCACACCCTGTAGCTCCACCAAAGGATGGACGGGACACACGCTGGGCACGGCCGGGATCACCGAAGCGGTGATTGCACTGCTCTGCCTCACGCATGGATTCATGCCGGCGACTCTTAACACGACGCGACCCGATCCCGCACTCGCGAGCCGGGTGCTCATCGAGAATCAAGAGCGCCCGCTCGGCCGCGTTTTGAGCAACATTTTCGGGTTCGGCGGGAATAATTGCAGCCTCATTTTTGGCCTCCTCTAATGCAAGTCTATGTGAACGGGATCGGGATCTTGGGGCCGGGCTTCGCAAGCTGGCCGGCGAGCCGCGCGGTGCTCGCGGGCGAAGCGTCTTGGCTGGGGGGCGAAACCCAGGGGCCCTCCGCGGCCATCCTCCCTCCCAATGAGCGGCGGCGGAGCAGCGCTCTCGTGCGTTGGGCCATGCACGTGGCGGAGGAGGCACTATGTCACGCGGATCAAGATCCGCGAGCCTTGGCGACGGTGTTCGCTTCCTCCGGGGGCGAAACGGGGGTCCTCGACCAGATCTGCCGCAGCCTCGCCAGTCCCGAGCGCGTCCTCTCGCCGACGCTCTTTCACCATTCCGTTCACAATGCCGCGGCCGGTTACTGGGGCATCGCGACCGGGGCCCAGCGCTCATCCACCTCTTTATCCTGTTACGACAGCTCGTTTGGGAGCGGTTTGCTGGAGGCAGCGGCCTATGCAGAGGTTGAACAGGCGCCGGTACTGCTCGTGGCCTACGACTTACCCCCGCCGCCGGCGCTGTTTCCGGCGCGTCCCTTGACGGCGGGATTCGCCGTAGCCTTGCTGCTATGCGATCGGCCTTCGGGCCGGAACCTGGCGTGCTTGAAGCTTCATCTGGAGGATGTGCCGGGCGGTGCGCCCGACACCTTGGGCGACCCGGGGATCGAGGCGCTGCGGGGCGGAAATCCCGCGGCGCGGGCCCTGCCGCTCCTCACGGCCATCGCCCGGCGGCGGAACACCGGCGTGCGCCTGGATTATTTCGAGGAGCAATGCCTGTCAATCGAGGTGAGCCCATGCCAGCCATGTTCCTGAAGTACACCGCGGAGGGTTCATGAAGCGCGCCTTGGTGACGGGAGGAAGCGGAGCGATCGGCGCAGCGATTTGTTTGGAGTTGGCGCGCCGGGGGCTGCATGTCGTCGTCCACACCCACCGCCACCCGGAGACGGCGAGAAATATCATGGAAGAGATCGTGGGGGCGGGCGGCTCGGCCAGTGTGACGCACTTCGATGTGACCGATGGCGAGGCCGTCAAGCGCGCGCTCGGGGCAATCCTGGAGAGCGGGCCGGTGCAGGTGTTGGTGAACAACGCCGGCGTGCATGACGATGCCCCGATGGCCGGAATGCGCCCGGAACAATGGCAGGACGTCATTGCCGTCTCCCTGCATGGCTTCTTCAACGTGACCCAACCACTCTTGCTGCCCATGATCGGGACGCGTTGGGGGCGCATCATTTCCATCTCGTCGCTGGCCGGAGTCCTCGGGAACCGCGGGCAGGCCAATTACGCGGCGGCCAAGGCCGGGCTGCACGGCGCCTCTCGATCCCTAGCCCTGGAATTGGCATCGCGCGGGGTGACCGTCAACGTCGTCGCGCCCGGGATCATCGCCTCGCCGATGATCGAACGGGCCTTCAATCCGGCGCAGATCGAAGCCTTAGTGCCGATGAAACGCGCCGGCACACCCCAAGAGGTTGCCCACCTAATCGCGTTCCTGGCTTCGGAGCACGCAAGCTATATTTCCGGCCAGGTGATCGGCATTAACGGCGGTATTGGATAACAGCTTTCGATCGGGTCCCGTCTTGAAGTATCAGTTTATTATATCGCGAGACTTGGCCCCAATATTCCTTGTGGAGGCTGAGGGTTAAATACGCCCCGGCTACCCGATTGGGCGCCAACTTCATGACTCGAACTCATTCTGTGGTACGCCGGACTGACGAATGATGGACTGAAGCGTGCCTGCGCGCAGCTCGGAATGATTTGGCACTGGCACCGTTATCGTTGTGTCCAGTAGCTTCTTTTGCATGACAAGGTGGCTACCCCGCTGACGCACTTCCACGAATCCATGCCGGTTGAGAATAGTGCATACCTCTTTCCCGGAAAGTGCGCGCAATTTACCCAACAGCAACGGGTACCCGTGTTACGTACACTTCCTCGTGGAAACGTTGCTTGATCTCGGCAGGCGAAGCGGATTCGAAGAAAAGCTCAAGAGCTTCTCGCAGGTTGTCGCGCGCCTCTTCGATTGTGCGACCCTGACTCGCGATATCCAGCTCAGGGCAGAGCGAAGCATAGCCATTGCCCTCACGTTCAATGATTGCTGTGAGTTGCTTTTCCATAACATGTACTCCAGTCTACGAATATGACTCCGACAACCAACAAGGGGTGTGGTCTTGAACTATCAGTTTATTATATTTCGAGGCTTGACCCTTTGTTGCCTCATTGCATTCCCTTCAACTTCTGCTCTTTCAGCGCCTTCTCCAGCCGCTGCTTTTTGCCCTCGTTCTCGAGCTGCTTCAGTTCGCTCCCGAACTGCGCGACGATGCGTTTTCCGGCCTTACTGTCGTTGTCGAACTTCAAGGCAACGTGGACCTTGTGCTTCTCTGTTGGCTTGTCGGGCTTAAACCGATGCACTGTCAATTCGTAACTGCCGCCGCAGAGGAGTTTGAGCGCTTCTTCGAGATACGCCTTAAGGGGCGAACACTTTGAACCGTGCAGAGTTTCCAATAGATCAGCGTAGCGCGAAGTGAATGCCGTTGCCTCCTCTTCATCGACGAACTCTGCAACGGCATAGATGTTTGCGACCGTGAATGTCTTCGGCGTTGTGATCAGTTCCAAACGTTCAAAGTCAGGCGGCATTTCCGGCTTCTCTGCCATGACTACCATCGAACCCATAAAGTCCATGAAGTAGCCTCTCGTTTCGGCTCCAACGGGGTACTTCGCGCCCAGCCGATAGCCGAACAGATCTCCTTCAACTGGCCCCGCGACTGCTGTGGACAAGACTCCAAGTAGAGACGCTACGAGCAACAGCGAGCGCATACATACTCCCACGTGGTCCTGCAACCTAAACGTGAAAGATAAGCCGCGCCCGGCCACGGACGGTTGGTAGAATACCCACCGAATCCCGGGCGTCGGCTTGAGCGAAAGGTTAGCGGGGCTATAACGGGTTATCTTCGCGCCGTCCATTTCTTACCATCCACGTGAGATATTCAACACCCAAGTTAGTAATGTGGTAAACACCGTCCTTATGCAGTATTAGCAACCGCGCATGCAGGAATAATAAGTATTGCTCTACAGTCCAGTCACTGAAAGTGTCAGGAAAGAGCGCCTTAACGTTTTCGAAGTGGGCAGTGACAACGTCGTCGGATTTGCCCTGCCCAGCGACCTCGTTGAGCTTCTTAAGCAGGAATATCTGACTTCCAAAAATGAGGTTGTGTATTTGCTCGAACTCAAGAAGAAGCATTGTTGCTGCGAGATGCTTTATCAATACCTTGGCCGTATCTCCACCGGTTTCCATGCCTCGGGATTCTAAGTCTTGCTTTATCCGACTCTCGATGTCTTGAAGGACAATGCTCTTACCGATCGCGAGTAGAAGTTCCTGTACCGCCTCTTTCTTCTTCTCTTCACGTTGGGCCTCCGGGGCCGCCTGAGCCTTTATCCCGCTCTTGTCTATTGAGGTAATGCGGGAAAGTAGCCCGGCAATCTGGGCACGGAAAAGCAGTACGAAAACCAGCGCAAACAGGAAAGCGAAATGCGGCCACCCGAATGATTCCATAATCTGCGCCATTTCTATGCCGTTGCCCCGCTAACAAACTAGCTTAGGAGCGCCCCGCCTTTTGCGGCGTTCTGTACAGCGCCGGGTTAGCGGTCAGTGGTTGTTGGCACGAGTAAGGGTCTAGGCAAGCAGAGCCATCGGTGATTTCTTTACAGGCATCTTCGTTTAAGGCCCTCACGATTTGCTGACAAGAAGCAAAATCATCGGTAAAACCGTGAACCGTAATGACATGGTCTTCAATGTTGCCGAATTTAACGATGCCATAGTCTGGCGACGTGCCAATTTTGTGCTTGCCAAAGAACGCGTGAGGGGCATCAAGATTTTCATATGGATCTGGGGCGCAGCCCAGAAAAAGCGTAATACGGAGTGAAAGTATTGACCAGCGCATCAACTTGCTCATGGGCTCTGCTATCTCATGACCGCTAAAGTAACATGGGGTCTAAGCAACATGGTGTCTGGTCATGAAATATCAGTTTATTATATTTCGCGACTTGACCGATATTCACGCAAGACAGAATTTACCACGAGCGTCGAGCAACTACTAACGGAAATCTGATATGCCTTCTTTCGACGTGGTGTCCGAAATCGATGGTCACGAGCTCACCAATGCCGTGGATCAAGCGAACCGCGAGCTTTGGCTGCGTTTCGACTTCAAAGGAGCCAAGGCAGGCTATGAGCTGGAGGACACGACGGTGACCGTAACCGCGGAGTCGGATTTTCAGCTCAAACAAATACTCGAGATTTTGAAACTGGAAATCACCAAACGCGGCATCGACAGTGCCTGCCTCGACGTCAAGGACCCGGAAGTGAACCTTGCCGTGGCGAAGCAGTTGGTGATCCTCCGCCACGGCATCGATACCGAGACGGGGAAGAAGGTGGCCAAGCTTCTCAAAGAGGCCAAGCTCAAGGTCCAAACTCAGATCCAAGGCGAGAAGGTGCGCGTCACGGGCAAGCAACGCGACGATTTACAAGAGGCAATCGCGTTTCTGCGAAAGGCGAAACTCGATCTGCCTTTGCAGTTCAATAATTTTCGCGACTAGCGTCGTCTCCGTTGCCGATACCACCGGTACAAGACGATACCGCCGCCGACCATGCCGCCCAGGTGCGCGAAATGCGCAACGCCGGCTTGAGTGCCGGTGACTCCCAAATACAACTCGATCGCCGCATAACTCGCGGCGAACAGCCATGCGGGCATTGGGATCGGCGGAATCAGCGGCACTACTTTGCGTTTCGGGAAGAACACCGCGAAGGCGAGCAATAGACCGAACACCCCGCCGGAGGCGCCAATCGTCGGAGCGAGGGGTAAGCCTAGCCAACCGGGAACGAACAACTGCGCGATTGCAGCCGTGATCACGGATGAAAAGTACAATGTGAGAAAGCGGCGCGGTCCTTGGGTTTGCTCGATCTCTTCACCGAACATCCAAAGCCCCAGCATATTGAACGCGAGATGCGGTACGCTGCCGTGGAGAAACGCTTGCGTGATGAGTTGCCACGGATGAAACAGCGATTCACCATGGATCGGCTGAAGCGGCCAGAGTGCAAAATTCAGCGCAACCGTGTTGCCTACGACGGTTTGTATGAGGTAGACGATGACATTGAGACCGATGAGCGTTTGGACGACGGATAAATTCATGCGGCGGCGAGCGGGTGGTTTCCTGAAAGTGTTCGAGGCGCTAGTCTAGCGCGCCACGAAAGCCGTATTCCTCGATCATGCGACGGTCAACAACGACGACCTAAACCAAGCAAGCCTGCGGGCCGCCATGCCCGATCGCACGCTCTACGACATGACGACATAACAAAGGATAGGAAATTCAACACGATTTCGCAACGGGCAGTGCTTCATTGCGTCCGACCTGCTGTGCGACGATTGGGTCCTATTAAGTCTGTAAGTTCGGGATCGAGCTCGGGGTAAAAAGCATGGAGGGCCACCTACGCTTGCGCCATTGCCACCAGGGCTTGCCGTACTTCCATAGGGCTTTGCACCGGCGAGGGAAACTCGAAGCGGACGATGCACGCACCCAACCGTAGGTGAAAGCCCTCCGCGTCTATCCCGGCCATCACCGGCGTGACGGCCTCGGGCAGGGCAAGGCCGGCATTAAGGCAATAGCGCTGCATCGCCTCGGTGTGGTCCTCATTCATGTGCCGGACCATACCGAGCTCTTCCTCGCCGGTGAAGGGGTTGGGGAGCAGCAGTCGTTCGGGTTCCAGCCAGTGGATATCGCCGAAGCCGCCGATGTAACGGGCGCGCACAGGTTCGAGGCGATGGAAGTCGAAGTCGTGGGTCTTGTGATAGTCGCGCGACTGCGGGAAATAGCAGTAGTAGCGCGCGGGCGTGTATTCGTCCTCGGGCGGGATGCGGGCCGCGTCGGCGAGCAGGGCCAGACGCCCGGCGGTCTGGGCGTCGTCGACGCCGCGCTCGATGGCAATGAGCGACACCTTGGGATTGGCCAGGATGTTCTTGGTATGCTGGGCGATGCGGCTGATGAGGATGATGGGGCGCCCCTGCCGATCGAGGCAATAGGGGATTACCGAGCCGAAGGGATAACCGCTAACCGCCACGGAGAGTGTAGACAAGACTCCTTGATAGTTACGCAGGAGTAGTTGCCGCGCCTCGGCGCCCGCAGTGGATGTTTCCATTGTGACCACTAAACAAGTACGGTAATGCCTCTTGTCCGCAATATCAAATATTGATAATAATAGGTAATCAAAATTAATTCTCCGAGGAGCCTAGCCATGCCCTCCAGTTATGCCGTAGGTGAGCATTTCGAGCAATTCATCAAACAACAAGTTGAAGGGGGGCGGTACGCTAGCGCGAGTGAAGTCGTTCGTGACGGACTCCGCCTGCTCGAAGAAGAGCAACAGCGGCGCGAGGCCACGCTGGAGGCACTCCGCACCGACGTCAAAAAGGGGCTTGCCAGCGGCAAAGGGAAACCCGCAGAGGAAGTGCTCGGTCGGCTTGAGCGCAAGTACGCGGAGATGGTTACGTCGCGCCACAAGGGCGCGTGATCTTCCGGCCTTGCTCTAAAGGGAGGCGTGATGTTGAGCACCCCCGCGACGTCGAATGACTTTCCGATTCGACTGGTCGCTTATCAACCACTAAGCGGATATTCAAAATACTTCACAGATTTCAACTCGACCACGGCCCCTTTAATCCGCTTCTTGAATGTTGAACAAAACGACTCCAATAAACTCACACGCCCTCTCTTAGATGTAGGGTGGGTAAGCCGCGCTGTTTGCGGCGTAACCCACCAACCCGTCGGCCGCAGGCCGACACCTTGCAGTACGGCTTGAAAGGAGGCCCGCTTCGCGGTCCGAGTCGGTGGGTTACCGCATAAACAGCATGCTGAATCCACCGCCCGGCCGCACCTACCCGATTACGATGCGGCGCAGGCCCCTATACTCACAGCATGGCGGCGAGGTCAATTCGATTGAGCAGATAGATAGGCGCGGACATCGCGGCCTACGGTCGGCGAACGGTCGCTGAAACACCGCCCTTGTCCCGAAGCATCGAGGCTGGCAACTCCTTCGCGGAAAAAATACACGCGCGAAACTGCTGGTCCGCCGTCCGGAGGCTCTCCTCGCTCGACCTGGACGCGCTCGATTCCCGGTATGGCCAACACCAATGGAAAGATTCTTTGATCTTCGTTTTCGCCGTGAATAAACTCTGCATTGCAGAGCGTTGCACGGCACTCGTGAAAAACCATCTGCGTATCCGCCATGCCGAAGTCGGAAAACCGCTTTGGTACGGACGCAAGCTGGGACTCCATGCGGGGTGCCCATTCACTGTCTATCGTTTCACTCGAAAATCGGCTTTCCACTTCGGTCTGCTGGTCTTGAAACTCGAACTGACTGGAAGTAAACGCTTCCTCATTCTCGACTTCCTCCCTCGTTTTCGGGCTAGGGTCACCTTCATCTCTACGATTCAAGTGACCCAACGATTGTACGAGCTTCAATTCCCGCGAAAGGCGATCGACTTTATCCCTTAAACCTTCAAGCTCATGGTCGAGCCTTGAAATATCTCCAACCGTATCGGACCCGTATGTCGTGATTTCGTGGCTGGTCGTAACCAGTTCGGGGGTCCCGACCGCCGCATCTGCATGAGGCGAATGCCCCTCACCACGCATGAATTCTACACCCACGAAAACTGCGATACTAGAGATTAAAACGAAAAGCATAGTCGGTGGCACCACGCTAACCTCAGTTCATACGTTAGTTCTTAAGAAGCACCGTAAACGTGCTGCAAACCGAGTTTAAGGCGTCCTGAGCGCTGGTCTCTCTTGGGATGGGCGCGCCGTGCGTTGAGAGATAGATAGTGCAAAGCGCGCTGGAGGGTTTTCTGCAA
>JBIMKD010000103.1:0-8472 GCA_043673815.1 Chromatiales bacterium
GCCTTCACTTTTTTTTACCCCCTAAACCGCGTCAATCTAACTGACCGAAAATCGACACCACCACCACATTATCAGACAGTTGCGCTAATGACTGCCATTAGAAAGCACGCCCAAAAACCTGCTCAATGGAAAATCCGGGTTCAATTGGGATCATGCGGGTCGTCTTCTGGCTCGTCATCCTTTGCCACCTGCCCGCATCGTTCATTCCTATCTGAAGCGCGCAGCGAAACCATTGTCTGAGGAGCCGGATGCGTTAGTCGCGCATGTCCGGATCTGAGGGGGACCTGGGTGGGCGACTACCCAGGTCTACCCGACCTATTCTCCTTTTACGATTCGAGGAAGCTCTTTCACCAGCTGCACAAAGAAATAGGGGTTGGACGGCATTGCGACGAATGCCGATAACCACTGACGCCGTTTTAACGGGTCAACCACTCGATGATAGGCCAGGTATCGTTCCACTGTCCTTAGATTTGTCGACAGAGCCCGTACTAACGCATCGTTCTTTTTTACCTGGGTGCATTCAAGAAATTCATTCCCCACCTCTAACATCTCCGTTAAGCGTTCGACCTGGCCCCTACGCCTTAGTATGCCGGTGAGGGAATTTTGGCGCAAACGATAATAGTAGTAATAGGGTTGGGGTTCGACCACGAAGCGGGCTCCGTGTAACAAGCAAGTAAAATAGAACCAAAAGTCATGACTGAACAACCTGCCGTCATACTGGTGCCCATGTGCATCGATGAAGGATCGCCGAATCAGGGGCTTGGTCCACCCGAGGCGCAATCCGCGTTTTCCGAATGTACTGGTCTCCACGTAATAAACCGGATCGATCCGCATGGTTCCCCCGATCCGCTGGCCACTATTGGCAAACAGCGTTGTATAAGGCTCGCTACCGGGCTCACGCACAAAGTGCAGGTCGTCAGCGACCATGTCTGCTCCCTCCGCGTAGCCGATCCGCGATAAAATCTCCAGTCTCTCGGCTGCGAACCAATCGTCCGAGTCAAGGATTGCGATCCATTTTCCCTTAGCCGCGCTCTGTGCAACCTGGCGGCTCGCACCCGCCCCCAGGTTTCGGTTGTTCGTGATGACTCGAAGCCGCCGGTCTTTAATCGCCCGGACCACGTCGGCTGTACCATCCGTTGAACCATCGTCGACAACGATGATTTCAATATTCTCAAGTGTTTGGTTGCGGGCGGATTCAATCGCCCGCCCGATATAGGCTTCGGTGTTGTGGGCCGGCATGATTACCGACACTTCGGGCGTTACTTTTATATTTATCATTTCATCCGCCGGGGACCCATTAGGTCAATGTGTCACCTCGAACGCTCGGCTGGTTACGCTTGTCTGCGCGCGGGTCAGCCTGGGTGTGGTATCCCCGCCGGTATGCCGATAGGGGTGGACGGCATCCATTCTGGGGTACGGTTGGATGAAGCGGCGCCGTGCATCTTGCGCAAGCCCTGTTTCGGGTGGGCCGTATTAGATTACAGATTTTAGCCCATGGTCGCGTGAAGAATGAAAGGTTTCTAATGATCCACCGGGGTCAAGCTGCCCACCCGGAAATATTAGGGGCCGGCCATCCAAGCGCCGCGGTATATCGGCACCGAGCAAGGCTAACAGGGTAGGAGCAAGATCAACGATTTCTCCGCCTTCAGCCAACGTATCAGCTCCGATACCAGGACCCTTGGCAAGAAAGAAACCGTGCGGCCGATGTCCCCCGACGCGCTTAAACGGAATGGGCCCGATCCGACCGAGATCGGGGCTCTCCACCGCGTCCACTGCGTGCTGCACCCATTCCACCGCTAGATCGGCTACGGGAAGCCGAGGGTCTGCGTCGGTGGGCGAGCGGCGCGTCCGGGCCACCGTCTTTACGATCGGCGCGCCAGTGCGCGCATCGCGGAGCTTGCTGAGACTCGCCGAAAGTTCATCGCATACCCGCACGTAGTCTTCCGGAGCGACATTGCCACTGCCATCCCGGTCCTTCAGGTTGATGCGGATGCGGCCTTCCCAGAAAGTCGGCAGCGCAAAGGCCTTCATTTTTGGCCACAGTCTCCGATACCAGGCTGCGGGCATCCAACCGAGCCGACGGAGGTCCATACTAAAGGGAGAAGCCAGTTCACTACCGGGATCGGTGCGGAGCCAGCTTCCCGGTAGATAGGGGCGCAGCCAGCGCTTCAAAGGGTTGCTCTCTTCCCGCGTCGTCCATAGGCTGCGGACCCAACTCC
Organism: Chromatiales bacterium; assembly: GCA_043673815.1. Classification (GTDB taxonomy): domain Bacteria; phylum Pseudomonadota; class Gammaproteobacteria; order JACCXJ01; family JACCXJ01; genus USCg-Taylor. Next base: position 2,220 of record JBIMKD010000103.1, read on the forward strand.
CCACCGCCGGCCTACGGATCACGGGTCCGGGTGGTTTATCCAGCGGAGGAGAGGCAAGCACCGCCTTACCGGGAAAATTCCATCGGTATAGAAATTCCGGCAGAAAAGCCTGTGTAAGCAGATCTGAATGGTTCTCGCCCATGCCATGTACAGCGAACAGAACCATAGTGGTATCGTCCGGTGCCGTCGCCAGGATCTCCCCGATTTCCCTGTCGAGGGCTTGATAGACACGCAGCATCGGATCGTGCGGCGAGCCGTTCACGGTGCGCTGCTCGAACAGAGGATGGGCCTCGTCGCTATAATGCAGCAGATCGTGTCCCGCGCTGTGACCTTCGACAAAAGTTCCGATGAACAGATCCCACGGCTCGCGTTTCATCAGGTGACGAATGATACTGCCGCGCTTGCGGACACTGGCCAAGAGCTCGCGCTCGAGCCAGTCGTGATAGCTCCGCTGCCACGGAAATCCGTGGTCATTGCGGAGCACGTGGCAGCGGCCGAAATCACGGTTCAGCTGGTCGAGCAGATCGCTTGGTTCGGAACGACTGATCCCGGCGGTGAAATGCCCCCCCCACCCAGCGACCTGGGGACCGTTGATCCTGGGGCTCGGTCCCCAGACGGGCAGATCGAAGATCGAAACCCGGTATTTCGGACCTAGTTCGAAGAACGGTGGGCAGCTTTGGTAATCATACAAGCGTCCCGAGATTTCGACGTCGTAGTCGTAGGTGCTCGGATCATAGCGAACGATGTCCCAGTAGCCGGTCGATCCGGGATAACAGCCGCTCGAGAACATCACCCAACTGGGCTCCGTGGCGGAAGAAGGGAACTTTCCTCCGGGATGCACGACCCGGTTCATAAGACGTGTATAAACGCCCTGTTCCCGCAGCCGCGCGAGATTCGGAAGCGCCCCAGCGGCCAGCCACCGCTCTAACCAAATCGGGTCGGTGCTATCCAGACCTATTGCGAGTAATCGAGTCATAAAATATAAGGGAGTCAGGCTTGAAGTAGGACTATATAATATAATACCTATAAAGGTCCTTGTTAACCTAGAGCTAGTCTTTTCCTAGTCTTTTCCAATGCTACATGAGCCTGACAGGGAGGCTTATTTCTAATACAAGATGAGCCTGAAATAGGTGCGGTAGCTGTTCATGATCGGAGGATGAAGACCATCATGACGGAATGTGTCAATAGTTTTGGCTCCTCAGCAGAATCTATGGGTGAACTGCGGTTCGGGTAGAGCGCCAAGGGTATGATACAAAGCCAGTTCCAGCGCATGATAGGTTCGAAAGCCGAAGGCTTTTCTGGTGGTCAGTTTTGCCTTGGTGTTGAATCCTTCGACCACGCCGCTGGAGAGCTGACCTTTGGCGCGGAACCAGTTGAGCAGTAGCGCACGATGCCCCCGCAGCATTCGAGCGATTCGCTTCATTGGTTCGAGCTTCGAGCGCATCGTACGTGTGCCAGTGATCGAGAAATCGCCCGGCCCAATAGGGCGAGGTATAGCACCAGAAGAATTGAAAGTCTTCCTTGAGCAGGTAGGCTCTAACGGTGCGCAGATTGTAGCGCAGCAGATCAGAGAGTCGAGTGTCCTGCTTCTCGGTGAGGTTCTCGGGGCGTTTGAGCAAGAGCCAGCGCGTGTTGGTCAGCACCGAGTCATAGCCTTGGGCTTTGAGCGTCCGGGCTTCCTGGGCACGCACCTCATCGATCGCCTTGCTCAGATGCGCCATGATGTGGAAGCGATCCAGCACGTGGATGGCCTGCTCCGCCTTCTTGGCAATGACCTTCAAGTAGGGTTTCCACATATCCGAGCAGATGAAGCGCAGGCCAGCGCTACGTGGATGCGGGCCGAGGACATCGGGTGGAAGGTGATCGCCCGGCGCGTCGGGTGCGATCGGACCACGGCGTGGCGGCGATGGCAGAAGGCGCTTCAGATCGTGGCAGAAGGGCTCAACATGGAGTGTTGCAACTTTTGCCAAAACACCTACGATCATGCCATGAGCTCGATGAACATTTCTCTCCCCGATTCGCTCAAGGCCTTTGTGGACGAGCAAGTGGCGCAGCGCGGCTATGGCACGGGCAGCGAGTACGTGCGTGAGCTGATCCGCAAAGAGCAGGATCGCACGCGCTTGCGCGAGCTGTTGCTGGAAGGCGCCGCCACCCAGCCCGGCGGTCCGGCCGATGAAGCCTACTTCGATGGCTTGCGTAGCCGCGTCCGAAAACGTCCTCGAGGGTGAAGCATAAGCGCATCATCCCGCGTACGCAGGCAGATCGAGACGTTCAAGAGGCCGTCGATATTACCTGAACGAGGGGGCCGAGCAGGCCGCATTGGCGTTTTTCGACGCGATCGAGCAGCCCTTCCGGTACATAGGACGTCATCCCGCCACCGGCTCGACGCGCTATGCCCAAGGAGTTGGACCTGCCAGGCCTTCGATGCTGGCCGGTCAAGCGTTATCCCTATCTGGTGTTCTATGTCGAGCGGGACGACCACATCGATGTCTGGCGCGTTCTGCACGGCCAAAGAGACATTCCGGCCTGGCTTCGCGAGAGCGGCTGCGATAACATCCGGCGAGCCTGCCCCGGATTTGAGCTGGGGTTATGCCGCTGTCGAAAGCTCCTGCGCGCTTAGCACGCGTCGCGGCTCGCCGAGGCCCCAAAGCCGGCGCATCAGCACCGAAAGCTCGCTTGCACTGTTGCGCTCCACGCGCACGAGCGCAAGCTTGCCGTCGCCGCGCGCGCGTCCCGCTTGCAGCGCGTCCCGCCACGAGCGCTCCAGCGTGGCGCCGAGAAGCCGCAGATCAGTCGACTTGTCGACGACCAGCACGATCGACTCGGTCGGCAGCCGCAGTAGAAGCTGCTCCAGCTCGAAGACGCATCCCTGGTTTTGCTGCGCGAAGCTGCGCACGTCCATCAGCACAGAATCGCTCGAGTCGAGCAGGGCCTGCACCGCAGGCCGCCAGGTGTCGTTGTGGCAGTATACGTCGTTCACGCGAAAGCGCCCATCCGGGTCGCGCTCGTAATCGAGCCGCGCCATGCGCGCACCGACGTCCTCGACGCTCGCGACGTACTGCATGTCCAGGCCGCCGCTCAGCAGCCTCAATATATCGCCCGGGTCCGCGGTGCGGCTCGCGAGATCGACGCCGGCGATGAGCTGCACCGGCCCGTGGAATCGCCACGCTTGCGCGAGCTTGTCGAACAGCGACTCGGTGCGCGATTGGTAGCCGAACACGCGCAAGAGCAGCAAGCGCTTCCCGAACCCGCCGCGATTACGCGAACGAAGCGCGAGGGCAACGATGATGCGGTAGGCCGCGAAGGCTGCCACTGCGCCGCCGATCGCGCCCAGCCCGAGCTTGTTGGAGAGCAGGGCCGCTTGCTCGGCCGCGACTATCGCCCACCAGCAATCGACGATCAGTTGCACGTCGCTGAAGCGCTTGCGCTCGAAACGACCGGCCAGCATGCGCAACAGCATCCACGCGAGCGCACCCACGGGAAGGCTCATCAGCAGGAAGAGCCCGTAGTACACCACATTCACGGACGTAAGCACGGATAGGTCGAGGATGGCGGAGCGCAAGGCACCGAAGTCGAACACCCATACCATGCCTTCGCGGAAGAGCATCAGCGCAAAACCGAACGCGAGCGTGCCGGCGAGCGCGAGCGGCATGACCGCCCGGATGCGCCGCCAGCCGGAGATCATAATGAGGGTGAGCGGCGCCCAGACCGTCCAGGCCAGGCTCGCCAGCAGCCAATACATGTTAGTGATGGGCGCGGTGTTGAATGTGCCCCGAATCACCTGGCCGGCGAGCGTGAAGAAAGACACCGCCGCGACGCCGATCAAAAGGTACCAGCCCACGAGACGAACCATCGCGCGGCGATCCAGTACGAGCAGCGCGACCAGCGTCGGTATCACCGGCCATGCGTTTTCCCACCAACGCCCGAGCCAGGCAACCCACGGAAGGCTCGGTTCCTCCCCGCCCAACTGCAATGCGGTGATGACAAGCGAGTAGCCTGCAGCGCCGAGCCCGTAAGCGGCCAGAAGGCGCCGGCGCATGGGCAGTTCCAGCTCTATCGAACGCGATTGCGCGCTGAGCTGGTCGTCTGCGGACTCGAACAAAGCGAACGCTAGGTCCGTGGATGTGCTCGGTTCCGCACGATCCACGCTCGATTGCTCCGGGTGCATCCCTGCGGCCTCGGTGCCGCTCGCCCCGTGGCGGCGCATCAGCGTCTGCACCGAGCGGCGAAACCATAGGAGCGCGGCGAGCGCGAGGACCGTCGCGTCGAAAATGGACACGAGGAAGACGTAGGTGAGCTTGCCGGAGAGTAGTCCGTCCATTGCCGCGCGAGTATACTCGCTGGCGCACCGCACCCGACAACATGGAGCAAGCTCAGCGACGAGGTTTCTTCCACTCCCGGCTCGGCCGGGTGCTGCTCTTCGTCGCCATCGTCTGGTCGGTCGCCGGCAGCTTCATCGCGATCGAGATCGCGGCTCTCGGTGGGATGGACGTCCTGATGTCGAAGCCCGCGCTCTCCGGTGGCCTGGTTCTCTCGAACGCGACGCGCGACTCGAAGACGTGCTCGCCCGCGCCCGGCGAGCGTGCTGTCCCCGTCGAGACGAATCCGGCGGAAGTACGCGTGGCGGCGTGGGTGCTGGGGCTCAAGATCGGTCGCGACGCGCTCGCGCGCCAGTACGCCTCCGTCGATCCGAATACGCTGGCGCAGGCACTGAAGGATGTCGAGACGCTCGCGAACATGCTGAGCGTTCCACCGCCGCAGGCATTCGTACCGCGCCAGATTGCCAATGCCAATAGCGAGTTCGTCGCGTTCGTCGAGTCCAACTCCAACGAAACCGCTCGCTCGCTTGCGCTCGAGCATTCGAGCGAGGCCTGCCACCTCTTCAAGCTCGGTGTGTTATGGGGCTATGCCAGTTTGGTTCGGCCATCGCTGCCGGGCGAGCGCAGCATCTTCGCCGCCGAAATCCGCTATCACGCGCAAGACGCGCTTCCCGATCGGCTCTGGCAGCCCATGACCGAACGCACCCCGTCCAACGCGAGCGGACAGGAGATCTTCCGCGCCGATGCCGCGCTGACCGAGGGCTTGACGCAGTATCTCGGTAGTCAGCGATAGGCCCTTCGCCAGGCGAATAGCCCGTGGCGGGATCCTTCTTCGGCGCACGATGCAATAAAGCGGTGGTTTGATGATATATCGCTACGTCGTGGACACGATCCGGATCCCGCGGCAAGACCGCGGGGAATAAATTTGACATGAACGCAGCGCTCTATCCGGCACGAATTTGGAGAGAGGACGGGGCCTATTACGTCCAATTCCTGGACCTAGAGAATGGCTTCACCTTCGGCAATACTCTGCTGGAAGCTCAGGATATGGCAGCGGACGTATTAAGCGCACTCTTAGCCTCCTGCATTGAACACGGCGCGCCGATCCCCGAACCTTCCAGCCGCAAGGGAAAGGACATTTACTTGATAGCGCCCGATGCCAAGGTGCAGGCCGCGCTATTGTTACGGACGGCGCGCGCTTCACGTTCACAAGGCGAGGTTGCAGAAGCGATGGGAACCACCTGGCATGCCTACCAGAAGATAGAGCAACCCGACGCCACACCACCCTTCCAAAGTTGCAGAAGGCGGCGAAAGTGTTGGGTAAGCGGTTGGTGATCGAGTTGCGCTAGGCGTTAGGTAGCCCGCGACAGGATGCGCTGAGGTACGCAGGCGCCACCACCCAGGACGCTGAAGGGAAACGCCGACGGTTCCGGCGTCCGGTTGAGCGATAAGTCGGCGGCGGATTAACGATCACGCCAGTAGCCAGGGCGCCGCCGATGATGAGCCACGGCGACCACCTGCAGCGCATCCTGATGCACTCGATAGACGATACTGAACGGAAAGTTCGGCAGCATGAACCGACGCGTTCCATAATCGTAGCGCTTCCAACGTTCCGGTACATTGCAGATTTCCACGTATAGCCCAAGCGACCTCCGTCGCAAATGCTCTTGCCGCAATTTCGCTTCGGTCCGCATACCAAGCCCGAGCTTCCAAAGTTTGGCTCTTCCGCAGAATTTGTGGGTCAGCTGAGAGACGGTATGGGAATGATCGCATGATAAGCTGGGTCTGTTTATTTGGGCCTGGCCACGAGTTTTTGGGTTCGAGATTTCGAGGCAAGGCAAGTGCGCCACGGTTAACTCCCTCTTCCTTTCGCGAGAGGGTTTGGGGTGAGGGGATAGAGAGACCGATGAACGGTATGGCCCAAGCGCTGCGGA
>JBIMKD010000104.1:0-18967 GCA_043673815.1 Chromatiales bacterium
ATGGCCAGAGTCCGATACCGTGCTCACGAACAGGCCGAATATATACGTGCAGTCTTCCTTACAAGCCATCATCAATCCTCACCTTGCAAACCGGGTGGAGTCCATATATACGATTTCTAGCTCTGAGCGCGTTGATCGGGGCCCCAAGTTTAACATCGGCACCACCAAATCGAGCGTCGAGGGAGACCGAATGGAACAGTAGCAACTATGCTCCGAAACGCCCCGATCGCAGGAACTGCCGGACCTGGCGAGCCACTACGGCCGAGAACAACATCCCGAAGTGTGTGACAGGCAGAATGACCAAGTCCGTCGCGTTGGGAAGCGAGGCTTCCGAGACGGCCACGGTGCCGTCATTCAAGCCGTTCAGGGTAGCGAGCATCCGACCTAGCCCCAGGCTCCGGCTGCCCGCGATCACGCCCAGCTCGCGCGCGCCGGTCCACGCCGGCGCATCCCCTCGCAAGCCGTGGTCGAGACTCTTGCCCAGTGCAAACAGCCCAGCCGAGGTCTGCGCGACTCTCGCCGCGACGGCGCTGCCCTGGTGGGGCGTCGCTAAGGTCACCACGCGCCCCGGTCGCAGCTCGCGAGACAGGTGAAACAGATGGCGGATCACCAGGCCACCGAGACTATGTCCCACCAGGTGTATCGTCGGTGCCTGGATGCGCTCGAGAAACCTCCCGAGACACCGTGCGTTGTGCTCCGGGCTTACACCGACCGATGGATACGAGAACCGGAAGGCAGCAAAGCCCATCGAGGTCAGCCTGTAACGCAACACTGCCATGCCCCAGTCGCTGTGCACATACAGCCCGGGCACGAGGACGATGGCCTCCGAGGTTTGATCGCTCGCGGGAGCGGTAGTCTGCATGGCGCTAGCCGACACCAGTGGCTTTCAGACCTTGTGAATAAGTACTGAGACACTACCGCGTTCCGATGGCAAGAGTAACTGCGAGCGAGGCGACACGCAAACGAATTGCGGAGTTGCTGAGTTAGTGAGTTCCCACAAGAGCGAGCTGATGCGCGAAGCGAGGCGGCGGCCAAGAAGCTAGCTCCCCAGAATTTCGAGGTTGAACCCACGTTCGACGAACCACAGAAAGCCAAGGAGGGCGATCGCCGACGATCCGAGACCGAGGACAATCGTGCGGTAGGCCCGCGTCGCGCGCGCGCTGAAAGCCAAGGGCAGGAAGGCGCTCACGATCACGAGCTGTCCAAGCTCGACACCGAGATTGAACCCGAGCAGGGCCAGCACGCGCCCGCCGGCCGGCAGGCCGAGGTCCCCGAGCACATTCGCGAAGCCCAGGCCATGAATCAGGCCGAAGACTAGCGCAAGAGACCAGCGCTGACGATACGCGACCGGATAGAGATTATTGAGCGCTGACACTATGATCGACGCGGCGATGGCAGTTTCGACCCAGCGCGAGGGCAGCTTAAGGGTTCCGAGCGCCGCGAGGCTGAGCGTGACGGAATGCGCCAAGGTGAAGGCCGTGACGATCTTCACGACATCGAGAAGAGCGGCCCGAAAATCATCGGCCTCGACCCAGACCCGCCCACGGCGATGCAAAACCGCCGGTAACAACAAGCTAAGCAAGAACAGCACATGATCGTAGCCCATCCAGATGTGCCACACGCCCTCGCGGCAATAGGCCAGAAACCCATCCAGCGGGTTCAGCGCCGCTAGGGAAAACGATTGGTGCGGGCGTTCGGGGCTGAAGATTGCCGGCTGGGTACTTCCGCGGTAGGCAAAACGCAGCAGCCCGCGGTGCGCCGCATCGAGATCGAAGAGCAAGTCATAATGGATGTGAACATCCTTGGCGCTCGGCGGACAGGTAAGCTCAAACTTCAAGACAGCATAGGCGCCGTCGTTATGATGATCGATGAGCTGTCGCTCGCCCCGCGGCGCACACTGGGCATCGCCGTTCCAAAAACGCAGGTGCGGCATGACGTAGTCTAGAATCATTCGCTGGCGAGCGCGGACTTCGCCCCAGGTGATGGCCCCATCGCCGTCGCCATCGAGGCCGATGGCGAAATCCAGATCGCGCAACGCGATGTCCCACCGCACTTCGATGCGCTCATCGCCCACGTTCACGTCCAGGTAGCTGTCGCTAGCCTTATGCGCCCAGGCCTGCCCGGCCAGCGTGAGTAACAGGCATCCAACGACCAGGCGCTGCAACGATGCGGGCGGGCTGCGCAGTAGATTTATTCCCAAGCTCTCACTCCACCGCGCTAAAGCTTGCCACCAAGCGCTCCAAGACCACATCCTCGGTTCCCGCCCGCGCCAGCATCTTCAAAACCGGACCGGCGGCTCGGGCATCGTTCGCGGCGCGCGCCGCTTCGAGCAGGATGCGCGCGTCGCGGGGCTCACGCTGAAGCGACCAATTCGCGCGCGCCAATTGCACGGCCCGCCGCGGTTCCTGTAAGAGCACCAAGGTAAACCTCGCCTCCTCTCCGGGGTGCAAGGAGGGACCGCGTACCCGGCCGGCTTCAAAGCGCGCCTTGAGATTCGTTACCCTCTCGGCGGTATCCAAGCCGAGGGCATGTTCCGCGAGCGCTACGCGCAAGAGCAAGCCATCGACGCGCGTCTCAGCGCGCAAGAGCCGAGCGACCTCCGCGTAGCGGCCTTGATCCAGTAAAAAATCGGCATAGGCCGAGAGCAAGTACACGTCGCGCCGCCCGAGACCCATCGCTTCGAGGAAATGCCGCTCCGCCTGGGCGAATTCGCCGAGCCGCGCGGCGAGCTCGCCGAGTAAGGTCAGTGCCCAGAGCCGCGTCGCCGGATCGGCCTCGGGCGCGAATTGGATTGCCCCGTCGAGTGCCGCGTAGCTCGCGCGCGCGCGTCCCGTTAGGCTTTCCACCGCGCCGAGACAGGCCGTCACGACGAGCGCATCGGCAACGCGCAGCAGGGCGAGACAACTCTGCCTCGCTTCGGGATAGCGTCCAATCACTGTCAGGATCGTGGAGCGCATGAGCCACGCCTGGCCGTTGCGCGGATCCTTGGCCAGTACTCGATCGAGATCCTTCAAAGCCGCGCTGAACTCGTGCCGATGCTGGCGCACCGCGGCCCGCAGCACCCCCACCTCGGCCGGCGCCTCTGCCATTTCCCGCCACGGTTGCAGCACCGCTTCGGCGTAGCCGGCATAGCGCGGATCCGCTTCCGCGCGTCCGATCTCGAGATAACGCCTGGCGAGGTCCGTGGCGTACTCGACTTGCTTGGGCTCCTGTTGCACTCTCAGGCGCAGATCGCGTAACTCACGCGCAACGCGGTGCAGAGAGATCGGCAACCGTTCGAGCACTTCCCCGTCGGTCATCGGGATGTAGGCAGCCGCCTGCGCGAAATCACAGAGCAGCACCACGACGAGACCGACGAGCAAGTGTTTCATGAGCGGCATTGCCGATCTCTGCTCGCGCCAGTTACAGGGTATTACAGGGTCTTGCGCCGCTCTCGCCGCAGTCGATGTGCCGGCGATTCCGGCCGTCGAAGGGTGTCGGAAGGAACGGGAAGACCTGGTATATGCCATTGGCCGTCAAATTGGAACCCGGCGCGCCGATGTTGAAGTTGACACCGTCGCCGAGATTCGGGACCGGACCTAAGAGCGCCCCGGCCACGACCCGAAGGGCGATATCGGTGACGTCGTCGTTCGGCCGCCGCCCGTTGGGAAAGCCCGCCGGATCGCCGGCCAGACCGCCTAGCCGTTTCTGTTGTGCGGGCTGCGTAGGAGACGCCGCTACGTCCAGGCGCAGCAGCTCGGAGCAACGATTCGCGGATGTACAGGTCGTTGCGTCCTGGCCCGGATACTTGAGCAGGGCCGCGACCAGATCCGTGCGCGGAGGCGTCGGGATGGGGACCCCAAAGGCCAGGTTGATCACGACGGCGAGCCGGGGATTGAGGTAGAAGCCCCGAAACTGCGCCTCATTCTTCGGATCGGTGGCGTTCCAGTTATCCTTGCGCCCCGTGCCGATGAGCAGCTCATTGATGAGCGGGTTACCCATGCGCGCGACCTGAACGAATCCGCCCGTTCCGACCGAGGTTCCATTTCCCAGGATCTGGAGCACCCTAGGCCGGCTCGTCGAGGCGTACATACCGATCACGCTCTTCGAGCCTTTGACGATCTCCGAGATGGGGATCTCGAGCACTATGGTGTTAACGTTGAAGCCGGAGAACATGTCCACGCCAAAGGGGTTGACGCCGTCGTTCTGGTCCTCTGCGGGGCTGAGTATCGGGGTCCGGCGGAAGTTCAGCGTGTCGAACGTGGCGCCGAGATCGATATAAAACGTCTCGTCGCGCTGTCCGGTGAAGACCCGCCCGCCGTTCGTAAGGGCATAGATCCCCTTTGTTGACAAGTCCTCGTAGTCGGGAATGGTCCGTGGGCCGATGTTTGACGGCACGGCGAACATCCGGCCGCTCCCCAAGTCGCGCGACTTGCCGTTGCGGATCTCGGTGACGGTGTAACGCTGTCGCAACCCGAGACCGGCCGCATCCGGACCGGTCAGATCACGGATCCCGGGGGGCAGCCCCGGCACGCCGTCCACCCCAGCATAAGCCACGGGGAGGTCGTCGAACGGGGGACGGATTCTGGTCGTAAAACGGACCCGGTAGATGATGTCCTCGGCCACGCCGTCCTGGTTGACATCGAGGTTGAAGTCATAGGCGACCTTGTCGTCGAAGAAGAAGTAATTCGGCCCCGAGCTCGGCTCCTGAGCGGGGATCACGTTCATGATGAGCACGACATTGTCGGGGTTTCCCCAGTTCCGGAATGCGTAGACATCGGTGATGTCGGCGGCCGGGTCCTGGGCGATCTGGGGTGCTTCACGGTGGCTGGCCGCTTGGGTCGATGAGATACCCGCTACGGCCACAACCAGCCCGAACGCCGTGGCCTGGATCATCGGTTTCAATCTGTTAGGAAGCATAAGGGTTCCTCCTTTCGCGTTAATACCTGGAAACTGCACCGACACGAGTGCAAACACTCGCATCTGAGCTAAGTACGCACGCAATCGGATGTTGGATGTATGCCTTTCTGGAACGCCGCACGCCGCGGCGGGATGACTAATCGCCAACCAACATCAAGCGACGTTTCCCGCGATCAAGCTTGCTAGCGCCTTGGCTTCGTCCTGGGACAGCGTCTGCGGTTTCCATCCGATGCCCAGCCCCGGTCCCTCTTGATACTTCGGGATGATATGGAAATGCACATAGAAGACCGCCTGATGCGCGAGCGGCCCGTTGTTCTGGAGTATATTGTAGGCCGTCGCTCCCGTCACGCGCATGACCGCCCGGCAGATCCGCGGCAAGGCGCGGCCGATGGCCGCGGCGTAATCTTCCGGCAACTCGTCCAAGGTTGCCGCCGCCTGCTTCGGGATCACCAAGATGTGACCGCGCGACAAAGGAGAGATGTCCAAGAAGGCGAGCACCTGCGCGTCCTCATACACGCGGTGGCACGGGATCTCACCGGCAACGATCTTATGGAACACCGTGGACATGGTAGAAACCTAACACACTGGGTGCGATCCTCCAAATAGGCGGCGCATAGCGCTTGCCGCACTATTTTTCGCGCTTTTCCAGACGCTCGATCCGGATTCCGATGGCTTCCAAGGTATCCTGAAGATCGCGGATCTTTGAGTCCGACAGGGCGCTAGAGGAATTTTTGGAACTGCTCTCGACTCAGGTCACAGTCGCGCAGAATTTTGATGAACAACCCCGGGCTAATAGTCTCGCCGGAGTGCACCGGAACCACGGTGGATCGACCGTCGGCGTGCCGAAGAAAATGGTGGCTACCCTTGACCCGAAGAACCTCGAACCCAGCTTTCTTCAATACGGCGATCAATTCCTTGCCGGTTAGGCTGGGAAGCAAGGTCGCGCAGCAACGGTAATCCGCTGCACCCCGACGAAATCGAGAGATTCGTGTGGTTCGCCTTGGACCTCTAGGCAAAGCTCGATAGCTTCACGGATACGCTCCATTAACTCATCGAGCGATTTCGCCTGAGTATGGCAGCCGGGTAACGCGGGCACCGACGCAACGAAATACCCCGCTGAGTCCTTTTCAACGACAACATCAAACTGAAGCGCCATAGGGAACCTCCGGAGCCTAATTCTACACCGACTTGGTTCGACACGGGAGAGCTAGTCCTTCTCACACTCTAACGGGAGAATCACCGGGCCGGTTAGATGTAGGGCGGGTGACGGCGCAAGCCCGGAAACCCGCCGAACCGACCCGCCGCAGCGGGTCTCATTGAACAGACCTTCAGGTTAAGATTCAGGCGACTACCGCATAGTCTATAGCGGTAGTCCTTGCGACGCTTTTTCATACGGTGGATTACGCTATCGCTAATCCACATGCGCGGCGACTAGCCCAAATCGGGTAAAATCATCACGGGTATCGGCCGGGAACTGATACCTTAACCGAGGGGATATGATTTGCCACTCGCAAACAAGCCGTTAAAGATGGAGCGAATCTCGGTACTCAGCCGGACCCCCCACGCACCGAAGATTGGCTAACTGATGCCAAATCCACATCACGCCCGGCAGCATGAGATTGAGTTCTGCGCCGATGTGAAGTCATGGGCAGAGGCATTGTTCACGAGTCGCCAAGATTGGCCGTTTACAGAGGCCAAGATTGAGCAATTTGGCCGGGGGACAAATAAGCGTTCCGATCTGCGTATTTATCGGAAAGGCAGTCACACGCCGGTTCTCGCCGGCGAAGTAAAGCTACCGGGAACCGCTGAAGGCCGCAGCCCTTACGATCCCGTCCTCATGCAGGACGCATTCAACAAGGCAGACAATATTCAGGCGCCGTATTTCTTCACTTGGAACGTCAACACCTTTGTCCTTTTCGATCGCAGCAAGTGGAACGTGCCGATGATCGAACGCCGCGTCAAGGACTGGAATTTGGGCGTCACTCTCGCGAGTCCGGGCGACTGTAAGCGCTCTGAGAATCAAAAGCGCATCCGGGAGAAGTTCTTGCCGCAGATCTTTGAATATCTCGCAGCGATTGTTGCCGGCAAAGTCGTCGAGTGGGGAATGTCGCCTGATGACGTCTTCATCCGCTCGCTGGAAAGCCATCTTGATTGGCCGGTGCTTGGCACCCGTGACTACTTGATCAGGACTTGCGATCAAGACAGCACCTTTGCCACAAAACTCCAGTTCTGGATGTCGGACGAGATGAACTGGACATTCGATCCTGCAGATCGGGAAAACTGGCGGGAAACTCTAGGACGGGCGGCATGCACCCTTTGTTACGTTTTCTGTAACCGCGCGATTTTTTATGAGGCGATCCGCGCGAGATATCCGGAACATCTCAACGAGCTCAAAATGCCCTGCCGTGGCCGACATTCACACTCCGGCATCTATGACTATTTCCGTAATCAATTTCAACAGGCCGTGTCTACAAGCGGGGACTACGAACCCATTTTCTATCCGCAGGTTGATGATTGGGCGGGAGCGCTCGTGTTCGCGTCCGATACAGCCGCTCAAGGCTGGACTGGCCTTTTCACAAACCTGGCCCAGTACAACTTTAAACAACTTCCCCACGACATCATTGGGGGCATATTTCAGAAACTCATTTCACCGGAAGAGCGGCAGAAATTCGGTCAGTTCTACACCAACGAAGACATCATCGATATCATCAACGCCTTTTGCATTCGGCGCGCCGGCGACTCTATCATTGACCCCGCGTGCGGCTCGGGCAGCTTTCTGGTTAGAGCCTATCACCGCAAGGCATGGTTATCAGAACAAAAAGGTGGCGGACGGCGGCATCAGGATTTCCGAAAGTACCATCACCAACTCCTCCAGGAAATCTACGGCTGCGACATTGCGTTGTTCGCCGCGCATCTCGCGACACTCAATCTCGCCGCCCGCCGAATCGAAGACGAGGAAAACTATCCCTACATTGCGCGCGCTAATTTCTTTGAAGTCACGGAACGCCGAGATCGCTTTTGTACGGTGCCCGCCTTGCCGGATTCTTCCGGAAAAAAACAGACGAGGGCCGTGCCCTTGCCGGAAGTCGATGCGGTGATTGGAAACCCGCCTTACGTCCGGCAGGAGCACGTTCCAAAGCGAAAAGAGCTAAAGCGGCAAAAAGGAGAAACCGAAGAAGCATACAAGGCGCGCCGCAAGACCAGCAAAGAATTCTTGCAGGAACTTTGTATCAATCTCTGGCCGGGATTAAAGCTCTCGGGAAGGAGTGACCTGCATTGCTATTTCTGGCCGGTGGCAGCAGACCTTCTCACTGAATCGGGATACTTCGGTTTTCTCACGTCCTCAGGCTGGCTCGACGTGGAATACGGCTTTGCGCTGCAAGGTTGGATTCTGAAAAACTTTAAGCTGATCGCTGTCATCGAAAGTCTTGACGAGCCTTGGTTTTCCGATGCGCGTGTTAAAACGGCTGCCACCATCCTGCAGCGCTGCGATGATCAAAAAAGACGGATGGAGAACGTGGTCAAATTCGTTCGGCTTCTGAAACCGGTAAAGGAAATATTGGGTGAGCGGCCATATGGCGATGAAGCCGCGCGGCAAACCGCTGCCGAATCGTTGCGACGGCTGATCCTTCAAACCAAGGTGTCGTTTTCGAACGACCAGTTGCGCATCATACCGGTGCCGCAATCTGAACTTTGGAACGAGGGCGTACGGGCCGGCAAGCTGCTCAAGCAAGCGCGTCTTGTCGCATCCGAGTCCGAAGAAGACGAGGAGGACGACGGTTCAGAGATCGAAGCCGCGACTGCCACATATGGAATCGGCGCCGATTACGCGGCTGGAAAATGGGGCCGTTTCCTCAGAGCCCCAGACCTTTATTTCAAATTGCTTCGAGACTATCGCAACCGCTTTGTGCGGCTCGGCGAAATTGCGGAGGTTAGGTTCGGAATCAAAAGCGGCTGTGACGCCTTTTTCATGCCGCGCGATGTGACGAACGAAAATTGGGAAAAGGTTAAGGATGGCCTGCCATGGAACGACGTTGGTCTGATGACTTCGTGCCAACTCAGCGAAATTGAGAGCGGCAAAGTTCGCATCGTGCGTGCTGGGGACAATACGCTGCATCCAATCGAAACAGCGTATCTTCGTCCCGAAGTCCATAGCTTGATGCAAGTCGAGCGCCCGGTGATCCGCGCAACCGATTTGGACCGCGTGGTCTTGTGGGTGGATAAGCCGCTCCGTGAATTGGCTGATACGCATGTTGCCAGGTACATTCGCTGGGGCTCGAAGCAGACCTTCGCCTCGAAGAAATCGAAAGCCGTTCCCGTACCGCAGCGGTCAACTTGTGCTTCGCGGCCGCTCTGGTACGACTTGACCACGGACAAAATCGGAGCCGCCTTTTGGCCGAAATCCCAGCAGTACCGTCACATCATTCCAGCCAACCCGGAAGCCTTGGTTTGCAACTGTAATCTCTATACTTTGGTTCCGGATTTAACTAATCAGCACGAAAATGTTGCACTAGCGGCGATACTCAACGGCACCATCGTTGGGCTTTTTAAATGTTTTTATGGCCGGTACGCCGGCACGGAAGGAAACCTCAAAACTGAGGTCGTTGATACGGTTCTTTTGGAAATTCCCGACCCTCGCGGCGTATCCCCGCAATTGGCTGAGCGCCTTTCGAAAGCTTTGCAACGCATGATCCAGCGGGAGGTAACACATTTGGTTGATGAGGCAATGCTTCAATGCCATTCTGAGGAGGCAATGCGAGAAATTCTGCGTCGACCTCCCGAACTCCCAAGTGAACTATGTCATGAAGACCGACGCGAATTGGACGATTGCGTCATCGAACTCATCGGCGTGAGCGACAAAAAGCAGCGCCAAAAATTGCTCGGCGAACTCTATCGCGAAACCACCGAATACTACCGCTACGTGCGCACGCAAGAGATTCAAGCGATGGTGAATCGCTCTGGAAAAAAAGGCCGTCGTATCGGGCCGCAGGATTTAGCCGAAAGCATTTGGAATTCGCTTGTAGAAACTGAGAAAAGCCCTCCGATCATTGAATGGATCAAGTCATTTTGCAGCGGTACCGAAGTCGTTGAAATTCCCGAAGGCAAACCAGAAGCGTTGGGCGCGGCAGACATGTTCAATCCGACAAGCGTGAACTTCAAAGGCAAGGAAAATCACCAGATAAGTTACTCAAGCGCTGACCAGGCTGCCTTGGTGGCAGACCTAGCGAGTTTGGAAGTTCGAGGGAATGTCGAGGTACCCAAATCCGCTCCAGAGTGTATTGCGTGCTCAGAACAATTGCGTGATCGGCTTAGGGATGCAGAGGATCGGTTCGCCGAACTCGCTGCTTCCCGTACCGGGACACAATCACTGCAAGAGAAAACGTCGGCTCTTTTGATGCGTTGGTACCTCCATGGTAGAAATTGAAGAAGTTTCTCACAGTGTCGAGGAAGCTGCCGTTTTACAAGCAGAGTGAGATGAAACTGCCGAACGCGAATTTGGCCATTATCGAGGAGGCTAAGGTGATCGACTACTTGCTCAACCAGAAGCATCGCTTCGGTGCGAGCAAGGCGCGGTTCTTTGGACAGTTCGGTTTCCGGCCCGAGAAGTGGGAGGATTTGGCCGCTGCACTGCGTAAGCACGGCCGGCAGAATGAAGTCACTAAGGTACGGGAAACTGGCTCTGGCCCGCGTTATGAAGTGGAGGGCGAGTCGACGACCCCGGACGGCCGACGTTCGCGCGTGCGAACGGTCTGGCAGGTGGACGATGGCGAGATTGCACCGCGCCTCATCACCGCGTATCCTCTGGAGCAAGTATGATTAATGAACACGATTGCGTTGTACTCACTCAGGACGTGCCGGACGACGGGTTGGAGGCCGGTGACGTGGGCACGGTAGTTCACATTCACCACGATGGCGCGGCCTATGAAGTCGAATTTTTTACGCTTACCGGCCAGACTGTAGCCGTGGCAACGGTGTTGCCAAACCAGTTGCGTCCCATAGGCCAACACGACATCTCCCACGCACGCGAGCTGGCTGTCAGGTAAACCAATAGTTACCACGCCTGCAACCTCTCCATCGCCAAGGCCGGCCATGCTTAGCGAGACAGCCTCGGCGAAATGGGACCCAGCTTGAACGCATTCTAGGCGCTCGAGCACCTAGGCTAGAGATTCCACCGATGGGGATATCAGAACAACGACACCTTGGGTAAACTGCGCAATTTACTTAGGTGGCCACGTAAAGAAGTCGTAGAACATCACATTGAGGTCGCGCTCTGGCGTAAAGTCCTTGGCAGTCCAGGTGAACTGCGTCGCCGATGTGCGCTTCGCCCGGGCCGGACAAAAGGCAACCAGGTCATAGACGCCGCTGCGGATATGTTCCTCTTTCGTGCTCTTATCGACGATGAGGTTGAATTCACCGATCGGGCCTTTCCAATACTGTGCAGTGGTCAGGATGTAGCCGAGTGTGGTAATAGCGCAGATCTGGCCCGCCGCCCTGCGCTTGGCGATGGCGGATCGAACGCCCTCGTCGATGCAGTACTTCGCGACTTCCGGGGGGGGTCTCACTGCCACAATCGTCTGACTCACCGGTGAGCGGCCTATAGGAAACCTCGACAGTCGTCGTGCCGGGCGGGAAGGATTGCTGCCACTCATAGACGCTTTGGTAGCGCCACAAGGGGCTGTAATTCATGTGGATCACACCCTCCCGAATGACCCTGTCGGATACGATGCCTCGATCGTAAAGCGACCGGATCTTGTCGGCGGGAAGCGCCTCGATCATGGCGGAAGTGCTGTCTGCCTCCTCGGGCATGAACAGCGGCAAGCCCGAAGCCTTCACCAGGTCGCTGACATCTTCCAGGCCGCGAGTGTAACCTGCGATTGATGTCGCCCTTTCGATGATCAGCTCCTTGTCTTCCTTTGACAAGCCAGATCGTTTTAACCGCTCCTTGAGAGCCGTCAGCAGCGTTTCCCCACCTTCCCCATCAATTAACTCGTGCTCTCCTTTATCAACGACTCTTTTTCCGCTGGCGTCGAAGATACGAATATGCAGCTCAGTGCCGACCAGGGCGACGATTATCAAATTACGACCTTCGTTCACGAGATTATTGGCCGTAGCAATCGACATCAAACCGAGGTCATACCCCTGGTCGATTATAGGCATATTCGTGCAGCTTTGCGGCGACCGGCTTGCCGTTCACCTTGACCGCGAAGGCCATGTAGTTCCTGGGATCCGCCTCATTGAAGCCGGCCAGAGGGTAGGGATCCCCGCCTAATGACATGGGGGGCATGGGGAAGGCGATGGTGATGCTCTGCGTCTCCTCGGCGTCCGAGCGGTAGACATAGGAGACGCGCACGAGATCCACCGAGACGTAAAGATCTTCCCGCGCGATCGCGATGTCGGCCGCCTCGCGAAATACGACGCCGCCCGCCGCGAACTCGGAGGGCGAACCATTGGCGTTGGCGTCGCGGAACGTCACGGCGAAGGCGGCGAAAGCCAGAACCAGAAGCCAATTGCTCAGCATCGCGCTCGACTCCCCCCTCGGACAGAGTTGTTGGGATATTTTACCTGGTCGCGCGTGCGCATAAAATCACCGCGCGAACGCGGCCTGATCTTGACATATCAATATCGTTAGTTCACGCCTTGACCGTTTTATTCTCTGCAAACGGTGCATCGTCAAGGCCGGCCATGCTTCGCGAGACAGTCTCTGTGACCTCTAGCGGACCCAGCTTGAGCGATCATACATGGCGGTACATGACGGATCTGGTTTTCGACGCATTTTCTCGCTTATTTGCATTACCGAATACTAGAGACGGCCCGATAGAGCCACGCCAGGGTAAGGCACAGGCACAAAATCGCTACGGTCATTTGGCCGGGTGGGTAATCGGCATGATGGGCGATCACAAAGCCGCTGACCGCAGCGGCCACCGCGACTACAGGCGCCACAAAGAACATGCCGCGGACTTCGCGGCAAAGGTTCTTGGCCACAAGTCCCGGCAAGACCAGGCAGCCGAAGGTGTAAAGCATCCCCGCCGTGCGTATTGCAAGGCCCGCCGCGAGGCCCAGTGCGAGCGAAGTTGCGATAAGCCAACGCTCGGGGTGGATCCCGAGGGCGCGCGCCGTCATGGGGTCTTGCGCGATGAGCAAGATGCGGCGCCAGCCCAAGAAAAAAAAGATCGCACTGGCGACCGTCAACGCCGTGAAACCCGCTACATCCGCGTCCGTTGCGCCGATAAGACTCGAAGACAGAAGTCTGTGAACCTCTTCGAGGCCATGCGGACTATGCGAGAGCAGGAGTACCGCGCCGCTGCCCGCCGCGAGAAAGATCCAGCCCGTGATCGCTTCGCTGCTTTCCCGCCGAGGTTCACGGGTGCGGGCCGTGAGCATCGCGGAAGCGACGGCAAACGCGATCGCGCAGCCGGAGAGAAAGCCGTCGGTATGCAGCCAATTCCATGTTTGAATGCTGACTAAGGATGCTGTCCACATTCCTAACGCAATGCCAAAGCTCGATGCCTGAGCGACGGCGGCGCTCACGAAAATCTGATCGCGGGCTACGACGATGACGCCGATTAACGCCAGAACGAAAGCGATGAGCCAGCCGGCGAGGTAGGTATTGTGAAACAAAGGCCAGGAGTCGAGGAATTCGCTGATCAAGCCTCCATACCTCCCGGCGTAGGTAACCTGCCAAAGGCGCCTGCTAGCATATGGCTCCGCAACATTTCCGCGGTAGCTCCTGCACTGACCCCACCATCAGCGACGAGACAGACATGGCTCCCATATTTTTCGGCGATGCCGAGATCGTGCGTGACACAGACGACGGTGAGATGCTCGTCGCGATTCAACTCAGCCAAGTGCTCCATGAGCCGCGCCTCTATGATGAGATCCATGCCCCCCGTAGGCTCGTCCAGGACGAGCAGACTCGGGCGCCGGGCGAGGGCGCGGGCAACCAGCGCGCGCTGCCGCTGACCGCCGGAGAGAGACCAATAGTCGCGTCTTTCCATGCCGGCAAGGTCTACTTGCGCCAAGGACCAGGTTATGCGCTCGGCTTCCTCGGCGCGAGTTTCCCGAATTCCGCAGAGTCCCAGACGGACGAACTCACGTACCGTCGTGGGCAGGCTAGGATTAAAATCGCAGCGTTGCGGCACGAAGCCGATCTGATCCGCGCCCGCTCGCGCCGGATCGCGCCACACCTGGCCTTTGATGCTTGGCAGAAGATCTAGCATTGCGTTCAACAAGCTACTCTTGCCCGAACCGTTAGGTCCCAGCAGGAACCAGAAATCGCCGGCGTGGATCTTGAGATTGACCTCTGAGAGAATCGCCGCATTGCCATAAGCGATGAACAAGCCGTCGATCCTTATAAGTGGCGCGCCTCCTCTGCATGTCGGCATTAGTGCTGGCCTAGAGCTGCGGTAAATTGCTTCACGTTGTAATCGATCATCGCAAGGTAATCGTCCGTGCCTGGTCTCGCGCCAACTTGATTGGCGAGCGCAAGAACCTGCGCGCCCGTGTGCTCGGCGAGGAACTGCCCGTGCCGCGGATCATAATATGCAGAGGTGATAACGATCTTGATGGCGTCTGTTTGCATCCGTCTCACCAGATCTTGCAGGTGTTGCGTGGTGGGGGGGATACCCGGCTTGGGCTCCATGTGACCGGCGATCACCAGCCCGAAACGATGAGCGAAATAAGGCCAGAGATTGTGATCGTCCACGATCTTGGTTCCGTAATAAGGCTGCATCAAACCCAACCAGCCGCCTAGTTGCGCGCCTTGTCCCTGACTGTCGAGAAATCCCTTGAGCTTGCCGCGCTCGAAAAGCTGGGCGAGCTTTTTGGCATCACCGATAGCGTACTGTCTGGCTAACGTGTCGCCGACCAGCTTCGCGGCGAGTCGCTGGGAAAAGTCCGCATAACGGCTTTCAAAGTAGCCCTTATCGAGAGGCCGCAGTTCTCCGAGCTTCTGGACGATTAATTCGGCCACGGCCAAACCGTTTAAGGGATCCGCGAGATAGTGCGGATTGCCGAAGGGATGCACATCGCCCATGGAACGATCGACGGCTTGGGTTGGAACGTCTAGCGGAGCGATTGCTCGTGAGGTGTCGAGGAAGCCCGAGCTTCCGCGGAGCACCTTGGCATTACGCGCATTTTGTAACAGCGGCGGGGCCCAGCCGATTTCCAGATCTAGACCGACCTGCACATAGAGATCGCATTCGTTCATGGCCTTGATGACGCTAGGCTTAGCCTCGACGAAGTGGGGATCTTCTGTGCCTTTCGTAAACACTGTCACCGCGATGTGCTCACCGCCGAGTTCGCGTAACAAGCTGCCAAGCTCCGGCACGGTGGCGCAGGCCTTGAGTTTTCCCTCCGCGGCGAAAGCCTCCACATTGCTTAACGAAAGCCACGTGGCTAGGTAAGCAATGGACGTAAAAACTTTTGTCAATGATTTCGCTTTCATGATCGTGGGTTTCCTTAATATTTATGCGCCGGATGTGCGCCATAAGAGACTTCGAATCCAACCCATACGGAGTGTTCGTCCTCCGTCAAGTTGTCCGCATGGTCATAGTTGTACTGCAAGCGAATGCGCGAGAACTCGCTAGGATAGAAGGCCAGCAAGGGAGAGAAACGGAAGCGATCGGCGCGGAAGGGATCATCCTCGCGTGCTTCCAGGCCGTTACCGCTGCCGCTCGCGTATTCAAACCGCAAACCTGCCGCCCAACGCGGCGTGAAGCCGTAGAGCGCTTGAGTGTACAAGCCCCAGTCTTTCAGGGACTTATCCATGCTCGCCGGATCGAAAGCAGGATTGGCGGTATCGATGTCATAATCGCGCGCCATGATCTCGGTTTCCCAGATCAGGAACGGCCACCCGCGATAGCTGTTAGAGGGCCGCCATTTTGCGACCAAATCAGTGCCATAGATCCAGGTCTCCCCACGGTTGCCCGTAAGATTGGGGCCATGAAGAGCCGACAGGCCGATTTGGGTGCTCCATTCCGGATTGAGATCCCAGCTATTTGCCCACCGCGCCAGATAAAGCAGATCGGTCAGGTTGTCTACGTCGTCTTTGGTAGCGGTCAAGCCGCCGATGCCGCCTTCGGTACCCTCGCGCTCGCCGAGGAAGCTCACCTCCGTCTCGTTGTTTGCGTTCTGCGCGCCGAGATAGATTTCGGAGTACCACCGCGTCGGCAACAGCCAACTCAAACGCGTCCCCGCCGCGCGGTTGCCCTCGCCCCCGAGCAAGCGCGTGTTGATGAAAGGCTGATCTATCCATGCCCACGAATGCGGATGCGTAGGGTTATTGCGGCCGAACTCGGTAAAAAAATACCCCGCTTTAGCTTGTAGATCCCAAGGGAGGGAGGTTGTCGTCAGGTAAGCTTCCTCAAGCTCGACCGACTCATCGGTGAAAACGATGTAAGCCTGTGCGTTGAAATAGGGATCCACGACTCCCGCCAGGCCTAGCTCGCCCTGCTGGAGCGTGAAGCCGCGGCGCTTGGGATCATGAGCGCCGCCCTCCAATTCTTCGATAATGCTATCGGGCGCGGTGGACCAGCCTCCGACACCCAGAATATTGAATGACACATCGATCAAGCTGAAGGGGCCGATGCTTGTACCGCTGAAGGGGGCAGGGGTTGTCCGTGTGGTAGTGCTCGGTTCTTGCTCTGAAGCCATAGCGCTTGTTTCGGCCAGTGCTTTATCGAGCGGTGACTGCGCGGTCGGCACCGTTTGGTCGGCGACAGCGTTACCGCGAGTCGTTTGCGCTTGTACGGCCGCTGCTTCGGCGCGTGATACGCGCGCCTCCAACGCACGTATCTTCTGCTCGTAGTCCCGCTTCAATTGCTGTACTTGTTGGCGCAACTCGGCAAGCTCGGGGTCCGCCGCAAGGGCCGCAGAGGAGGCGAGCGCTAAGCCCATCAGTGTGAGTCTCAGTCGCATGATTTCTCTCCAAGAAGTTTATTCCGAACGCGCATGCCACGGCCCGAGGCCTGGCCCAGGGCGCGTCGATCGAGAACAGACTTAGAAAACTAGGCTTGGAGAGCGGCGGGCGGCGCGCGCGCCAGGAAGGGAAAGACGGTATCAACGTCCGCGGCAATTCGAGGTTTCTCAGCCGCCAGGGTAGGACTTTGAGGTAATGTTGCTAGCGCGCAGCCGGACGGTAGACCATGCCCGAGATGATCGGCGGCATGGCATAGAAGACAAGCTGCATGGGGCCTGGCTTGCGTTAGCTCGCGCTCATGTTCGAGCGCGTGCGCCAGCATCCCGAGTTGGGCGATGAGCAGCCCCAGGGAAATGATGAAGACGCGCCGCCGCAAGCGGCGCTTAAGATTCCCGCCGGTTGTCATTACCATCGCTCCGGCATCTTAGGTGGAAAGCAGTGGCTTGGCCAGCCTGAATTTACCGCCTCCCCGCCCGCAATTACTGTTCCCGCTTTTCCAGACGCTCGATCCGATTTGCGATGGCCTCCAAGGTGTCCTGAAGATCGTGGATCTTTCGGTAGGTTCTGACGTTGACTTCGTAATCGAGCTCGGCGCGCTTCTCGGCGTGCACGTTCTGCCTGTTTTGGCTGATCAACAAAAAGCTCGTGATGAGGATCGCCTCGACCGACAAGATGATCCCCAAGAGGCTAAATGGATAGGCATCGAAAACCTGGACAGCGACGATGAGCCCCGAATTCAAGAGCACCCAGGCGGCGAACCACGCGAGGTGGGCGGTAACAAAATGCGGCCGGCCCGTGAAGCTCGTTACGGTATCCGCCAGCCGTTCGATCCGGCTCGTGTCAGCCGCCACCTCTTCGATGACGTACTTAAACTCGCCCAGCGCCTTCCGACAGCGTGGACCTTCGCAAAAAACCGCATCCGGCGGGTTTTCCCCCTTGCACGCCGGACAAACGATCGGTTTCAACCGCTGCAAGGTCTCCATCGTTTTTATTCTATCGACGCCAGGGAGCGGAGACAGGTTCTGTTCCAATCATCGCGTGCAGACTCGGCCAAAGTATAGGAGAACCAACCGCATAGGTAGAGTTTATCTCAAGCCCTTGGGCGTGCATATGCGGTAAATTGCGCGGCAGTTTGCCGCCCAAGGTGAGGTGACCTCCCCGTTGCTCAGGAATATTTTCATATTTTGGACCAATGGTTTACGGAGACCGAACCGTGCAGGCTCGCATCCCTGCGAGTTGATAGTCGTCGCGCCGAGTATGAAGATAGGGCAAGTCAACAAAAAAATTTCACAAGATGAATGCCGAAGGGGTTGGTCTTGAAATATCATGCGAGATCGATCCCGGAGATAACATGTAAGTCCGATCCCCTGGACCATGTACGACCTGCGAAATCACCTGGAGGGCATGTCGATTAGAAGCGCTGCGACGCCTTCTACCCGCGCGCGCAGGACTGCAACTGCCGCTAAGCGCCAGGACCCGATCTACCCTGTTGTGGTTCATTTCGTCCCTGCGCGGGACATTGAGATATCGTGCAGGGTTGCGGTAGTATAATGTCTTATGATCCTTTCGTCGTCACGCAGTTACAATAGGTTCTTAAACCTATGCCTGTAAAAGTAAAGGGGTATCGCGAGGCCTTGCAGACCGGTTACGAATTGCTCTGGTACCGGGTGCAAGGCGTGCTCGGCCAAGGCACCTTCGGCATTACCTATCTCTGCGAAGATCTCAACACCGATAGCCTCGTCGCCGTTAAAGAATATCTTCCGCCTCAGGTCGCGCGGCGTGAAGCCGACCAGTGCCTGCAGCCGCTCTCCGATGCGCTCGCTGACGACTATGCACGGGGCTTGGCGCGATTTATAGCCGAAGCGGAAAACTTAGATCGGTTCCGGCACCCTAATATCGTTCGAGTCGTGGATATCTTCGAGGCGAACAATACCGCCTACCTCATCATGCACTATGAGCTCGGGGAAAGCCTGCAATCAGCATTGGCGCACCGGTGCACCTTAAGCGAGGGCGAGTTGCGGAAGCTGCTTTTTCCCTTGCTTGAAGGTTTGGAAACCATGCACCAGAAGGGTTTCGTGCATCGGGACATTAAACCGAGCAACCTCTTCATCCGGGCCAACGGTACGGCGGTTATCCTCGATTTCGGATCGG
>JBIMKD010000105.1:0-11794 GCA_043673815.1 Chromatiales bacterium
ATTTGGAGCACCATTTTGAGCCCAGTCCGAGCGATAGTTTCCAGATGGAGCCCGACTAAGACGCGTCGTTCAGTCGACGCGTATCCGGACTTTCAGTCCGTAACTCAAACCCACCGGCTTCAAGCCGGTGGTTGTTTAGTAAGCTCGCACACCCGTAACCAAACTCCGCTTGCGTACGATAAAGCCGCTGATCACAGCAACAGCAACCTTGCTGCTTACGACTAGCGGAACAAGCCGGCTCGACCCGGGGCGGTCCACCACATGGTACACAAGGATAATGCAAGGGTTCATGCCAGCCTCCCCTATCGCTTTGAACCACGGCACGTCTGCTGATGGCACGCTCTCAGGTTCTCCACGGCAAGGAATCTTAGCCCGGCGGTCAGCCGGAAGGTTCCTCGCCGAGAAATTCGTACAAGTGCTTTCTCATCTGTCTCCAGTTGCAAGAAATAAATTTCTCCTGCGCCTCAGGTGGCAGCGCTCCTAAATCTCGGGACCAACGTGGGTTAGCCTTATTCGGGCCAGAGCCGCATAACGAACGCTCAGTCATTAACACTTCCCGAGAGTCAGCCATGACACGCGCTAGCACAGTCTATGTGGGCCTTGATGTTTTCATACGGAGCCCATCGCAAGGTTGATGTCCTGAACACCCAGGGATTTATAGAGGGCGATCATCTCTGTCAAATATCGTTCCTTCGTGAACTCGCGAATCACGTATGCCCGCGCTTGATGCCCCATCTCGCGCAAACGCGCATCCGTTAGGTGACCGACCCGATCTAACACGCCTGTCAACTCCTCCTTGACACCGCTTTCGAACAAGTATCCTGTCTCACCGTCAAGCAGCAGTTCCGGGATCCCTCCAATCCGGGCCCCAATGACGATCTTGCCGTTCGCGTAAGCTTCCAGCACACTCATGGGTGCGTTTTCATACCATTCGGATGGAACAACAACCGCCCTGGCGTTGCGCACTACATCGAAAAGTCTTTCACCAAGTAGCCGCCCAAGAAACTGGATCCTTCCATTTGCGTCAAGCGCAAGCTGTCTTAATTCGTACTCTATTGGTCCCTCGCCAACAATATATAACTTTATTCGCGATGCTTTAGCGGCGCTTATAAGAGTACGTAATCCTTTCTCAGGCGCGAGGCGACCGAAGTAGAGGAAATAGCCACCGGGTTCGAACTGCGGCCGAAATCGTTCCCCACGAATAAAATTTGGAATATGCACGAGCTTTTCGGGCGGCCAGCCCCATTCGACGAGTTTGTCGCGATAAAACATGCTCGGTACCACGATGCGGTCCAGATTATTACGATAGAGTCCAAGCGCTTTATGGATGCTGGACTCCACCATGATGAGCAAGCTAACCGCAAGTGAATGGTTTATGCACCGATTCAGCGCCACGTGCACCAGGTTACCGTTCTTGCACTTTTCACATATGCCCCCTCTGTTCAGCATCCTGTACGCCGGGCAAGCCACCTTCAGGTCATGTGCGGTCATCACAGTCGGGATACCGCGCGCGCGGAGCAGAGTCAACACTGAAGGCGAAAGGTGATGGTAGATGAGGTGAGCATGAGCAATATCCGGTCGGAAAACACTCAACAGACTTGCTAGCTTAAACCGAGCTTCCAGCGAATAGATAACCTTACCGGCCATCGCTAATTTTTGCACCGGGCTATACTTAAAGCCGAACTCCATCTCCTCTATGAAGAAACGGCCCCAGGGGGAGGGCTCATTGTTCGGGTGTTTCATGGCAAAAACCGCGGTTTCCCACCCCAGCGAGCGGAACAGAGCATCGTGGTCAAAAAACACGGTTTCGGAACCGCCGCGGCGATAGTAATAGGTATTGAGCGAGAGCAGCTTAGGGGACATCGTGACTAACGTTATTTCCTGGTCCTGACGCTACGCGACGGTAAAGCCTTCGCCAATACTATTGGAATCCCAACTGCCGATTTAATTTCCCTGCGGCGCGTTCGAAGACATCGAGATCTTGGGTGCTGAGGAGAGAGCGCCAGCGTTGGTCTGGGCGTGAAATACCGGACAATATATTAAATCGTGCGGCGTTACCACCCGCGGAGTGTATGATTTGCGTTTTATCAAAGCTGAGCATTTGATCAGAAAACGGAATGTCAAGCCATTCACATATAGCACGTAGATGCGCTTCCGGTGATGCCGCAAGGTCTTCATATCGTAGTAGTTTTCTATGTTCGGGTGCAACCCATTGTCCCAGGAGCTTAACCGTATACGCGTGATAACGACTCCAGTGCGCTGCGGCTTGTTTGACGGGCATCTGTTTAAGGCGCGAGGCCGCAACACCTCGGCCATCTCGGACTAGATGTATGATGCGCACGCTCTCCGGTAAGTGCCTATATAAATGTACACCAACCCTGCACCTCTTTGAGGCATCGACTACTAACTGTTTGCTCCAACTCTGCGCTGCTGTCTCGTACAACAAAAGCGTATTCTTAAGACTTTTTCTGATCCAAGGTAGCGTACACCGTGCTGTGCGAAACCGGGCCGACAGACCAAAAACGACTTTGTCAGCAGCTTCATGCGCCGCGGCCTGTAGCACACGCCAAGGCGTTTGGTACGTGTGATCGACAAGCCGTCCACCGCGTTTGATCACCTCACCCAGATAAAGGCCATATGGGGATGCACGGAGATCGACGCCGGTACGCGTATGTAATAAATCGAACACGTCGGCCCACTTATCACACCTAAATAGAGGTATTCCGCACGTACACAATTCTTTTAATGCAAGGTGTTTAGGAATAAACCAAACCTCTCCCAAATTAGCGACCAATGGGTGTTTTCCTAATAGCAGGCTAAGCAGCGTCGAACCGCTTCTGGGAGAGGATACGATGTAAATTATCTTCATATGGTGCCAGTGGAATATTTATTTCGTTTGACCAGTACAATTAGGGCATTACTGTTAGCGCGCTGCTGCCGCCTCCCCGCCGCAAAGACCACTGGTGTTTGTCCGCCAACGCCCCATGAGGCCGGTCGCTGTGCCACCGCGCAATGACAACACGCGTCTCGCGGAGCGACTAAAAAGCCCAGCGGTTGAAGGGAAAACCGCATTAAAACACTCATTGTTCCCATTCGGCCCGGTCACCGGGCTCGATAAAATTAATTTTTTCTCCATCGCCCGTTGGGCAAGGCAGCGTTCAACCTGCCAACCGTACGTTAACATAGATCGGGCAGTTTTGCTTTCCAGGTAGACGAGAGTTACACCCAAATATATGGCAAACGAAACGAACAATTTTGCGATCTTGACCTCGGCGCGTAGCGGTTCGACGTCGCTTGTTGACGTGCTCAAAAGCATAGATGATGCGGAGGCATATGGAGCTATTTCTGCCACGAGCGAGGGAGAAGCGTAGGTGGCATGGGTGGATCGCTCGACTTTCCTCGGTTTATCGAGAGACAACCAAAGAATGGTGAATTCCGGCCTTTCTCTGTTTTTTCGTACCTGGATAGTTGTATAACCAGCCCGGGACCGTGGGATTCAAGTTGATGTACGCACAGTTATGCTTTTATCTGGAAATATTGGTCTATCTCTGGAGGCATCGGATACGTATAGTGCATCTGGTACGCTTGAACCATCTTTAGCGAAAATTCGCCAAAAAGCCCATTTTTTAGCCGGTCAAGCAAGGATATTGTTGCGTTGGGTTAGATTATCTCATATCGAGGTAATCTACGAGGAGCTCGTGCATGCCCCATTGAGTTTCGACTCGATCTGGGATTTTCTGTCGATTAACACCGAACGACGTACTCCCACTTCGAACCTGCGGAAGATAAGAAAAGATGAGCAAGCAGGGGTTATCAGTAACTATGAGGAAGGAAAGCGGGCGTTGGAAGGAACTGCATTCGCAAATTTACTTAACTGTACTAATTTGGACCCCGTCCGACAGTAATGAGCTATCCTAGAGCAACGCGAGGTGCCTGTTGTAAGTCATCGAGCGCCTTTCCGTCCACGCGATGTATGGCATCGATGAAAATCCGCAGGGACGAAACCGGGCGCGCGCATCCACTCGGTTCTGCACGATCCAGCTCATCGCCGGCAACGCCAAACGCGCGACCTCCCCCGCTTTTCTCGTTAGAGTTCCTTAAACCCACGCTATCCCGTGAGTAGCCATCACTGTGCATTGCCTACGGCTGCACCTGTGATGATTAATTAAGTCCCTTGATTTCGTCGGAATATCATTAGATTCTTATAGTACCAATCGGCCATGACGCCCGTAGCCTTCCAGCTATTACGCCAGCGTTCCGACAGGTCCCCATCATGGTTAAAATCACGAGCTTGAAATTTGGAGAACCAATATGAAGGAGGTTGTTCATTAACGTGATCAAGCCCCCCTTGGCCCGGGGGCGCCGCAGTAAATACGACTATACTTGATAGGCGTGTAAGCAATTCTACGTAACGATCCGCTATCTTCTGCGGGAGATGTTCCGCAACTTCCATACTGATTGCGACATCAAAGGTTCGATCATCCTTGAAGATATCTCTTTCGAGATCGAACTTAAGAACGTCAAGTCCTCTCGCACGACTATATTCGAGAGCAGCCTCGGAATACTCCAATCCAAAAACTTCACAGCCTCTTTCTTGTAAAGTCTTTAGCAGTGCGCCCGTACCACAACCAACGTCAACAGCAGTCTTCGGCTGTAAATCGAGAAGGATTGAGTCAGCTATCACTCCAGCACTTCGAACTGCCGGATCTTCTACATCATTCGCGTAGTAATCCATGTCGTA
Source organism: Chromatiales bacterium (assembly GCA_043673815.1). Taxonomy (GTDB): domain Bacteria; phylum Pseudomonadota; class Gammaproteobacteria; order JACCXJ01; family JACCXJ01; genus USCg-Taylor. The sequence goes on from JBIMKD010000105.1 coordinate 4,742, forward strand.
AACTGCGTCGTGTCCAAGCAGACGTTCGACAAGCTTCGTGACTAATGGAATTTGTTTAATAGATTGAGGTACGACCTTACGATAAGTGTTCTTGATCATTGGTAGCAAATAGGCCATAGACATCTCCTTTTTTGAACTAAAATAGATCCCACTTTGCCGAAAGGACGTTCCCCCGCCTCCCGTTCATAATGAGGAATGCGGGTATCGCACGCACCGATCCCGCGGATTGGGTTATTGTCCTCGCGTAAATCACCAATTCATCACGTTGCACGGCAAGCATGGAATCGAACGCGCCTCCCACGAAAAACCATACAGATCCAGATGTCCCAAAGGCATGCTCGTAAGCCGCTCGCGTAAGGCCACGTGGGGGTTTCTCGTGTCACACGGTCTACCTCCCTATTGACACAGGTGAACTGGACGGCGATATCTCTTTGCGAAATATGATCGTCGATATCGATGCCGCTGGCAGGTTTAAAGTGGTTTTCCCGCTGTCTGTGAATTGCGCACGTTCTTTCTTGGGTTCCAGCACCAAATTCGGCGACAATTGTGGCGTGTCTGGATCTATTCCGGCCTGCCCGGCGAGATGAAAGTGCCACCTGGATACCTCTTTCCCTTTGAAGGGCGTGTATTCCAACTCTGCTATTAATTCTCGGGACGCACGATTCACCACCCATACCCCGAGGGCTTGTTTATCGTGATCACGAAAGCCGACCGCTCGCACATCGTAACCACCTGCGTATCCGCTAACGTTCATACTGTACGTGCGGGTCCCTATTACAACTGGAAGATCAATCTTGCGCAATACTCGAAGTCCCCAATACACCGGCGTGGGTTTCAGAACAGGATATTTTGGTGGAACATCAAAGAGCAGCCACGGACGAGCGTTCAGTCCATGCCAAACGGCCCCCTGTACCTGCGGGATCTGGGCCAGCGCGATAAGGTAGTCAGCAGTACTAATGGCACTGCTGAGGTTAGTGGAAAAAAATTGGACACTCGAAGCCCCGCCGCCCTTTTCCTTGCTTATTGTCCTTGCATGCTCGGTCACCCAGATTCGTGGGTTCTGACCATCACGTACCAATTTAAATGTCTCAATACTTCGTGCCATTCGGTCAAGCCAGCAAGGTACCGTACGGCAAGCACCACCGCTGTGCCTGCCGTCATAGTAATGATGCAAAGAGTAGTCGTCTACCATAGGCAATCCACGCATGACATCGGCCATAAGACGCTCTGGAGGATCTGCATCCCGCTTCGGAGCTTTCCTGTACGTCCACTCGAAGTCCCGTAGAAACGCTATGAAACGCGCATTTTTATCGAGCTCTCTAATGGCAGAAATCGTCGCGCGCGATCGCTCGATATATTTCTCATGGGGCCACTCGTAGTCTGCTCGGTCAAGCTCGTTTCCCAGTTCATAATAGTCTATGCGCACCGCTGGCCGGCCGGGTGTGTTTAGATATTTCGCTAAGCCACGAGTATGTTTGGCTAGAGAGCTCTCGTCGGCTTCCGTCATAGGGGGCGGCGGGTCAACTCCAACGAGGTTCAATACGTAGAGTCCTCGCCCATTGACTTGCGTCAGAAAATGCAAGTATTCGTCGATCCCGAACAGAACCTTGCCTGGCGGGCGGCGGAACACGGCTACGACCTGCTGAAGCTGCCGCTTGTCCACGGGTCCTATGGCTTGAGACCAATCAAAACCATTGGCAATGAGGCCTCCGGGATAGCGATAAAGCGCGCCAGTAAACGGCGTTAAGTAATCGACCACGCCGGACTTCAACGATTGGGTGCCGGGATCCCATAGCTCCTCTTGAAATGACGCATAATTGATATTGAAACCAAAGAGGGCACTTGGGAACGGGTCACGAATCACGAGTTCATCCGTGATATTTATCGCAACCCGAGCAGCTCTCACAACCTCCGATAACGGGGCTTGGGATCCAATGAGATGTTCTCGGCTAAAAACGGTCGATATGTCGCCGATCGTGGTCACCAACAAAACTACGAGGATGTGCAGAGGTTTTGCGTTCATAGGGCTTGTCTCATCACGACGTAAGCCGAAAAAGTTCTGTCACAAGGATGCTCAGCAAGGCATCGCTCGAGCTGGTTGTTGAATAACACGTCGCGTTTGACATGCCGTCACAGATGATCCATGGCATTTGGTTAGATTGCTCATTTTCGTTTCTTAAATATAGTGACCTTACGAAGTCGGAATTATCTTTGAGATCCTCTTAACCAACGCTAGTTCTTCCATCGAGAAGGGTGGCTTGATCACGACGAACAGGCAATACGTGCCTAAGATGGAGAGAGAAGCGAGAAGCGGAGATTGGAGCGAACTCATTACCTGCCATCCGAGTGCCGCCGATACGCAACCGTACACGATGATGAGCAGACAATAGCTTCGATGAAGCTGAAAAGCAAACCCGCAGCGCTTGAGCCATTGTATGGCGATAACGTTGGCGACCACCGTTCCCGCAATGTTGGCACCTACCAAAGCCCAGATCCCAAGAATGGGAAATAATGGGATGGCCAGGAAAAGCGACGCGGACTGAACCAAGTTACTCGCGAGAAAGATCTCGTTTTTCTCCACGGCCTGAGCGAGCAACTCTACCAGCGCATGCATACTCTCCACAATCATGAGCACCAAGAAACCGGCAAAAAGAAGCGCTGCCGCTCCATACTTGCTGTCCATGAGCCACATAAAGAGGGGTTCGCCCACGGTCGTTAGTATCGCGACGGGCAACAAGAAAATGAGCATGTTGAATCGGTATACTAGGTCTGCCATCCGCGCAACCTGAGTGAAGTCTCCAGTCGACGAGAAACGCGCCATAAACACTGGGCGGATCAATCCGACTAACAGCCTTGTTGGCATGAACCGGCGGGCCAGGTTGGTCAAGCTGTCCGCCAGTCCGAGGATCGCGAGTTCGGTCGTACCCAAATAATGGGCCGTCACGAGGCGGTTCGGCGCACTTCCATATAGCAGTCTGCTCTGAACCAACAAAAAGCCCCAGAGGCCATAGCGAGCTACGCGCCTGCGATTTTGACGCAGCCAAGAGCTGTCTCCCTGAGTACGCCTTTGATCTTTGTGCCAGCGTCGCCACCCAGCGTACATCAACAATCCAAGCGTAAGGCCCTCGCTACATATCTCGATACCAACAACGATAGCGAGATTCAGATCGCTCAAAACAGCACCTATTGAGATTGCCAATAGCTTGCTAAGGCTGCCTATCGCAAGGCTGTATTCCGCTTGCTTTTGCCATAATAGGGACTCCAGAGATTGATATAACGACAACGTTAAGATGTGGATGAAGCTGAAACCAAGGTACCACGGCAGAAGCCAAAGCCAGGCCTTTAAATGAAAGATCTCCGCGACCGCTGGCAAAAAACGCACGAGCACGAATATGCAGCATGCGACGACGGCAATCCTAAATAGCATACCGTTGAGCAATAACCGATATGCGGTGACGTTATTACCGGTTGCTCTAAGCTCGGGAATGTAGCGCAGCATCACAGACTGGCTGGCAGTCAGGTGCTGGATAAGCGTGATAAGCGCTTGAAACGCGATATACGTCGCATATTCCCGTTCTGGCAGTTGGCGCGCGAGGAGTATGATGATCGTAAGGGATGAGCATAGCCTGAAACCTTTCCCCAATAGGAAATGACGGAGGCTACGGCCTATCGCTGCCGCTCCGTAATACGCATTCAGTGCTCTATGCTTGGCCTTGTGCTTGTCGGGGTAATCGGACACAAACTTTCATTCGATTAAGGGGTTAGTGGATAATCGTCGTTCAGGGCAGATCACCGCCGATGCCGCGCTTAGAGGACTTCTTCGTTCTTCGTTGTGACGTTGGCGGCGGCGGTTGACCGCGAAGTCATACATCATGCAAGGTGGGATCCAAGACCCAATACAGGCTGCTCTCGATTGCCCAGTAAGAACATACGGCGCGACCGAGAGCTTGGAGGATGTTGCTGCGCTGTTTGATAGAGATGCGCTCAGCGCCATGACGGTTCGCCTCGACCCTGCCAATAACCGCAAGCCTATCCGGGCTCACCTCAATATCCTTTGTTATCTTTCTTCAAGCGTACCTCTAGGACAGATTCGGGTTTTCTAGCTTTTGAGAACCATTAACAAGACCTCCGAGCATAAGCACGGATCCTCTGTGAGAAAAACGCCTATCTAGATCATACAACTGACTATTGTCAATAGCTTTTCCGTGATCATTTCCTCAGGCCACGCGATGGGGCTGATTATTAATCCAGCTTACTCATGCCTCCGATGCCAGTACACCAAATAACCGAACAGTAGCATTAAGACGGTCTGGAAACCCACTTCAAAGACAAGCAAGTTCTTGTGGCCTAGACTTACGAAAAACACGGCGATCGCCGCCTGCCCTGCCCGGAATATGGCGCTTTGCCAAGGGTCCTGGGCGTATCGACGCTCAAGATGAAAAGCTAATCTGTAGGCCGACCAAAAAAGCGCGAATATGCACAAGAGTCCGATGATCCCTGTCTCCCAAAGCAAGGCAGCCACGGCTGTATTACCAATCCCTAAGGCGGGATTAATGCTACCGACCTTGCCCGCAGATGACCTATCTGTAGGAATGAGAGACTCCATCACACCGCCATCCGACACCCGCGACACGCCTAGCCCATAGCCAAGTAACGTGTGAGGGAGATTTTTCACACCATGTTTTTGCGCCCAGAATTCCAACTCACCCCAACGCGTCAGTTCTCCTTCCTGGTTTTCTTTCGTGCTTACGTTGTACCCATAGGTAAACATGATCAGATCAGTCCAACTCTGCACCTTGTCGCTAGGCGCGTTCATGGTATATGCCATCAAAAAGATGCCGAATACCACAGTAAAAACCAGACCCTGCCTAAGAAAACGCAACGGGCGGACAATCTCGTTTCGGTAGAGGACAAGAAATACGATTATCCCATATACCAGCGAAACCTTTGCTTCGTTGATGAGCAAGGGTACCAAAAGAACTGCGCTGAGGGTCAATGCTCGTGTGCCCGACAGGCGGTCTCGACGCCACAGTGCTATCAGCCCCGCCACGACCATAAACTGGAACGCCGAGAGCAGTGCGTTCAATCCCCCGCCTTCAAGCTCGGCACCGAAGGTGCCCGCCACAATGTCGACTGGCACGATGCCTTGCGTCACTCGCGAAGGCACGACGACAAAATACTGGTGTAAAGCGAAAGGCACCTGCAACAAAGCGATGCCCAAGAGGGCACGAGGTAACTTGTTTATTAGCACCGCCGGCCAAGGTATATACGCCAGAGCGATAAGAAGGCCCCAGACTTGAAAATAACCTTTATAGCCGCGCAGCATCTGGGCGCCGGAAGGCATGTTGCCGAGCGTCGAAAGCAGTGTTATGCAAAAAAAAGCCAGTGCCCACCAGAGGATAGCGGGTATCGGTCTCCCCCTTTGGATTTTGGGAATCGCGAGTTGGCTGAAAAACGCATGAGCGGTGAGCCCGAGCACCGCGACAGGCACAAGCCAACGTATATTTTGCAGGCCTGGCAGATAGAGGCGCGCCGTCCCTGCTAATACGAGACTTGTTATTATAGTTACCCATAACAACAGTACAGGTGAGCCTGCGATAATCAACCCTATCAGGGCCCCGCCGAATAATGCTGCATACAGGATGTTACCACTAGCCACAATAGCGCCAGCGATGATTGCGCCGACGAATGCAAATAGAAATGCCAGCGGAGGCAAGTCTATCAATATGGGGCTTAACAACCGGGACCAGGCTCTGGGAAGGAAATGCGGCACAGATTCAACGCCAATGGTCTAGGAGCCGATGGATCAGTTCCTCGGTCCTGGCAACTTCATCGGCAAAGCGCACACGTAACTCCCGGACAGTCGCGTCGGCAACGGGCGGAACCACATGTTCTGAAGGCAGGCGATTCAAACTTCGATACAGTTTTTGCAGCCTTAGGCGGCCCACTGTTTTCCATAGCCAATCGAGTCCCCCGGCCTTAGCCCGAGCGCGCAGCCGCTTTCGCCACTGGTCCAATAATGGATATCGAATAATATGGCTTTCGTTCGACTTCCTATTTAAGGCCTGTGCGCGGTGATCACTATCCACACCGACAAACGTGTAGACCGCGTGGGCCACCGCCAATGGATCAGCCAGGATATCTTCGAAAAGGACCACGAGGATCTGGTCGCGCGGAAAATACTCGAACCATTTCGAAAGATGGGTCGCATATAGTCCCTGCTCGATATACATCGGGTTATTGGCAAGACCGGCCTCAAAGCTTAGATCCACACCCCTAAAAAGACCAGTCCGGACTTGATGTTTATGGTTCGAAATCGCTCGCTCAACGGGATCTCGCAATGACAGGAGGATCTTGACGTGCGGCAAATAGCTTTCGACCCGAGACGGAACGAGTGGTTCGTGAAAATAGCTAGGCGAGATTTCGCCAACGGCCCGCACCCCGGGGCGGTAGGCAAAATGGCGCTCGTACCACTGAAACCCGTGATCGTAGTACCTGGAAAAAAAATCCAGCTCCTTGGGCTCACCGAGGGTGACTTCTGGGTGGTCTGACAAGATCTCGAAAAGCCACGTGGACGCGCATTTTTGTGCGCCAATTCCGATAAAGGTCGGCTTAACCATTTGGCGATCACCAGCAAAAGTGAGGCCAAAACACCGGGCGGGCTCCTCGGCACCAGTGAAATTGAGCGGCACGGCGGCACCGCCTGGTCTCGCCTTGAGCCAGCCGACGCGGCTTAGCTCACATATTAGTTCGCCGCTATACTACGATATAGCGACGAAATTAGCAACGGTGTGTCTATTCCAATGCAAGATGAGTCTGAAGGGAGGGCTTATTTCTAATACAAGATGAGTCTGAAGTAAGGCGGCGACTGTTCATGATGAGAGGATGAAGACCATCATGAACGACAGACATTTAGAGACGGTTAAGCAGGTCGGGGAGTTTTTAGCGGGCACCGAGATCGTTGAGTTTTCGATCGAATCCACCGAGGGACGCTACGCTTTTATACACGCCACGCTGACGAAGTTCTGCTATGGTCGGCTTGGCAAGGCGGAG
>JBIMKD010000106.1:0-6980 GCA_043673815.1 Chromatiales bacterium
CATACAAAGTGATACTCAATCTGAAAAACTGTATGACTGCCATATCTGTAGTCCATGATGCACCTCCTTGCGCAGCATTTTCGCAGCTAAAGCTAACCGGCTAAAAGCCGGTGGTTTTAACCCTATGATGGACAATAAAGTGTTTGACACCGGCATCCTTGGCAGCGCGTACCGCCGCGGTTGCCTGCTTGAGCTCGTCGGTACCTTGTTCCCAGAAATTGGTGACCAGAAAAACGCCGTGTGCCCCTTCGAAGGCAGCTTTGAGGGTTTCCGGGCGGTCTAGGTCTGCTTTGACGACTTCGTCACCTAGGTCGCGTTGCTTGCCTGGATTGCGGCTCAGGGCGCGTACCTTGAATTGGCCGCTGGCTGGCACGGCGCGTACCACCGCCCCGCCCTGCTGTCCGCTCGCGCCGATCACGGCGATCAGTTTTCTGTTGTTGGTCATGGCAGTTCTCCGTGGATGGGTTTTTCTTCAATGGAGAACAGTGTAGGCTTCAGCAAAGTATTTTTGAAGCCTATATTATTAGATACTATCCATCGTTTACGGAGATACATCCATGTTAGATGCGGTCACCCTGGATCAGCTTCGCACTTTCATCGCGGCCGCCGACGAGGGCAGTTTCTCCGCGGCCGGGCGCAAGCTTCGACGGGCTCAATCGGTGGTCAGCCAGACCCTGGCGAATCTGGAAGCGCAGCTTGGCGTGACCCTATTCGATCGCAGCGCGCGCTACCCGAGCCTTACCGACGAAGGCCGCGCGCTGCTGCAAGGCGCGCGCACCGTCGCCGATCACATGGACGGCTTCAAGGCGCATGCGCGTTCGATCCATGAAGGGCTCGAGCCGGAACTGTCGGTCGTGGTCGACGTGCTGTACCCGATGCCCGCGCTGACCCGGGCCGTGGGCTTTTGCCGGGACGCTTACCCGCACACACCGTTGCGGCTCTACGTGGAAGCGCTCGGCGGCGTAATCCAGCTGGTGCTGAACGAAACCTGCCGGATCGGCATCATCGGCTCGCTTCCCACCATTCCGGACGATTTGCAGTCGGAGTCCTTGCTGGATGTGCGCTTCGTCACGGTGGTGGCGCCCGCGCATTCGCTCGCCAAAGTGCGCCGAACCATCTCGAGGACGGCCATCGCCAAGCACGTGCAACTGGTCCTCACCGACCGCACCACCCTTTCGGACGGCCGCACCTTCGGCGTGCTCTCGCCGTTGACCTGGCGCCTGGCGGATCTGGGAGCCAAACACGCGTTCCTGCAAGCCGGCTTCGGCTGGGGACACATGCCCTGGCACATGGTCGCCAAGGAGCTGGAGTCAGGCAGCCTGGTGACGATAAAAGTGGAGGGCTTCCACTCGAGAGCGCTTTACGCGCCCATGCACGTGGTCTACAAAAAGGATGCTCCGCCAGGTCCGGCGGGCCGGGCGTTCATCTCGCAACTGAAAAGCGAATGAGCTGGAATTGCATCCTGGGCGTGACTTACGGGGCCCAACCTTCCAGGATCGCCGTAGCGCCGAGTCCGCCGGCCGCGCATACGGACCAAGGTGAGGCCGGATCGGCCGGTTTGCTCCCGATGCAGCGCGAGCTGCTTGGCGGCTGAGGCAACGATGCGCAATGACAGTCTATCGACTCCACAGCCACGCCGCGCCGCGCACGCCGCTCGAATCACCGAACTTCGGCGGCAAAAGCCTCGTGGCGACGTGATCGGAGAAAACGTGACGTCCCCACAGCTGCGGCACGCTTTGATACCAACGCGAAATATTCGACAGCCCGCCGCCGAGCACGATGAATTCCGGATCGATCACGTTGATGACGCTTGCCAGGGCACGCGCCAGGCGCTCTTCATAACGTTGCAGCGTGGCTTCGCATGCGGCATCGCCGGCGTGCGCGCGCATAACAATTTCCGCGGCATCGATCGCTTGGCCGGTGAGGCGAAAATAATCGGCCATTATACCGGGCCCGGAGAGCCAGGTTTCGATGCAACTCGTCTTACCGCAGTAACAATGCGGCGCCTGGGTGAGTTCTCCGGTGCTGGGCAACGGCAGGGGCTTGTGCCCCCACTCGCCGGCAATGGCGTTGACGCCGGTCAGCGTTTTGCCGTCGATGACGATGCCGCCGCCGACGCCGGTGCCGAGAATGACCCCGAATACCGTGCGCGCCCCGGCCGCCGCGTCATCGGTGGCTTCGGATAGGGCAAAGCAGTTGGCGTCGTTCTCGATGCGAACTTCGCGTTGCAGAGCCGATTGCAGATCCGCCACCAATGGTTTTCCGTTGAGAGAAGCGGAATTGGCGTTCTTGATGCGCCCCGTCAATCGCGACACCGCGCCAGGTGTCGCAATGCCGACGCTGGCGCGCGCCGCGAGTGACTTTTCAGCGGCGTACACCAGGCCCGCTATGGCCTTTACGGTGGCGAGGTAATCGTTCGCAGGCGTCGCGATCCTTTGGCGCAACAATTCCTTTCCCGATTCGTCGAGCGCCAGCATTTCGATTTTTGTACCGCCAAGATCGATGCCGAAGCGGATTTGATCCAAGGTATTCACGCGGAAAAAGGATTGAAGCCATTGTACCAGTTCGGTTATTCTGCACCGCCCAATAAGGCCGATCCCAGGGGGTGAGATTCGGAGCTCGTTTCTGCGAGCGACTTACAACGATAAGCCGGTGTTTCAGAAGCAGGACTCGGCAAGGATGCTGCGCAACACCTCCGGAACGCACGAGTCTGGACAGAGTAACCAGTAGGTGAAATACCAGGATGAATAACTCCCGCATGAATGGGATTAGCAGCTATCACCGCATCTGTAAGTCTGCATTCTCCCTGGTTTTCTGGCAGACTTAGGAATTCACGACAGACAGGTAGCGACCGGGGGCGAATCGGCCTCACAGGTGCCGGGTCTCGGCCGGTGCTGACTGCCAGTTATCGTTACGTCCATCGACGTAGGTGATGGGCGCATTGACGAGCTCGTCGATATTCACGTCGTCGAGGCAAGTGACGTTGACGCCGTAGACCGTGCCGCCGAGATCTGGGAAATTTCCTCGTCCGAACGAGCGCACGCCACACTGCTTGCAGAAAAAGTGATGGTTGTTCCTGGTGTTGAACAGATACTCAGTAAGTGCCGCTTCGCCGGCGAGCAGCCGAAATGCGTCCGGTTTGACCACGGCCGGCCAGAATCTCGTCTTGGTGCATATCGAGCAGTTGCATTTGTATGTACCTGCGCTCAGGTCAATGTCCACTTCAAAGCGGACCGCGCCGCAGTGGCACCTTCCGGTGTATGTCTTCTTCATATAACGCTCTGTCTAGGAGGCCGTCGACTCGACCTCATCATAACCGCTGCCTATGAACTGTAACAGAACCCATGGCCGAATGGGTCGCTCATTGTGCCGAGATAGCCCCAAGGGTGGCATTGGACCTCGCCTTCGAGCTTGGCCCCCGCATTCAACGCACGTTGGACCGCGGCCCAGACATCGTCAACGACGAAGTCAAGGTGCACGGGCGTCCAGTGGCGACGGTATCTCCGAAAGGACGACGCCCAGGGTGAAGCCCGATGGCACTGGCATAGAACTCTACAGCCAGGGTCGTCGACGTCAAGGTTGATTGGTAGCTTCATCGTCGTCACTGGATGCACACCGCCGTCACGTCGGACTGCCTGGGTCGCACGTGAAGGTTGCGGGTCGCCCCTTTGGTGTTGGGCGGTCGGTCCTGCACCTACCCTCTTATTAATGCCATGTGGCGGGATCCACCCGGTAGTAGTCCCGCAGCGCCACGTAGAGCGCAGGGTGCTCTTTAGACAGGCGTTCCGGCTGTTCGAAGAAGAACTCTGTGGCCACGGCGAAGAACTCGCCGGCGTCCTCGGCGCCGTAGTAGGCCATGACCGTCGCCTCCCCGCGCGACGCCTTGTCGCGCAGGGTCCGGAACTCACTGCCCAGCACTTCCGCCCACATCCGGTAACGGCCTACGCTGTCGAGCACCGGCGTCCCGTCTGCGATCCTGTCCTCCTGGTCCAGTTGGTGGGCGAACTCATGGAGGACGACGTTCTCACCCTCAAGGCGATCCCCTGCATCACCCTCCACTTCGTCCCAGGCGATGATCACCCGGCCCACCTCCCAGGACTCCCCGATACGAGGCTCACGACGAGTCGTACAGACCCCCGCCTCGTCTACCAACTCGCGGTTGACGACGAAGGCCGAAGGGTAGACTAGCTAGGATCGATTGGAGCTTTCTATAGTTATCGGTCTTGCGGTTCAGTATGAGAAGACAGGCCTGCGCGGCGATGAGCACCCGTATCGCTTCACTGATCTCCAACCAGCCACGGCCGTAGAAGTGCTTCTCGGCGAGGAAGACCGGGATATGTCGCCGCAGTTCTTGCCTTAAGAGCTCAGGCATCCGCGGGTAGAAGCGCAGCCGTTCGAACAGGATTGTCTCCCACTCCGCGGAAAAAGGGGTCCGTTGCAGGCGCTGGCGGCGCCGAGCCTTGAGCATCGGCGGGCCGAGCAGGAAGGTGGCCAATAGTGCGCCCATGAGGAAAAGTGGGATCAGCGATTCCATACAACAGCGGCTTAGCGCTGCTCGGCTCAGCGCACCTCCAAGGCCTCCACGCGGCCCGAGGCCGAGAGCCCGGGGTGCGTGCCGCCGCCGATCACGTAGAGGACGTTACCCACGACCGCGGCGGCGAGGCCATGTCGGGGCGTCGGTAAGGGGGGGCAGGCTCAGCCAGCGGCCGCTCTTTGGATCAAAGGCTTCGACCTCCGCGTGGGTCGCGCCCGGACGCTCCCCACCGGCTACGACGAAGAGCCCGTCGAAGGCCGCCCCCGCCACCCCGCCGCGAGCAGTGGGCCTGTTCGCTCCCATGTTCCAGGTATCAGCCGTCGGATCGTAGACCTCGAGCGTGGCCAGGTTCTTCGACAAGCTCTGCTCCCGCCCCCCGCCGAGGTAGAGCCGGCCTTGCAGTGCGGCGGCCGCCAGGTGGTCCGGCGGGTCGGCGCCGGCCGCCGTTCCTCCCAGTGGTCCGCTACGGTGTCGTAGACGAAAAGCTCATTCGCGAGCCCCTCGGGCCCTACGCCGCCGACGAGATAGAGTTTGCCGTCCAGCACGGACGCGGCCATGGCCCCTCGCGCCGCCGGCAGCGGGGCCACTGGCCTCCATGACGTAGTCCGTGCATCCAGCGCGTAGACCTCGGTATGGGGTTCGAAGCTCGAACCGGTGTAACCGCCGAGCACGTAGAGGGCGTCCCCCGCTGTGACGGCCCCTAGGTGGTGGCGGGGCGTCGGCAAGTCGGGGCCAGCTGCCCAAAGCCCGCTGGCAGGATCGTAGACCTCGACTGTCGCGACCGTCTGGCCGAGGCCATCGAATCCTCCGATCACATAGATCTTGCCCGCGAGCACCGCCGCGGCGACCTCGGTGCGGGGTGTCGGCACGGCCGTGCCTACACCCCAGGTGTAGGTGCGCACCCCCGCGGCCCGTTCGATAGTCGCAGGCCGCGGGATCTGGGCCGAGACGCCAACCCCACGCACATAGTAAAGATAGGCCGCGCCGCCTATCAAGAGCAGCAGCACCGCGATGGCCATCAGCTTGCGCATGGCATGAGTTTAGCGCAGGGCGCGGCCCGCTAACCGGCACTCAGATCACGGGCCATGCGGATCGCGGCTTCAATGCCCTGATAATAGCGAGGGACATGAGCGACAGAGCGATATCCCAGCGCTTGGTAGAAGGCGCGGGCACCCGGGTTACTGGCGCGCAGTTCCAGATAGACAACGAAGCTACCGGCCACCGTGCAGGATTCCTCAAGCCATCGAACGAGACGTCGGCCAAGGCCTGCACGACGGTAACTCGGGTCTACTGCCAACAGTTCCAAATGCGCCTCCTCGTCAAGGAATTCCATGATGGCAAAGCCCCGCATCCGTGGGCCATCATGCGCGCTCAAAACGACCGTATCAGGACACTGAATCGATCGTCTCACTCGATCCGGTGTCCATGACCAACCGAGGCCCACCTCAACGAGATCGCGTGACATGCGAGCGATTGGCTCGGCATCAGCGAGTTCCGCTAAATGCAGTGTTGGGCTCTGGCATTTCATTCCAATTTACCGTTGCGTATGAACCGGCGGCGGGTCATGGCTCATATCGCGGTCTCCCTCAGGGCAGACAGCGGGCGTACTGAGCTCGCCAACGTACCGCGACGGCCTAAGCGATGCGATCCTGATCCCGAGCAAGCGTAGTTTTCGATCGAGCGTTACCCGCTGAAGACATGTTCGCGCTGCAGCTCGGATGGTCTCCGGATCCGCCGTCGCTTCCTCTAGCGTGACGTCGCGGGTCACTGTCCGGAAATCATCATAGCGGAGTTTGATACCGATGGTCTTCCCGAGGTAACTCTTACGGCCGAGATCGCCACTGACGCGCTGGCACAGCCCCAGCAGGATGTTGGACAGAGCCGCTCGGTCACGCTTCGGATGCAAATCGTGTTCGAACGTGGTTTCGCAACTAATGGACTTGGGCTCTCGGCGCGTGACCACCGGGCGTTCATCGCGTCCGTGGGCGGCGTCCGTCAGCCAAGTCCCGTAGTGCAGGCCAAACCTCGCTACCAGCATTGCGGGATCCGTGTGGGCCAAGTCGCCAACGGTGTGAATACCGAGTGCAGCGAGCTTCGCGTTCGCCTTCGGGCCGATGCCGCTGATGCTCCGCGCCGGCAGCGGCCAGATACGAGTGGGGAGATCCGCATAGGAAAGTACCGTCAATCCGTCCGGTTTCTGCAGCTCCGAGGCGAGCTTGGCGAGGAGCTTGTTGGGTGCGATCCCAATGGAGCAAGACAAACCGGTTGCGCGTCGCACCTTGCTCTTGATGCGCTGCGCGAGTTCAACGGTGTCACCGGGAAGCTTGGTCAGATCGATATAAATCTCGTCGATGCCACGGTCTTCAATTTCCGGTGCGATTTCGGCGACGGCCGCTTTGAACAGGCGAGAGTAATGTCGATATTGTTCGAAGTCCGCCGGCAGCAG
>JBIMKD010000107.1:0-2614 GCA_043673815.1 Chromatiales bacterium
CTGCGCAGAGCGACGTCGGCGTCCAAAAGTAAGGTCAATGCCGAACGCACACTAGCCCGCCCTTGCTCAAGCGCCCATAGCTTTCCCGACCATCCGGGGGGAAGCGACTCTCCGCGCACGATTTCAAGGCCCTCGATGTCGCCCGCTAGCGCCTTGGCGACCGTGTCGTCCGCGGATTGATCGTCAATCAGAACAACGCGGAAACCCCGTCCCTGCCGCGCCAACGCGTTTAGCGTTTGTTGAATAACCGCGGCCTCATTGCGGGCCGGGATAAGAACGGTTACATCGCCGAGGTCGACGTCCGCGTTAGCGGCGGCATCCAGCGATTCATCCGTGCGCCAGGGGCGCCACGGCGCCAACAGGATCCCGATCCAGATAAGGGTGCTTGGGATAAGGAAGAAAACCCATCGCATCGAGCGATTGCCGTGCCGGACATGGACCCGCTAGGCTACCCGCTTGCGGCTGTGCGCGCCGGTAATTTCCACGCTCGCGACGAGGCGGGGTTTTTGTGGCAATTGCTGTTCATAGAGGATCGGCGGCTCCGGGGCCATGGGTCCCGTGGTCGATGGTCCGCGCAGCATAAGCCGGAGCGCTTTTAGCGGGTGGGCAAAGGCATCGTTGACCGCCGTGGCTTCGTAACCACAGTGCACCATGCAATCATCACATTTTGGATTGCGTCCCGTCCCGTAGCGCTCCCACTCGGTTTCTTCGATTAACGCTTGGTAGGTAGGCGCGTAGCCTTCCCCTACGAGGAGGTAACAGGGCTTTTGCCATCCGAACACGTTGCGCGTCGGATTGCCCCACGGCGTGCATTCATAGCCCTGGTTTCCGGCCAGGAAGTCAAGGTACATCGGCGAATGATTGAAGCGCCAGTTCCGATTCTTACCGCGTTTGAAAACGTCGCGGAACAATTGTTTGACCTCCTTACGCTTGAGGAAAACATCCTGCCGTGGCGCCCGCTCATAGCTGTAGCCAGGCGAAATAGTCACGCCTTCCACGCCGAGATCGGTCGCAACATCCAGGAACTCCGCAACTTCCGGCGCCGTTTCTCCTTGGAATAGCGTGCAATTGACGGTCACGCGGAATCCTTCCGCGCGCGCCTTGCGGATGAGGTCCACGCACTTATCGTATACCCCGTCGCGGCATACCGAAGCATCATGCCGGTCCTTGTTACCATCGAGGTGAATCGAGAAGGTTAGATACGGCGAGGGTGCGTAATCCGCCATGCGCCGATCGAGCAGGAGCGCATTGGTGCATAGATACACGAATTTCTTGCGTTGGATGAATCCCGCCACGATCTTGGGCATCTCTTTGTGAATCAGCGGCTCGCCCCCGGCAATCGATACGATCGGCGCGCCGCATTCGTCGATAGCGGCCATGCATTCCTCGACGCTAAGCCTCTTGTTCAGGATTTCCTCGGGGTAATCGATCTTGCCGCAGCCCGCACAGGCGAGGTTGCAACGAAACAGAGGTTCAAGCATGAGCACCAACGGATACTTTTTGCGACCACGAAGTTTCTGTTCCAGAACGTAACGCGCGACACGGAATTGCTGGATTAATGGGACTCCCATTCGTAACCCCCCAGTGCATTGTGGCTTTTTCGATGAATGATCAATGAATTGAATTGCGTTTTTGTTGCATATATGCCATTAAGATACTGTAATTTGCACGAAATGTACAGCAAAATTACAACGAATTCTTGCCAGCGCGGATAACTGTATCCCATAATGTGATATTCCCTAGATCGAGGCTTGACGATGGTTACTCGCTACTCGCTGTTGCGCACGATCGATACGCCCATGGACCTGCGCCGGCTGCCAGAATCCGAGCTCGCGCCGCTGGCCGCCGAGCTGCGTGCGTTTGTTCTTGACTCTGTGAGCAAGAGCGGCGGGCATTTCGCGGCGGGTCTCGGTACCGTTGAGCTCACGATCGCGCTGCACTACATATTCAACACCCCGGAAGACCGCATCGTGTGGGATGTCGGCCACCAAGCGTACCCGCATAAGATCCTCACCGGCCGGCGCGAGCGCATGGACACGATCCGGCACTCGGGAGGTCTGGCGCCGTTTCCCAAGCGCGACGAAAGCCTCTACGACACCTTCGGCGTCGGACATTCCAGCACCTCCATCAGTGCGGCGCTAGGTATGGCGATTGCGGCGAAACGCCAAGGGTCTGGCCGCAAGGCCGTCGCCGTCATCGGGGACGGCGGTATGACCGGCGGGCTCGCGTTCGAGGCTATGAACCATGCGGGGGATCTCGGTATCGATCTGCTGGTGGTGCTGAATGACAATGACATGTCTATCTCTCCGAACGTCGGGGCGTTGTCGAACCGGATCGCTCAAGTTTTGTCGGGACGTCTCTACGCCACTGTTAAGGAAGGGAGCAGGAAGGTGCTGTCGACCATGCCGCCGGTGTGGGAACTCGCGCGCCGCGCCGAGGAACACGTCAAGGGGTTGATCATACCGGGCACGCTGTTCGAGGAGCTGGGGTTTAATTACATCGGTCCGGTCGATGGGCATGATCTCTCGGCCTTGCTGACGACGATTCGCAACCTGCGTCAATTGCACGGTCCCCAGCTCTTGCATGTCATAACGAAGAAAGGCAAGGGCTATGC
>JBIMKD010000108.1:0-5085 GCA_043673815.1 Chromatiales bacterium
CAAGCCCGGAAGCCCCAGGTAGGTCGGCAGACCATCGGTGACTATCCCGCTGCCCGGCAGGATGGCCTCTTGCACAAAGGGCAGAAGACTCTCTGCCGACGAATCGCGAATCCGTCGCATGCGGATGCGGCCGATCGCACGGCCGCGAACCTCCGCAGCGATTGCCACAAGGCCTTCTTGCCTATATGGCGACGCCCTCCCCCCGCCTCGACCCCACCGATAAACGTCTCGTCGACCTCGACTCTGCCCGACAGTCGGTCCCGCCCGGGACGGACCATGGCCCGCCGCAACTTGTGCAACCAGATCCAAGCCGTCCGGTAGCTTCCAAAGCCCAGAACTCGTTGCAGCCCGATCGCATTGGCTCCGTACTTTTGGCTGGTCAACCACCACATCGCGCGAAACCACAGACGCAGGCTCTTATGAGTCTTGCGAAAGATCGTCCCTGCGGTCAGAGAAACCTGCTCGTGACAGCCCCCGCACTCCAGCCGACTCCGGGTTGTGCGCCAAGCAACCCTGCCTTGACACCTGGGGCACCTAAAGCCATCCGGCCAGCGCAGGGCCATCAGGTAAGCTTCGCACTCCGACTCCGACCCAAAGCGATCCTCGAATTCAAGCTGGGTGCGTGGGTAGTTCTCGGAGGGAGGTGCGGGATCCACACCCCCAGCATAGCGCAACCGGAGCTAAGTGCATACCCCTTTGCGCTTAATATACCTGCTGGCGCCAAGGCGCTTTGGCAAGTCAATAAAGCTCTTATAAAACAACACCATTGGAAGAGAAGTCGAAAGAGTTTGGCCGCACTCTTTTATGGACTCTTGAACTGTCCGTTAATCATAGACGTCCTCGACGGTAGCCTTGGAGCCGGAGTAGGCGTGAAGTTTCGCGAGCGGAGATACAAACGAAGGTGCGACAGGTGGCGACTTGAGTATAACAGGAGTAGCAAACAGGCGTAGAGGTTTTGTGTTAACGCGCCTTCCCGGTATCCTGATCGGCATAGCCCGCCCCTTCGGTTCGAGGTTCCCGGCGCGATCTTACCATCTCGCCGTTAGCGGGGATCGGGAAGGTATCTTTTCTGACGATACGGACCGGGAGCAACTGCTTCAGGTGTTCGCCGAGTGCGTCGCACGGTTTGGCTGGGTGTGTCCCGCATCCTGCCTCATGGACAATCGCTATTATTTCCTGGTGGAGACCCCGCTGCTCAACCTCGCGGGGGGTATGCGCCGGTTGAACGGGTCCTAACGGTTACGACATCACGACGGTGCAGGAGCTCTTCGGGCACAAGGACGTGTCGATCACCATGATCTATACCCACGTTTAGCGCGTTGGCGGGAGGCGCAAGCTGCCGTTTGTGCTATCTTCCCGGCGATGGAAAAGCCGTCCGAAGTGAAACCCCGCTGGCAGTTCTGGATCGACCGCGGCGGTACGTTTACCGATATCGTCGCCCGGAGACCGGACGGCCGGATCCTCGCGCACAAGCTGCTCTCCGAAAATCCGGGCCGTTATACCGACGCGGCGCTCGCCGGCATTCGTTATTTTTTAGGCCTCAGCCACGATACGCCGATCCCAAGTGAGCGGATCGAGTCGGTGAAGATGGGCACGACGGTCGCGACCAATGCCCTTCTCGAGCGCAAGGGCGAACCGACGCTGCTGGTGGTAACTCAAGGTTTCCGCGATGCCTTGCGCATCGGCTACCAGAACCGGCCCCACATCTTCGCGCGGCACATCATCATGCCGGAGATGCTCTATGCAGACGTCATCGAGGTGAGGGAGCGCATCGGTCCCCGCGGCGAGGTGCTCGTACCGCTCGACCTTGAGGGGGCTGAAAACGAGTTGCGGGCCGCGTTCGCCCGCGGCTTGCACGCGGTCGCGATTGTTTTCATGCACGGCTATCGTTATTCCCTCCACGAGCGGCAGGTGGCGCAGGCAGCCCACGAGATCGGCTACACGCAGATCTCGGCATCGCACGAGGTCAGCCCGCTGATGAAATTCGTGAGCCGGGGCGACACCGCGGTCGCGGACGCCTATCTCTCGCCCCTCCTCTGCCGCTACGTTGAGCGCATGGCACGGGAGCTTCATGGCTCGCGTTTACTGTTCATGCAATCCAATGGCGGACTGGCGGAGGCCCATCGGTTCCGCGGCAAGGACAGCATCCTCTCCGGCCCGGCGGGTGGTGTGGTCGGCGCGGTGAGGACGGCGCTCGCCGCCGGATTCGATAAGGTGATCGGCTTCGATATGGGCGGCACCTCCACCGATGTCTCCCATTACGCGGGCGAGCTCGAACGCGCCTTGGAGACGCAAGTCGCCGGGGTACGGTTGCGCGCCCCCATGCTGTGCATCCATACGGTAGCCGCGGGCGGCGGCTCGATTCTTCACTTCGACGGCATGCGCTATCGGGTAGGCCCGGACTCGGCCGGGGCCTACCCCGGGCCGGCGTGTTATCGCGCCGAGGGGCCGCTCACCATCACCGACTGCAACGTGATGCTCGGCAAACTGCAAGCGAAGCACTTTCCGCGCGTATTTGGCGCGGGAGGCGATCAGCCGCTCGATGCCGAGATCGTGCGAGGAAAGTTCGAGCATCTCGCGGCGGAGATCACGGCCGCCACCGGCGATAGCCGGTCGCCGCTGGAAGTGGCCGAGGGCTTCGTCCGGGTCGCGATAGAAAATATGGCCAATGCCATCAAGAAGATTTCGGTGCAACGCGGATACGATGTCACCGCCTATTGTCTATGCTGTTTCGGCGGGGCGGCCGGACAACATGCCTGTTTGGTCGCCGACGCTTTGGCGATGGATAAAGTCTTCATTCACGCTCACGCCGGTGTGCTTTCCGCCTATGGCATGGGGCTCGCCGAGGTGAGCGTCATGCGCGAGCGCGCCATCGAAGCGAAGCTCGATCCGGCGGTCATGCCCGGCCTGCGCACCGCCTTCGAGGAGCTTGCGGCGGAGGCGCGTGCGGAACTGAGCGCTCAAGACACTCGCGGGCAGCGCTCGGGCGTAGCCGAGCGCGTCCATCTGCGTTACGAGGGCACGGACTCCGCGTTGACGGTCAATTTCGCCGCAGCGAGGCACATGGTCGCTGAGTTCGAGGCGGCATACCGCCAACGCTACGGTTTTTTGATGGCCGATCGCCCGCTCGTCGTTGAAGCGGTTTCGGTCGAAGTGACGGGGTTGGGAGACGTATCGGAAGAACCTCCGCTACCGCCCTCTCCTGCCGCGAAGGTAAGAGCAGCCGACTCTCCGGCACCCGCTGAGATCGTGACCATGTGGAGCGGCGGCTGTGCGCATCCCACACCTATCTATGAGCGGGATAAGCTTAGCTCCGGCGATCGGATCGCGGGACCCGCGATCATCGCCGAAGCCTTTGCGACCACCGTGATCGAGCCGGGCTGGCAGTCGGCGGTCACGCCGCAAGACTGTCTGGTGCTCACGCGCAAGGTCCCGCGCCCGAAAAGCACCGCGCTTGGCACAAGGGCCGATCCGGTGATGCTGGAAATATTCAGCAACCTGTTCATGTCGATCGCCGAGCGGATGGGCGCGGCGCTCGCCAACACGGCTTACTCGGTCAACATCAAGGAGCGCCTGGACTTCTCTTGCGCACTGTTCGATGCCGAGGGGCAGTTGGTCGCCAATGCGCCTCACCTGCCCGTGCACCTCGGCTCGATGAGCGAGAGCGTGCAAGCGGTGCGGCAGGCGAACGCGGATGCGATGCGTCCGGGTGACGTCTACCTGCTGAACGCCCCTTACCGCGGTGGCACACACCTGCCGGACATGACCGTCATCACACCGCTATTCGAGGAGGGGGGCGAGCGCATTTTGTTCTACCTTGGGTCGCGCGGGCATCACGCCGACATCGGCGGGATGACGCCGGGTTCTATGCCCCCGGCGAGCCGCCATATCGAGGAAGAGGGTGTGTTGATCGACAACTTCCTCCTCGTCGAGCAAGGCCGCTTGCGCGCGGGCGAGTTACTGAAAGTCCTGACCTCGGGCCGCTATCCCGCACGCAACCCGAGCCAGAATCTGGCCGACGTGCACGCGATGATCGCCGCCAACGAAAAGGGCGTGCATGAGCTCCGCCGCATGGTGGCTTACTTCGGTCTGAAAGCCGTGCGGGCCTACATGCAACACGTGCAAGCTAACGCCGAGGAATCGGTGCGGCGAGCGATCGAGGTGCTGCGTGACGGTGAGTTCACTTACGAAATGGACCATGGCGCGGCGATTAAGGTCAAGATCACCATAGACAGGACCACACGCGCCGCGGTGATCGACTTTACCGGCACCTCTCCGCAGCAGGCGAACAACTTCAACGCGCCGGCGGCCGTGACCCTGGCCGCGGTGATTTACGTTTTCCGGACCCTCGTCAAGGATGACATCCCGCTCAACGCCGGGTGCCTCAAGCCCTTGACGGTCATCATCCCGGCCGGCTCGATGCTGAACCCGCGTTACCCGGCGGCAGTGGTGGCGGGCAATGTCGAGACCTCGCAGTATGTCACCGACGCGCTTTATGGGGCGCTCGGTGTGATGGCCGCCGCGCAAGGCACTATGAACAACTTCACCTTCGGCAATGAAGTGTATCAGTACTATGAGACCATCGCCGGTGGCTCGGGCGCCGGGGAGGGCTTCGACGGCACCGACTGCGTGCAGACACACATGACCAACACACGCTTGACCGATCCCGAGGTCTTGGAGTGGCGCTTCCCGGTGTTGCTTGATAGCTTTCACATTCGCCACGGCAGCGGTGGCCGGGGCCGACACCGCGGCGGCGACGGCGCGGTGCGCCGGGTGCGGTTCCTGGAAACGATGAATGCGGCGATCCTATCGAGCCATCGGCGCATACCGCCTTACGGCCTCGCGGGCGGCGAGCCGGGTCAGGTCGGGCGCAACTCGGTGGAGCGGGCCAACGGTACGGTAGAATCCTTGGACGGATGCGCGGAGACCATGATGCGGCCCGGCGATGTCTTGGTGATTGAAACGCCTGGCGGTGGCGGATACGGAACGGCGCGGATCTCCGGCGCCAAAGCCGATGAAGCGTTTTAAACGTACCGCGGCGGATCCTCGTCGATGAGAGTGCGGGCCTGTAGCAGATCACCTCTC
>JBIMKD010000109.1:0-14459 GCA_043673815.1 Chromatiales bacterium
TCCGGATACTTGTATCACTACGCCTTTGCGATGATACTCGGCCTGCTGTCGTTATTGGGCTATTTCGTCTACGGTTGGGGAAAGTAGCCGCCCAAATGTTGAACAAAACTACTAAGTCCCTTCTCCCTCCGGGAGAAGGTGAGGATGAGGGGATATAAATCGATGAGTTATCCTTATTCTAATCCCCTCACCCCAACCCTCTCCCGAAGGGCGAGGGAGCGTAAGAGCTCATGCCTTTACTGAGTCTCGTCATCTGGGTCCCGATCTTGGGGGGGGTGTGGGTGCTCTATACGGGCGCGACCCAAGGGCGGGAGGCGGTATTGATGCGGTCGTTGATGATCGCAGCAGTGACTTTCCTACTGTCGCTACCGCTCTACACCGGCTTTGACACCGGTACGCACGCGATGCAGTTCGCCGAGCGCACGGGTTGGATCGAGGCGTTTGACATCAACTATCACCTCGGTATCGACGGTATCTCGATGCCGCTCATCTTGCTCACGACCTTCACCACCGTCCTCGTGGTGCTGGCTGGCTGGGAGTCCATCCAAACCCGGATCGGGCAGTACATGGCGTCCTTCCTCATCCTCGAGGGGCTGATGAACGGCGTCTTCGCCGCGCTAGATGCCATCCTGTTTTATGTTTTTTGGGAAGCGATGCTGATCCCGATGTTTTTGATCATCGGGATCTGGGGCGGTGATCGGCGGGTCTATGCAACCATGAAGTTTTTTCTTTATACCTTTTTCGGCTCCGTGCTCATGTTGGTGGCGTTGCTGTACCTCTATTGGAAGGGCCAAAGTTTTTCGATCTTGGCGATGCAAACCTTGCCGCTCGAGCTCGAGGCGCAGAAGCTTATCTTCATTGCCTTTCTGCTGGCTTTCGCCGTGAAGGTGCCTATGTGGCCGGTGCACACCTGGCTGCCCGATGCCCATGTCGAGGCCCCGACCGGCGGATCGGTGATCCTGGCGGCGATTATGTTGAAGATGGGCGGGTATGGCTTCCTGCGCTTCAGCCTGCCGATCACACCGGCCGCGAGCCACGCCTTCGATTCGCTCATGATCGCGCTCTCGCTGATCGCGGTCGTGTATATCGGTTTCGTCGCGCTCGTGCAGCAGGATATGAAGAAGCTCATCGCCTATTCCTCAATCTCGCACATGGGGTTCGTCACCTTGGGAGTGTTCGTTGTGTTTCGGCTTCTCGACAGCGACGATGTGCCCAACGGCGCCGCGATGGGTATCGAGGGCGGCATGGTGCAGATGCTCTCGCACGGTTTTGTCTCGGGAGCACTGTTCTTATGCGTGGGGGTGCTGTACGAGCGTCTGCACAGCCGCCAGATCCAGGACTACGGCGGGGTGGTGAACAGCATGCCGGTCTTCGCGACCTTGATGATGGTCTTCTGTATGGCCAACGTCGGGCTCCCCGGAACCTCCGGTTTCGTCGGTGAGTTCTTGGTGATCTTGAGCAGTTATAAGGCGAGCTTTTGGTTCGCGCTCTGTGCCGGAACGACCTTGATTCTGGGCGCCGCCTACACGCTATGGATGTATAAGCGCGTGATCTTCGGCGAGGTTAGTAGTGAGAGGATCGCGGCCCTCAAGGATCTCGATGCCCGCGAGCTTGCGATCCTAGGGACCTTGGCCGGCACTGTGGTGCTCTTCGGCGTGTGGCCGGACCCGATGCTCGAGGTCATGCACGCAACGGTCAATCATCTCGTGGACCACGTCGCGCACCCTAGATTACCGTAAAAAGGAAAGGCCGCATGACCAACATCGTAATCGCCTTGCCGGAGCTGTGGTTAGCGCTCATGGCGTGCACTGTGTTGCTCGCCTGTGTCCTGGGGCGGGATCCCGAGACCCCCTATCGGCTGTCGCAGGTGACGCTCGCGGTGGCGTTGCTCTTGGTGGTGTGGCTTTATCCGGACGAGCCGGAGCTTGCGTTCAATGAGACATTTGTCAACGATCGCATGGCCACGGTGCTCAAGGCGGTCATTCTCGCGGTGACGGCGGGGGTGTTTGTATACTCGCGTGCCTTTCTCGCCGCGCGCGCCTTATTCAACGGCGAATACTTCGTCCTCGGTCTCTTTGCCGTCTTGGGCATGCTGATCTTGGTGTCCGCGCACAGCCTGCTGACGATCTATTTAGGGCTCGAGCTACTGTCGCTCGCCCTCTATGCGATGGTGGCCATGCACCGGGACTCGCAGACAGCCTCCGAAGCGGCGATGAAGTATTTCGTGTTGGGCGCGCTCGCCTCCGGCATGATGCTCTACGGGATCTCCATCCTCTACGGCGTCACCGGCACCCTGGACCTACAGCAGTTGGCTGCGACCCTGTACCAAAACGCCGAGCACGGCCTGTTGCCGGTCTTCGGCCTGGTGTTTTTGATCGTCGGGATCGCCTTCAAGCTCGGGGTAGTCCCATTCCATATGTGGATCCCGGATGTTTACGAAGGCGCGCCCACCTCGGTGACCTTGTTCCTCACCACGGCGCCCAAGCTTTCGGGTTTTGCGCTTGCCATGCGGCTCCTCGTCGATGGCCTGCCGGGGCTTTCCGCTGACTGGCAGCAGATGCTCGCCGTCCTGGCGGTGCTTTCAATGGGGACCGGCAACATCGTCGCGATCGCGCAAACCAATATCAAGCGCATGCTGGCCTATTCAACCATCGCCCATATGGGATTTATGCTGTTAGGCTTACTGGCCGCGACCCAGGCCGGGTATGCGGGCTCGATGTTTTACGTCATCGTCTATGCACTCATGGGGATGGGCGCCTTCGGTATGGTGATCGGGCTCGGGCGCGCCGGCTTCGAGTCGGACCGGTTGGAGGACTTCAAGGGCCTGAGCGAGCGCAGTCCATGGCTGGCGCTGCTGATGCTGATGCTGATCTTTAGCCTCGCGGGGGTGCCACCTTTCGTGGGCTTCTGGGCTAAATGGTTTGTGATTAAAGAGGCCTTGGCCGCGGGATTTGTGTCCTTAGCGGTGATTGCCGTGGTGTTTTCGATTGTCGGCGCCTACTACTACCTGCGCATCGTGAAGCTCATGTACTTTGATGATCCCGACGACATCTCGCCCATCGTTTGCGGCCAGGATACGCGCGTGGTGCTGAGCTTCAACGGGCTTGCCGTGCTGGTCCTCGGCTTGATGCCGGGGGTCTTGATGACGGTGTGCATGGCCGCCATGCGCGGCGCAGCATAGCGATTGCTGTCGCTCGTTCTTTTTGGCCGCCCTCGGCCATTTACTACCTTCTGCAGGAGCCCCGTGCTCGGCCTGTCCACAGTCGTCGTCATCTCGGAGGACCCGCGCGCCTCGCACCGCGCAACGAGTCCATGCGCATTGCACTCGGGGTGGCGGCGGCGGCCGAGAACTGTTGGCGCCTTCTCACGGCGGCGGCACAATGAAAATCATCCGCGCCATCGAAAACCTCGACGTGAAAGCCAGGGCCAGGGGCTCGTACGAGCCCCTGGCCCTGGCTTTCGAGCTATTCCAAGGAGCCTGGTCCTAAAACGAACACCCGACCGGTTCAAATCCTGAGCCGACAACCTCCCAAGTATCTTGGTCATTCTTCGTGGCTCTTTCTTCCTGATGGCGTCACTTCAAATGGCAATCTAGGGCAAGGACACCATCTCGACCCTAGCCGGCTGTTTGCAGACGTTGTCTTTGCCCGTGTCTCCGTCAATGACGACGTATGCGGTTTTTCCGGAAATCGCCAAGCCTTCCGACGACGGGGGCAAAGCACGAATAAGCTCCGAATCGATCACCTGTGCTTCGTCCAAAGCCGACTTCCGAAGTCGTCGAAGCTCATACGGCCCTGACTCTGGTCGATCTTCCGGGGGGCCTGCGATCACCCAAATAGATGTTGCGTCGGAAGACAAGTCTCGTACACCGCGCCCGTCCAAATCCACGAACGCCACGCGGTCAAACGTGTAGGCCCTCACGTCTTTCATGTGGAGCAGGATGGCCAGATGTTTTTTCCCGGGTTGAGAGGGATATGCTGGCAGTAACGGGGCGCGCAACCCGATCCACACCTCTGTCCCTTCGGGGGTGTGGATAGCGACAGCGCCTTCGGAATTGTAGGCGCTCACGGAATTGCAACGGGCTTTTGCGACATCCTCGGTGAAATGTCCCGCTTTCATGGCGTCGTCAACCGGGTCGCCTTTGCATCGGCGGTGTCTATCGCTTCGCACGCTGCCTTCATTGGTGCGTCCAAAGCCCGGTTACCGAAAAGGTGTTCGCAGGTAACCTTCTTGGATTGTAGGTGTCCACAACCGCCGTTTGTGCCTTCGATAAGCTCACGTTCCCGAACTGGCGGCGCTTTGGCTTGACCTCACAGCTGGTGTTGCGACTATGAGACGCAAAAACCAGAATCTCGTCACCCGAAACGCCCGCGAGCGTGCCATGCAGCGCGTGGGTCTCGGCAAGCAGCGCGACGTCGGCGGGCGTGAACTTGCGGCGAAAACCCTCCCACGGTGGCGCATAACGCTTGGCGAGCACTTCCCCATCGAGGCCACGGCGCACCAACCGGGTCAGTTGCTGACGCGAGTAGCCGGTGGTGCGTTCGAGATAGCGCAACACCACCCCCTTATCGGGCCGTTTGAGGCGGCGGTACCCCAAGCGCCTGAGTACCGCTGCGATGTGCTCGTAGCGCAAGCTGTCCTCGCCAATAGGCTGGAACCCGACCGCCAGCGTACCGTTGAGAAAGGCGCGTAACTGCGCCACTTTCTTGAGCTGCGTTTCGTTCATGTCCATCACCATGCGGGCAATGATCGACCCAAACCCTAGCCTTCAGACTCATACCTCGTTGGAAATACGGACCCATGTTCAGACTCATACCATATTGGAAGAGACTAAGGCTGGCTTTCCGCGCGTGGTATACTGAAGCTAACAAAATACCGGACCCGGATATGACAGATAATGTTGATAACCTCATTATTGAACACCTTCGCGCTATCCGTACGGACATTGGCGTAATTCGCAATGACATCACCGATATGAAGCTCAGGATCAGTTCGCTTGAAGAGCATGTAGCTGGAATGCGCCGGGATTTAGCTCTTTTGCACTCGGACATTGCCGTTACGCACAAGCGGCTTGACCATCATGATGAACGATTGGAGCGTATTGAGCGTCGGTTGGAATTAACTACCGGTTGACTGCATCAACCCAGGTAGCCCGCGTAGTCAGCTATAACAATCAAGAGGCGAGAACCCTCAGACTATGGGATGGCAATAGCCAGCAACCCATAACGCAGGAGGTATTCTCGCCATGAAGAAGCGCAACTATCGTGCACAGAAAGTCAACGAGATTCGGTGGGAAGAGGTGGCCGATCGGGTCAAGGAGCGGACGGTGGTGTGGGCCATTGATGTAGCGAAGGTCGAGCAGTATGGGGTATTGATGGGCAGCGAGCGAGAGGTGATGGTTGACAAGGTCACGGCACTTTCCAATCCCCCTCGCGCCGGTTATGTCCATCCGGTGTCTCCCATCATGAACAGCCCCCGGCTTACTTCACACTCAATCTTGTGTTAGAAATTAGCCGCCCTTTAGGTTTCTAGCATTGGAAGAGACTGTGTCGTACGGAGGAACACAAGGGCTGCAAAACTGCCTAGGCGCAAGCCTCTCGTTCGTCCAAGGCTTTGATACAAATATCTTGGATGAGCCGCTCTGCTATCCGCGTCCACGAATGTGAAGCGGAAGCGGCCTTCGCGCATCTGCTGATCTCAAATCGCTCTCCCGAATTTTCTAGCAGCCTGCCAACTTGCTCGGCAAATTCTCGAGGACTGATCGCGAGCCGGGTGAAATCCAAGTTTCGTCGCGCGAGTTCGATAGTGCGGCTGGCAACAACCGGCAAACCGCTGGCACCATATTCGAATAGTTTCATGGGACTGCGCCCATCGTTTGCCGGGTGATGGCTCAGCGGCAACAATCCGATATCGGAGTGTTGGAAATAGGCTGGTAGCCGCGCATAACTCCTCGGTCCAAGCAAATGCAAGTTGTCTCTTCCGCCTAATAGCCTACTTGCATCCTTTGAAAACGGACCGATCAAAACCACGTTTGCATGGGGCAGCGTATCTGCGAGGGTCGTCACAATACCATAACCGAATCGATCATCGAAGGCGCCGGCATACACCAATCGCGGAGACGAGATCTCGCGGTATTCTGGTGGTGGGTCCATTGGCATTGAGAAAAAGGCATAGTCGACCCCGTTTTCAAGTAGGTACACCGGCTTACTAGGTGCTAAACTTGTTAGCCGATCCATAACGGGCGCCGATGTACCGATCAGAAAGTCGGCCTGGTGCGCAAGCTCCTGTTCTACGTTGTCGATAGCAACTCCAATTTGTTCGCTATACAAGTCTGTAGCCCGATACCCCATCACCCTTGCTTTCACATACTTCTGGAGCCCCGCAAGGCTCGGCGCATCAATTAAGAGCACATCTACCTCGGAAAATCCGAATTTCCTTAGGCAATACTTGATTGATGGTAAAGTAGTTACGAAAAGATGCATTTTCCCGAGGCGACGAGCGACTCGCCAGGGCACCAAACTTAGCGGCACGTAATTGATAAGATCTTTGTTAACGACGTATCCATTATCAAGCCAGTTTCTAAATCGGAACCGGACTCGCGGGTTGGCCCATCTGAGCAAGTGCGCGATGGTTACGGGTTTGCTCAGATGTAGAACTCTATGTCCATACTTTGTGAATTCATGGGCCAGATGATGAGAACCGACTACAAACACACCATCCATAGGCGTATGGCTGCCAAAGACGATATTGAAAGGGCGCGGCTTTTTTGGCACGACGGTCAATCAGCCTCCATGACTGGGCAGTTCTTGCTAGGTGAGGCGTGACTGCGCTTGAGGTCTTGGGCTTTGTGGAAGTCCCAGCAGGCCTCACTATCGCCGACTTGACCCCATTCCGTGAACACTTCATCTTTTGGGAAGGAGGAGTCCACGATGTCGAAACGAAGAACTGCATATCTGCCGGAGTTCCGGCGACAGGTGGTCGAGCTGGTTCGGTCAGGCCGCAACCCGGAAAAGCTGTCGCGGGAATTTGAGCCGTCAGCGCAGGCGATCCGTAACTGGGTGGCCCAGGCGGATCGTGATGAAGGCCGGCGCGCCGACGGTCTGACCACGGCCGAGCGCCAGGAGTTATCCCACCTGCAACGGGAAAACCGCCAGCTCAGGATCGGACGGGAGATCTTGTCAAAAGCCGCGGCCTGGTTCGCTCGGGAGAGGGGATCGATCCCCTCCAAGGGTTCGAGTTCGTGATGGCGAATCAGGCCGACTATCCGGTGGCTATCGTGTGCTGCATGCTGCGGGTCTCCACCAGTGGCCATTACGCGTGGCGGAGTCGTCCGCCATCGGCCCGAGCCCAGTCCGATGCCCGATGGGTCGAACGGATTCGAGTACTCGTACGGCCCTCCATGGGAATCAGTCGGCGACTGCTTCGATAACGCCATGTGCGAGAGCTTCTTCGCCATGCTGGAATGCGAGCTGCTAGATCGCCGACGCTGCGAGAGCCAGACTGAAGCGAAGATGGTCATCTTCGAGTTCATCGAGGGCTGGTACAACCCGCATCGCCGGTACTCGTCCATAGGCTACTTGTCACCCGTCAACTACGAGAGGAGGATAGGCCCAATTCGCACACCACCGCCGCAATGCCAGGCTTGAATCCCAAGCCGTAAACCGTCCGCGGAAAGGGGTTACTCCACTGCAATGGAGTGAACGGCGCTTCCAATACCGCCTCGGCACTGGTCAAGAGCCAACGCGTACCCGTGATATCTATCCGATCCTTGACCAGGCGATGGCAAGCCCCTTTAATAACCCCGGTGGCACGCCAAGCAAATAGTCATTGTAGTGCAGCATATCTCGCATTACCAAGGGGAGTCTCTTCCAATATGGCATGAGTCTGAGTATGGGTCTGTATTTGCAACGAGCTATGAGTCTGAAGCATAGCTTTCGGATGCAGGTCTTTGCGGGCATTGATCTCAGTGAATCGCCGGGCCTGATGAGAGCACTATCTGCCGCTTTCGCCATCTGTTGGAACGACACGAGTTGGGTCGCAAACTCTTTGAACAGGTTCACGAGTATTTGCAGCGCCAGGGGATCAAGGTGAGCCGCGGGACCATAGTCGATGCCACGATTATCAATGCCACTTTCTCGACAAAAGCCAGGACAAGAACCGCGATCCGGAGATGCGCCAGACCAAGAAAGGCAACCAGTGATATTTCGGGATGAAGGCCCATGTGGGAGTCGATAGTCAGAGCAAGGTTATCACTCGGTCGCTCGCTGCAGCCAACGTTCATGACTCGGCCTGCTTGCCCGAGCTGCTGCACGGGGCGGAAACTCGGGTGTGGGGCGATTCGGCTTACTAAGACCCGGTTTAAGGTCGAACACAGCATCGGCGTCATCAAACGTATCTTCGGTTTCGTCAAGGTGCGTTACCGGGGACTGCCTCAAAAATGCCAACCGCTTGTTTGCTACTTGTGCATTGGCCAATCTCTACCTCCTGCGCCGACGGCTGTTGCGGCTTCAGGGGGCGTAGTGTCTGCGCACCACCAGAGAGGCGGTGCAAACACCGCAAAGACGGGCGAATATTCTCGCTTCCGAGAGTGTTCCAGTGCCGATCTGCGGCTCGTGGCGGCTTTTCACTCATTTTTTAGTACTTGTTCAGAGATTCCCTAATCAAGACGACGCGAATATCCTCACCGGCTCCGCACCTTGTCTGACACTGGACGCATGGCCAATCCAAGCTCGCTCCGCATTCTGCTTGTCACCGAGGCCTCGGGGATCGGGGTCGCCCGTCACTTGGGCGATCTAGCCCATGCGCTGCTGGATCGCGGCCACGCGGTAGACCTGTGGTACGGTACGCCGCGCCTGATGCCCTTGTTCGCGCAACGTTTGAAGGGGCTCGTCGCGCGGGGCGTGCGCACCTGGGGGTTTGACACGCCCACGGGACCGAGTCTCAGGGATGTGGGCACCGTGATCGCTTTCCGCCAGAGACTGCGCCGGAACGGACCCTACGATGTGCTGCACGGACATAGCAGCAAAGGCGGGGCGCTGGTCCGTCTCGCTTTCAGTCGCTTCCATGGAGTACGCGTATACACCCCACACGCCTTGTACACGCTCAATATTCACCTGAGTCGCGGATCTCAGTGGTTTTACTCCAACGTCGAGCGGATCCTTGCCCCCCGCGCCGAAATGATCATATGTAACTCAGAAATCGAACGGCGACATGCCGTGGACATGGGCTTGCCCGAGCAGCGGCTCACGGTGGTGCACAACGGATTGCCCTCCATCGCTTATCGCTCGCGTAGCGAGGCTCGGCGTCTGTTGGGCTTGCCCGAGACGGCCCTGGTGGTCGGTTTCGTAGGCCGGTTATGCCTCCAGAAAAACCCTTTGCTCGCAGTCAATACCCATGCTCGGATCCTGAAGCGCCTGCCCGACGCGGTGCTATGCATGATCGGCGATGGCTACCTGCGGGCCGAAACTACGCGCGCGTCCCCTGGCAACGTGGTGCTCGCCCACACGGAAGAGGCGTCTGCTTTGATGAAAGCGTTCGACGTACTGCTGCTTACGAGCGGCTACGAAAGCTTCGGTTATGTGCTAGTGGAGGCAGCGCAAGCAGGGGTGCCGGCGGTCAGTACCCCGGTAGGCATTGCCCCTAACCTGATGGGAGATAGCGAGGCGGGTTTTATGGTACCCGACGACGCGGCGGCTCTCGCCGATGCCTGCGTGCGTTTGTTGGTCGACGACACGCTACGCGTGCGCTGTGGGGAGGTCGCACGTCAACGGGCGGTGGGTTTCACCACTGACCGAATGGTAGAAGAGACTCTCGCAGTCTACGGCAGAGCTTTGGGAGCCGGGTAGGGCGGGCTGCCGGCGCGTTCAAGAATGATAGCTAATTTAATCCATAACCGATAGAGGAGTGCCACTATGCTCGTGGTCATTAACGGGCGCTTCTTGACTCAGAAGCTTACCGGTGTGCAGCGATTCGCATCCGAGCTTGTAAAGGCGTTGGATGCGCTGATTGGCACAGGGATTATTGATCCGAGATATTCTTTGCTCCTTATCACACCTTCAGGAACAGAAATTCCATTCAAATTATCTCATATTCGAGTCAAGCAAGCAGGTCTCTTTGCTGGGCATCTATGGGAACAGTTGGAATTACCGCTATACGCCTGGCGCGGTGTATTACTGAATCTCTGTAACAGCGCTCCGCTCTTAAAAACCCACCAGCTTGTCGTAATTCATGATGCTGCCGTGTACGCGGTTCCGCACGCCTACAGTGTCGTTTTCAGGGCATGGTACAAGTTTATGTTACCGCTACTCGGAAAGAGGGCGAGGGACTTGATAACTGTGTCACAGTTCTCGCGTTCCGAGCTAGTTCGCTATTGTGGTTACGATGAGGCAAAGATTACAGTAGTGCAGGAAGGGTCAGAACATATCTTAGCGCAAACGCCAGATAACACGATATTACAAAGGACGGGGATTGGGGATAGGCCATTCATTCTCGCTGTAAGCAGTCTCACACCCAACAAGAACTTCGGCGCAGTGGCCCGTGCGATTGGGGTAATCGGCTCGGAGAAGTTTCATCTAGTCGTTGCTGGAAGTTCTAATCCCAAGGTTTTTAGCACGGCGCGGACTGTTTTTCCCGATTTCGTCAAATATGCAGGATATGTTAACGAAGCAGAGCTACGAGCACTATTTGAGTCTGCGGCGTGCTTCGTTTATCCGCCCTTTTACGAAGGATTTGGCTTGCCACCCCTTGAGGCGATGGCATGCGGATGCCCAGTGATTGTGTCGAAGGCGGCTTCGCTTCCTGAGGTATGTGGCGATGCTGCACTGTACTGTGATCCGTACGACCACACAGATATAGCAGAGAAAATTGTGCGAGTGTTGCATGACCGCGGAAAACAGGACGACATGCGGCAAAAAGGATTGAAGCAAGCGGCCAAGTACAGTTGGGAAAAGGCTGCGATAAGCGTATGGGCCGTTGTCGAAAAAATACTATCGAGGTGAGCATCATGCGAGAAGACAGAACCACGAGCGTAGAAAATCTCCCCGTACCTTTCATTATGGAGATTAAACGATGCCATTAACTAATGTTTTAAAGAAACGCCTTGCGAAAGGAGAGTCTACCCAGGCCGGGATCTCTCAATTGGCCGCTTTGGGCTTGCTTTTGAGCATGGTTGCATGCACATCATTAGCGGGCCCCTCGGGTCCTGGCAACTGTGCCGAAGCCCAGTCAAATTCTGGTGTGGTCTTTTGCCAGGACTTTGACGACTCTGCTTTGGGTGACTGGAACGTGAACGATCTGAAGAGCGACTTTCCCGGCACCAGTGGTTACATCGCTGGCCCTACAGGCGCACGCAACGCAACACCTGGGCCGGGACGCGCAACGATTGTCTCCGGCGGCAACGCCGTGTCAGGCAATTCCTTGAGGCATTGGTTTCCAGCGAACACAACCGGCGCAAAGTCTGGTACTCTTTTTAGAGCCCCTATCGGAGCGAACTTGGAAGAAGCCTACTTTGGCTATTGGGTTCGTTTCGATCCATCAATTCCGAATCTCAAAGGCGGAAAACTCCCCGGTCTCACAGGAGGAACCAGTGATGGAGGACAAACGCCTTGCTGCGGGCGCGAAATGAAGAAAGGGTTTGGCTTCAGCTCTCGCCTGATGTTCGTTGAACGGGAATTTGGAGAACGGAAATTCTCTCCCTATTTCTATTGGATGGACAATCCTAGGCCTCCAGATTCAAGCGGAAAAATTTACGGTGGCCCAGGCAAAGGGGGCGTCTATACATGGATACCGGGCGAATGGTATTTCATTGAAGAGCATGTAAAACTCAATACCCCGGCGGGGGCAGCCAATGGCCTTTTCGAGCTATGGATCAATGGCGCGAAAGTCACCACTATCGCCAATACGAGAATCCGTGGTCCGGGAGCGACTTTCTCTATTGGCCATATCCTATTCCATACATACCTTGGCGGCCCTTCAGGCTGGGCGTCTCCTACAGACACATACAACTTTTTCGATGTAGTGGTTGTTTCAAGGAACCGTATTGGCGGTCGCGGCGGCGGCTAAAAAGTAGACAGCGATTAGCAATGCGATCAATGTGGCCGTCTCGAGTATCACTCGGACATCCGGCACTCTGCTGCCGAAATCAATATCATGGAGGCAGTGAATTAAACCGGTTTCGTGAAACGCTAACGAACGCGCTAAAGCATTATACTGTGCTTATGATCGGTTACAAGTCGGGCTAACAGCTGCGGCGTACCGTAAGACCAGAAAAGTTGTCATCGGACAAAGGCCCGGGAACCGCTACTAAAGCTTCAAAAGCGAGCGCCGATAGATTCGGGCTTCGAGCGATGTTTCTCGCGAGGTGGATCAACACCTCAAGAGATAAAGAGAGCACTGAAAAAGGCAAACCATCCGAAAGGATGGGACGCAAAACTACTGGCCTAACCCCTCAATGGATGAGGGCATGGTCGCAGGGTTGCCAGGCGATCCAACAGTACCTCCTGTGTGCTGGGGCGTTTCGTCAGGCACCTATCAGCAAACAAGGAGGTACTGAAATGTTTGATATTAAATCACGCCTCAACGTCACCAGGACTTTAGGTTCAACGGTGATGTTGGGAATCATGTTATTTCTCTCTTTACCGGCGGCTACGTATGCGGCTCTTCCAGATGTCATCGTCACCTCGCTCTCCTATGCAAACGGAGTCTTCACCAGCACGGTGAAAAACCAAGGAACGGGAGCGAGCCCTCCAGGTGTAATTATCGGTGTAAGGTATTCCGTAGATGGAGTTGCCAAAACTTTCAGCGACACCACAATCGGGCCGTTGGCCGCGGGAGCGTCCAAAACCATCGGTACATCTGCCGCGCCATACACCATTCCATACGGTACGCACACGATTATGGCGTGGGTCGATGACATAAACCGCTTTGCGGAGTCGAATGAAACCAACAACAAGCGTTCTCAGTCGATTACTATTAATCCACCCCCCACGTTATCATTGACGGCGAATCCCGTACAGGTAAGCGCAGGCGGCGCAGCAACGTTATCGTGGGCCTCTCAACATACTACATCATGCACGGCGAGCGGCGGATGGTCGGGAAGCAAAGGCACGTCGGGTAGCCAGACCGTTGAGAATATCAACTCCAGCCAAACCTACAATTTAACTTGTGCCGGGACTACTAAGACCGTCTCGGCGACAGTCAAGGTGGCGGTGATATCCACTCCACCCCCTGTACTCGATGGAAGTCTTTCGGGCCCTAGCAACTGCGCCGAAGCCCAGGCAACAACTGGTGTTGTCTTTTGCCAGGACTTTGACGACTCTGCTTTGGGTGACTGGAACGTGAACGATCTGAAGAGCGACTTTCCCGGCACCAGTGGTTACATCGCCGGCCCTACAGGCGCACCCAACGCAACACCTGGGCCGGGACGCGCAACGATTGTCTCCGGCGGGAACGCCGTGTCAGGCAATTCCTTGAGGCATAGGTTTCCAGCGAACACAATCGGCGCAAAGTCTGGTACTCTTTTTAGAGCCCCTATCGGAGCGAACTTGAACGAAGCCTACTTTGGCTATTGGGTTCGATTCGATCCAAATTTTCCGAAGATCCTAGGTGGGAAACTCCCGGGCCTCGAAGGAGGAACCACCGATACGGGAAAAGTCTCGCCTTGCTGCGGGCAACCCATGGAACAAGGGCTTGGATTTAGT
Organism: Chromatiales bacterium; assembly: GCA_043673815.1. Classification (GTDB taxonomy): domain Bacteria; phylum Pseudomonadota; class Gammaproteobacteria; order JACCXJ01; family JACCXJ01; genus USCg-Taylor. The sequence goes on from JBIMKD010000109.1 coordinate 13,698, forward strand.
ACCCGTTTGATGTTCCCCGGGTCACGGAGTTTTTCTCCCTATTTCTACTGGATGGACAATCCCCGTTGCGACGAAACTGGCTGCAATGGCACCAGCAACCCTCCTTCCGGGGGGCCAGGCTTGGGGGGGCTCTATGCAATGATACCAGGCAAATGGTATTTTGTTGAAGAGCATGTAAAACTCAACAGCCCTGCAAACGCCGCCAATGGTCTTTTCGAGCTATGGATCAATGGCAAGAAAGTCTGGGGCATCGCCAACACGAGAATCCGCGGTCCAGGAGCGACTTTTTCTATCAGCCATATCATATTCAATACATACCTTGGTGGAAACACTTCAAGCTGGGAGTCTCCTATAGAAACATACAACTTTTTCGATGTAGTGGTTGTTTCAAGGAACCGTATTGGCAAGCCCGCCGGCGGCTAAAAAGTAGACAGCGATCCGGCCGCCATTACCAAACCTTCATTCAAGGCTGGTAGTAATGCGATCAATTCGGCTGTCCCGAGTATCCCCGGATCATTCGGGCCTCTAGTACGAGGGACCCTTCAGGAATGACTGAATCCCTCGCGCCTGTTATCGGTTAACTCAGTGAGGTAAGCCCCCGGCTTTGCCGGGGGTAATTTAACGCGTGCCGGGCATGCCGGCTGACTTGGAGGGTGCAAGTCCCTCTCCCAACCTGGTGGAGGTGAAGGGTAGGGAAGCGCAAGGGCGTCACCGTGAGGTGAGGTCTGAAGGAAGCGTGGAACAAAGGTACGAGCCGACGGA